>JAIXVP010000391.1 GCA_027482905.1 Opitutaceae bacterium
GGGGCATCAGCCGGCTGGTCGACGAGCTGCACCGCCTCGGCCACCGCCGCATCGGTTTCTTCACCTGGCGCTACCCGGTCGAGGCGAGCTGGGCGCTTCGTCGCTACAGCGCCTTCGTCGAAAAACTCACCGCCCTCGGCCTCGAGCTGAACCCCGCCGACGTGATCAACGCCGGCCCGCGCCATCCCCTCGACGTCGACCAGGCCCACGCCCGCGCGGTCGAGCGCACCCGCGACGGCGTCACCGCCTGGATCTGCGCCGCCGACCACCAGGCCTACGACCTCGTCGCGCATTTTAAGAAAGAGAAACTCCGCGTGCCGCGGGACGTATCCGTGGCGGGCTTCGACGGCATCGCCCGGCCGGCTGGCGCGCCCCTGCTCTCCACGGTGCAAATCCCCTACCACCAGATCGGCCTGACCGGCGGCAAACGCCTGCTCGACCTGGCGATGAAGCGCTACGACTCGCACCAGCATATCCTGCTCGACTGCGACCTGCGCGCCGGCGCCACCCTCGCCGCCCCGGCCTCCGCCGAAGCCTGATCGCGCGGAGCGCAGCTCGGCCGATTCGCCGGGTGAGATCCCCGGACAACGGCCGAGAACGGAAATTATCACAAATGATTCGCGTAACCGGAAAATCGCTTCTCCGTGCGCGCGAATGTCCATCCGGCCGACCCTCGCCTCATCCCGAAACCCGTTGATTCAATTCCTCCGCCCTCGCGCGGTCCTGATCGTGGGCGGAGCCCGACGGCTCGCCGCCCTCCTGGCGCTTCCGGCCCTGGCCTTGTCGCTCCCGGCCGCCGTCACCGTCGTTCCTCTCGCCCTGCCAAACGCCACCGCCCCCGGCGGCGGCACCTACTCCGGCATCAACTTCGAAGCGCCTCGTTCCTTTGTCGGCGGGGCCTTCGGCTTCAACGACTCCACCCCCGGCCTGATCGTGGGCAACAGCAACGCCCTCGTCCGCCTCGGCGCCTCCGCCGGCACCATCTCGGGCCTCACCCTCGCCTCCGGCCAGTCCGTGAACTTCGGCACGCTCGCAAACCTGCTCGGTTCCCCCGCCGCCGGGCAATACCTCGTGCTCGGCAACCTCGCGTCCACCACCCCCGGCGCGGGCGTCGGCTACGTGCTCGCCACCGGCACCCCGGGGGCCTTCACCAAACTCATCCAGACCGGCGACGCGTTGCCCGGCACCGGCACCACCTGGGCGACCGCTAACTTCAGCTTCTCGCCCAATTTCTACACGCCCACCGAACTCAACGTGACACGCGGCGGACGCCCGCTCATCCGCACGCGCACCGCCACCGACGCCGTGCCCTACAAGGAATACGTGGGCATCCATCGCAACGGCGCGTGGGAGGCCACCCAGACCGGCGGACTCGCCGCCCCCGGCCTGCCCGACGGCTACGTCCTCAAGGGAACCACGCCGACCGGAGCCAATGCCGCCGGACAATTCCTCCTCTACGAGGCCGCCACCAAAACGGGCGAACTCTCCCGCCCCGCCCTCTACCTCGGCCAAAACGGCACGCTGTCCCTGATCGCCAAATCACGCGACGTCCTGCCCGGCCTCGAAACGGCGATCGGGGGAGTCGGCGCGTATTCGATCAACGAAAGCGGCACCGTCGCGCTCTACACCTACACCTTCGGCTCCGAGGGCGCGGTCTACCGCTGGACCAGCACCGGCGGCGCGGTGAAGGTCGTCGCCCGCAACGACGCCATCCCCTCGGTGGGCCCGCAGGCCGTTTTCCGTGGCCCCTCCAGTTTCCAGGCCCCGCTCATCAACGCCTCCGGCGCGATGCTCTTCATCGCCTCGGTCGAGGTCACGCCGGGCGTGTTCAAAAACGCCCTGCTCCACCAGGCCAGCCCCGGCGCCGCCCTGACCAAGATCGCCCTCGACGGCGAAGCCCTGACCGGTCTCACCGGCGGCCGAATTTTGACCATGCAGAACTCCGACGGCGTGTTTTTTAACGACGCCGGCCAGATCCTCTACGCGCCGACCACTTTCATCCCCGGCACGAGCCAGTCCACCTCGCCCGCGATCTTCTTCGGCACCGCCGCCGCGCTGGACCTGGTCGCCACCCAGGGCACCGTGATCACCACCTCCGCCCGGTCCTTCACCCTCACCGGCATCACGGCGCCCGCCACCGGTCCCACCAACTACACCGCCACCGCCGACATGCCCGGCTCGGTGTTAAACGATCGCGGCGGCTTCGCCTTCCGCGCGAGCTACTCCGGCGCGATCTTCGGCTTCTCCGGCGTGTTCGGCGTCGTCGGCAGCGGCGGCGGCACCACCCCGCCTCCCGGACCGGTCACGCCGACCACCGCGCAGAAAATCACCTTCGCCGCTCCCGCGCCCGCCACTTATGGCGACGCGCCCCGCACGCTCTCCGCCACCGCCGACTCCAAATTAACCGTCACGTTTACCGTCGTCTCCGGACCCGGGGTGATCACCGACGGCAAACTCGCCTTCACCGGCGCGGGGAAAGTCGTGGTCCGCGCCTCCCAAGCGGGCGACGCCACCTACAAAAAAGCCCCCGACGTCTCCCAGACCTTCACCGTCGCCAAGGCCACCCTCACCGTCACGGTCGCCGACGCCTCCCGCCCCGACAACTCCGCCAACCCCGCCCTCACGCTGCGCTACAGCGGCTTCGTGGGCAACGACACCGCCACCACCCCGGGCGTGCTGACGAAGACGCCGGTCGCCACCACCAAAGCCACCGCCTCCAGCCCCGACGGCGTCTACGCCATCACCGCCGCCGGAGCCACCTCCGCCAACTACACCTTCGTCTACGTGCCCGGCACGCTCACCGTGCAGGGCTACGCCGGCACCTACGAGACGCTGCTGGTCGCCCCGCGCGACGGCACCGTGATCGGCAAGGCCGTGCTCACCTTCACCGGCGTCTCCCGGAAATTCACCGGACAACTCCTGCTCGCCCGTGAAGCCGCCCCCATCGCCCTCGCCGGCGAGGCCGCCACCGTCGGCGCGAACCAACTCTCCATCGACAATCTCACCCGCGTGGTCGGGACGGCCACCTACACCGTCTCCGCCTTCATCGATCGCGCCGGCGGTTGCTCGTTCGAGGTCCTGCGCAATTCGACGAGCGAGGTCTTCGCCTCGGGCGGCTCTGGTCGCAAGGTGCGCGGCCCCACCCTGCCGCCCGTCACGAGCGCCGGCACCTACACCCTGGCGCTGGTCAACCCCACCCCGTCCGCGACCGCCCCCTCGGGTGCGAGCTACGCCAGCGTGAGCATCGCCCCCACAGGCCTGCTCAAGCTCACCGGTAAACTCGCCGACGGCACGCTGCTGACCGCCTCGCTCGCCGCCGGCCTCGACGCCACCTAC
>JAIXVP010000082.1 GCA_027482905.1 Opitutaceae bacterium
AGATGGCGATGAGCTCGCCGTTTTCGGTGAGCAGTGCGGTGAGCTCAGGGGGATAACACACCGCAATCCTCTTGGAGTAGTTCGAGCCAAAGTGCCGATTCGTGAGCTTCTTGTAAGAGAACCTCCAGCTTGGATATGAACTCAGCCTCGGAACGCGAACGAGAGGCCTCGCGCGAATGGGCCGCGACCGAAGTGCCGGCTCGCAACAATTGTTTGCCCAATATGGCGACCTCTTCGCGCCCCTTGGGCAGCGCAATATACAATCGAATCACGCATGATGCGTAAGCCTTACAACGCTGGCGAAGTTCTTCCGATAATCGAGACATGTCCCAGGTTTGTGTTTCCTCGTTTCAGCGTTTCAAATTTTCAGCTTTTTCTGCGTTCACGCGTTTTCCGTCCGCGCCCACGCGACTCCGGCGACGCGCGCGGCCTCGGTGTAGGCGGCGATTTGGCGCTGGGTGAGCTCGCGTGGATTGGCGAAAGGCGGGGTGGTGGAATTGAGCGTTTGGTCGGGTGCGCCGAGATTGAGCGCGCCACGATACCAAGCGACGGTCTCGCCGATGGTCTCGGCGAAGGGCCAGACGGGAGCCCAGCCGAGAAGATGGTGTGCCTTGTCGATCGCGAGGTTAAGCAACTTGGCCTCGTGCACGGCGTGGGAGTCGCTGCGATCCTCCCAGCGCCCCGGGAAGTGCTTGATCACTTCCTGCACCAATTCGGCGACGGTGCGATTGGAGGCAAGTTCGGGGCCGAAGTTGAAGGCGCTGGCGTAACTGGACGCGGGGAACTTGATATGCGATCCGAACGGCTGCGCCAAGGCGGCCCCCAGCCACAGGTAACCGGAAAGCGGTTCCAGCACGTGCTGCCAGGGGCGGGTGGCGACTTTGTTGCGAACCGGGATGACATCCCCCTTTGCCAAAGCCCTAATGCAGTCCGGCACGATACGATCCAAGGCCCAATCGCCGCCGCCGATGACATTGCCCGCCCGGGCGGATGCCAGACGAACTTTCCAAGTTTCCGCTTTTCCGTTCTCCGCGTTTTCCAAAAAATAGGATCGACGATAAGAAGCGATCACCAGCTCGGCCGCGCCCTTGGAGGCGCTATAGGGATCGTAGCCTCCCATCGGGTCTTCCTCGCGATAACTGTGCACCCACTCGCGGTTTTCGTAGCACTTATCGGTGGTAATCGCGACCACCGCGCAGGGTCGGGCGGAATCGGCGGCCAACCGCACGGCCTCCAGCACATTCGCCGTGCCGAGGACATTCACGGCGAAGGTCTCGGTCGGCTGTTCATACGAAAGGCGCACCAATGGCTGGGCGGCGAGGTGGAAAACAAAATCCGGCTGCGCGGCCTCAACGGCGGAGCGAACGGCGGCAAGGTCGCGGACATCGCCCTCGATGTGTCGCATGCGCGAGGCCAGCCCGAGTTGACCAAACAAAGAGGGCCGGGTGGGCGGCGGCAAGGCGAAGCCGGTGACCTCGGCTCCAAGCGCGAGCAGCCACTCGGCCAGCCAAGCGCCCTTGAACCCGGTGTGTCCGGTAAGGAGCACACGCTTCCCACGATAAGTTTCGGCGAAGGCCATGGTGGAAACCGATATATTATTTCCAGACCTTCCAGGGAGCCTTACCGGAGGCCCAATGCTCCTCAAGCTGCTGCTTCTCGCGAAGGGTATCCATCGGCTGCCAGTAGCCCGAGTGTTTATACACGCTCAACTGGGACGACTTGGCGAGCGCCTCCAAGGGCTTGCGCTCCCAGATGGTGGCGTCGCTTTCAACCAGATCGATCACCGACGGTTCGAGCACGAAAAACCCGCCGTTGATCCAGCCGCCGTCCCCTTCGGGTTTTTCCTGGAAGCTGGTGATGGCGTTACCCTCGATACCGAGCGCGCCATAGCGACCCGGAGGCTGCACGCCGGTCAGCGTGGCCCGGCGGCCCTCGGCTTTATGAAAGGCCACCAACTCGGTGATATTCACATCGCCCACACCATCACCGTAGGTAAAACAGAACGTCTCGTCTCCCAGGTATTCGCGCACCCGCTTCAAACGACCGCCGGTCATGGTGGCCTCGCCGGTGTCGACTATCGTCACGCGCCACGGCTCGGAGCGACGGTGATGCACCTCCATGCGGTTTTCCTTCATATCAAAGGTGACATCCGACATGTGCAGGAAGTAATTCGCAAAATACTCCTTGATGACATAACCCTTGTAGCCGGCACAAATGACGAAGTCATTGATACCGTGGGCCGAGTAAATCTTCATCACGTGCCAGAGCAGCGGTTTGCCGCCGATCTCGACCATGGGCTTGGGCTTGAGATGGGTTTCTTCGCTGATGCGTGTGCCGAGACCGCCGGCCAGGAGAACTGCTTTCATGGGTGGTGGAGGGGTGGGTTGAGGGGTTGGGAAAGGGGGCGGAAAGCGCAGGAAACCGTATCCCGGGTTCAGATCAATTTGCCGATCAGGGGCAAAAACGTGCGGGCGCGGGTTTGCCAGGTTTGCAACTTGTTCAGGCGGTTTCTAAGCATCTGCAGGTTAACCGGATCCGAACTCAGGTCGAGCTCGTTTAAACACGCGGCGGCGCGCTCGATATGTGTATCCTGACTGTGCAGGTAAGGGGTCAGACGATCCCGCAATAAGGCTCCGACGAGTTGCCGGAGCTCGACCACCGCCTGCCATCGGGCGACGCGGGCGGGAGCCCTGAACTCGCCTACCGGCTGTTCAATATCGGTGTCGTGATCGGCCTCGTGGACGGCCCCTATCTCCCGCAAAGCGCGCAGACCTTGGCTGACCGACCCCTTGCTCAAACCGAGCTTTTGCTCGATTTCGGTAAAGGTAAGCGGCTCCGCGGAAGCGAAGAGCAAACCGTAGATCTCCCCCACCGACTTGGGCAGTCCGAGCAAGAGCACTAAGTCTACAAACACCGCGACGATTTCCGTCTCGAAAGGGGTCAGACTGACCATCTCCAGTCCGTTAGGCGGACGGCTGGCAACCGTTACTGTCCGGGGAATTGGATTCAACTTGTTCAACGCCTCCAACGATTGGCATCCTTCAACGGAATTCAATTCAATTTGAAGTGAAGACGCCGAAATGTAACCCTACCGAAGTCCGCTTCGCTCCAGCGCTCGGAGGCCAACAGCCGAGCGCTGCCTTCCCGCTCCAGGTTGAGTCCTGCTTGCGTATGCTGCCGCCCTGCCTTCCAGCGGCAGACGCCATTCCCCCACTGTTCTGCTCCGCTTGCCCGTGACGCTCGGGTTATCCGCCTGCTCGACCCAACCCAGACCCCCTTCTGCCACCGTCGACCCCTTCGACCTGGATCGATACCTCGATCTCTGGGGTGTGAAACCGCCACGTCCCTTGCCTGGATCCTCGCCCGGAAGACCGCCCTGCCCTCCCTGACCTCCGACGCCATTTTCGCCGAGCTGCGCGCCGCGGGTCTCGACCCGACGCAACTCGACGGCGGGGCACAACCGCAGAAACTAGCCCGACACCCTCGCCCCGGAATAACCACCAAACAACCCGACGATCCCCGGACGGTCGAAGACAGAGCCGTCACTCGAACTTGTGGGAACCAAATCCGACCACCGGCCCCGCACCCGAAGTGACAATAGGTCGAAAACGCCGGTGCCTCGAGGCTGTCGCTCACGGATAACATCTCCGTGTCAGGCAGCCGGCCAAGCCGCGCGGTGACCTTCGACAAACGGTGTGCTCCCCTCGATGAATCGCCCGGCCGTTCCGGGGCCGAGATCCCCGCGCAACCGAGCACACGCGGCCAGCCGGACTCCCGGCGCGTCCTACCCCTCGCTTGCCCCGCCCCGGGAGCATCGGCATGCATGAAGGCACCACCCCATGCCCCACCATCACCGTCTCTTAAGGCTGGCACTCGCCACGATCGCCTTCGCATCCACCGTTTGCGCCCAGCCTTCGCCGTCCTCCCCGGACACGCCCGCCGCACCGCCCGCCTCGTCCCGGGAAAACCCTCCGCCCGTCCGTGAGCCGGCCGAGATCCTCGCGCTGCTCGAGCGCGTGGCCGATTGGCAGCTGGCGTGGGCGGATCCGCGCCGCACCACCCACTGGGCCCGGGCGACCGGGTTTGCCGGTGTTTCCGCCCTCGCCGGCCTGTCACCAAAACCCGACTACGACCGCGCCCTGCTCGAGATGGCCGAGGCGAACGCCTGGCATCTCGGACCTCGCCCCTACCATGCCGACGATCATCTGATCGGCCAGACCTACCTCGAACTCCACGCCCGCCATCGCGAGCCGCGTATGATCGCGCCGCTCCGCGCCGCCTTCGACGCCATCCTGGCCAACCCCGCGACCACCGACCTAAGACACGTCAAACCCACCCGCGGGAACCGCTGGACCTGGTGCGACGCCCTGTTCATGGCCCCCGCCACCTGGGCCGGCCTGGCCGCCGCCACCGGAGAAAAGGCCTATCTCGAGTTTATGCTCCGGGAATGGCGGGCGACCGACGACCACCTCTACGACCCGACCGAGCGCCTCTACCAGCGTGACGACCGCTTCTTCACCCAACGGGAGGCAAACGGCGCCAAAATCTTCTGGAGCCGCGGCAACGGCTGGGTCCTGGCCAGCTACGCCCGCATCCTGCCCCTCATCCCGGCCGATCACCCCGAACGTCCGCTTCTGGTCGCCCGCTTCCAAGAATTCGCCGCGCGTGTCCGGGAACTCCAGCCGGCCGACGGTCTCTGGCGCAGCAGCCTGCTCGATCCCGACCGTTACCCCGAGGGCGAGACCAGCGGCACCGCCCTTTTCTGCCACGCCTTTGCCTGGGGCATCAACCACGGCGTCCTCGACCGCGAAACCTTCGCCCCCTCCGCCCTGCGCGCCTGGGACGCCCTCGTCGCCCACGTCCGCCCCGACGGCATGCTGACCCACGTCCAACCGATCGGCGAAAGCCCCTACCTTTTCGTCCTCGATAAACCCGAGGCCTACGGTTCCGGCGCACTGCTGCTTGCGGGGGTGGAAATCCATCGCCTGCTCTCCACACCCCCGTCAGCCGGCTCACCCTGAAGCGCCCGGGCGGCCGTCCCCGGCCGACAGGCCCCGAAACCCCCACCCCCTTCGTCGATGCCCTCGTCCCGTTCTCTCGCTTTTCTCGGTCTGTTTAGCCTGGCCGCCAGCCTGCCTCCCGCGCGCGCGGCCGACGTCGACCGGACCGTCCGGATCCCAACCCCGGCCCACACCGGCGAACGCGGCGACGCGGTCTCCGCCGATCCTCTCGTCCAACTCCGCCCCGACCATCCCCGGCTGTTGGTCGCGGCCGCCGACTGGCCCCGCCTGCGCGCGCTCGCCGCCGTCGACCCGAACTACCGCGCCATCACCGACGCGGTGCTGGCCGAGGCCCGCCGCCGGCTCGCCGCGCCGCCCCCCCGCCGCGAACTCGAAGGCAAGCGCCTCCTTTGGGTTTCGCGACGCGTCCTCGCCGACGCGATTTTCCTCGGCGCGGCCCATCACCTGGACGGCGACCCGGCCTTCCTCGCCGCCGCCGAACGCAATCTTCTCGCCGCCGCCGCCTTCCCGGACTGGAACCCCGCGCATTTCCTCGACGTCGCCGAGATGAGCGCCGCGCTCGCCCTGGGCTACGACTGGCTGCACGCCGAACTCCCGCCCGCCACCCGCGCCGTCCTCCGCGCCGCCATCCTCGAAAAAGGCCTTCGCCCCGGCCTCGACCCCGCCTCGCGTTTCAACTGGTGGCACGCCCGCGACAACAATTGGAACCAGGTGTGCCTCGGCGGTCTCACCCTCGGCGCGCTCGCCATCGCCGAGGACGAACCGGCCGCCGCGCGCGCCATGCTCGCCCTGCTCGCCTCGTCCCACCCGTATGGCCTAAAGCCCTACGAACCCGACGGAATCTACCCCGAGGGCCCCGGCTACTGGCGCTTCGGCGGCTCCTACACCGCCCTCACCCTCGCCGCCCTGCGCACGGCCCTCGGGGACGAGAAGCTCATGCCCGACACCGCCGCGTTCTTCGCCGGCGCCCGCGTCCAGACCCTGCTGACCGCGCCCTCCGGCCAGCCGTTCACGTTCGCCGACTGCGGCGTATCCCCCTCCCCCGACCCCTTGCTGTTCTGGTTCGCCCATCGTCTCGGCGATCCCTCGCTGCTCGCCGGTCAGCACCGCCATTTCACGCCCTTCGTCCCGCCCGATCCACCCGCCCGGGAAGATTCCGGTCTGCTTTTCCCCCTGCTTTATTGGCAAACTCCCCCGGCCGCCGCCGATGCGGGCTGGGAGGCCTGGCAAGGGAAAGGCCCCGTGCCCGTGGCCGTTTTCCGGGGCCCCGGCGACGCCGCCCATCGCTTTTACCTCGCGGTCAAAGGCGGCTCCCCCGCCGACAGCCACGCCCACATGGACGGTGGCTCCTTCGTTTTGGAAACCGACGGCGTGCGCTGGGCCGACGATCTGGGCATGCAAGGCTACTTCGAGCTGGAAAGGGCGGGCTTGCAGATCTTCGACGGCAAACAGGAAGGCGACCGTTGGCGGGTTTTTCGCTACACCAACCAGGCCCACAACACCCTCACCCTCGATCACGCGCCGCACCGCGTCGGCGGTCGCGTGCGCCTGACCGATTTCTCCGCCCCGCCCGCCGTCGGCGTATCCGCCGACCTCGCCCCCGTTCTCGGCGCCGGCGTCTCCCGCGCCGTCCGGAGCTTCACCCCCCATGTTGACGCGCGGGGCCTGACCGTGACCGACGAACTCACCGGCCTCCGTCCCGGCGCCGCGGTCACCTGGACCCTGGTCACGCCCGCCGAGGCGGAAACCACGGGCTCAATCGTCCGACTGCGCCGCCAGAGCCGCCGCCTCGACCTGCGCGTGGTCTCGCCCGGCGATGTCGTGTGGGAAACCGCACCCGCCGCCGGCCCGGCGCCCCACGATGCCGCGGCCCCCGGCCACCGTCTGGTCCGCTTCACCGCGATCGCCCCCGCCTCCGGCGGGTTGAAACTCGAGGTCGTCTTCGCCCCGCCGCCGGCCGTCCCGGGTATATGAACCAAAAAAGGCGGCACGCCGAAGCGCGCCGCCTTGAAACTCCCGCCGGTCAAGCCGCGGGCCGCTCAGTAGCGGTAGTGCTCGGGCTTGTAGGGGCCCTCGACCGGGACGCCGAGATACTCGGCCTGGGCGGGGCTGAGCTTGGTGAGCACGGCGCCGATCTTCTCGAGGTGGAGGCGCGCGACCTCCTCGTCGAGGTGCTTGGGCAACCGATACACGCCGACGGCGTAGACATCGCGGTTTTTCCAGAGGTCGATCTGGGCGAGGGTCTGGTTGGTGAAGCTGTTCGACATCACGAAGGACGGGTGACCGGTGGCGCAACCGAGGTTCACGAGGCGGCCCTCGGCGAGGAGGTAGATGGTGTTGCCGGCCGGGAAGGTGTAGGCGTCGTAGCCGGCCTTGATGTTCACGTGCTTCACGCCGGGCGCCTTCTTGAGGCGGTCGACCTGGATCTCGTTGTCGAAGTGGCCGATGTTGCAGACGATGGCCTGGTCCTTCATCGCGGCCATGTGCTCGAGGG
>JAIXVP010000048.1 GCA_027482905.1 Opitutaceae bacterium
GGCGCCGCCACCGCCTTCTTCTCCCGCTGCCACATCCACTGCCTGCGCGACGGCTACATCACCGCCGCGAGCACCCCCGAGGGCGCGCCACACGGCTTCGTCTTCGCCGACGGCCGCGTCACCACCGGCCCCGAGGTGGTCAAGGGCGTCTACCTCGGCCGCCCCTGGCGCGATTTCGCCAAAACCGTTTTTCTGCGGACCGAACTGGCCGGCAACATCCGCGCCGAAGGCTGGCACAACTGGAACAAACCCGCCGCCGAGAAGACCACCTTCTACGCCGAGTTCGCCAGCACCGGCCCCGGCGCCTCCGCGTCCGCGCGCGCGCCTTGGGCGCATACCCCGACCGCCGCCGAGGCCGCCGTCTTCACGCCCGAACTCGTGCTCGCCGGCGCCGACCGCTGGAACCCGCTCGCGCCTTGATCAGCCAAGAGCTCAACGCCCGACCGTGAAGGCCGCGAAGTCCGCCGCGCCCGCCGGACCCGTGCAGAACAAACCGAACTTCGCCCCCACCCAACGGCTGGAACTGGCGGTGAACGCGTCGCCCAACGGCTCGAAGGCCCCATCGCCCTCCGCCTCGCGATAGAAGAAACGACAGGACAAATCGGCCGCGATCGTCACCCGCAGGCGCACCGCGCGGCCCTCCGGCCATGGAATCGTCGCCTCGACCCGCTCGACGCCGCCCTTCTGCGCCTCCGCACAGAGCGCCTGGACCAGTTCGGCTTTTCCGTCGGCCCCGCGGCGGATCCCAATCCAGCCGTAGTCGTAACCGAATACGATCAAGCCCGCGCGCCCACCCGTCGCCAGATCGTCGAAGGCCAGCGTGGTCTCGGCCGCGAAGGACGGCGCGGGAAACTTCTGCATCAATAGATTGGGCGCCAGCCAGAGCGAATCCGCCGCCGCCGGCACCGCCCGCAGCCGCAGGCCCGCAGCCGCGTCCTCGCTCGGCAGGATCCAGTCCACGTCGGGATTGCCCTGCCATTGCCACTGGCGGCCGGGGTGCCCGCCCGCGAAATCATCGCTCGTCGCCGGCTCGCACGCCGGCTGCGTCGGCAGGTCCGGCTTGGCATGCGCCAGCACCGGCTCGCCCGTGCCGTCGCCGTCGGCGTCGTCACCCATCACCGGCCAGCCGTCCGCCCGCCAGGTCATCGGCTGCAGATGCACCACGCGTCCATGCGCCGGCAGTTCCTGAAAATGAAAAAACCAGTCCTTCCCGTCCGGCGTGTCCACCCATGCGCCTTGGTGCGGGCCATTGACCTGCGTGCCGCCTTGCGCGAGCACGATCCGGTTTTCGTAGGGGCCGCCGATTACGCGCGACCGAAACACCGCCTGATAACCTTCGGCCACGCCGCCCGCCGGAGCAAAAACGTAATACCAACCGTCGCGTTTGTAGAGTTTGGGGCCCTCCAAGGTCGTCCAACCCGGCAGCAGATCGCCGTCGATCACGACCCGCCCGTCGTCGAGCAGGCGTTTACCGTCGGGACTCATTTCGTGCAGGGTCAGACGGTTGTTGATGCCAGCCCGGCTCTTGGCCCAGCCATGGATCAACCAGGCCCGCCCGTCCTCGTCCCACAGCGGGCAGGAATCAATCAGACCACGCCCCGCTTTCAGCAAATACGGCTCGCTCCAGGTCCCGCGCGGATCCTCCGCCGTGATGACGTAGAGGCCGAAGTCGGGATCCGGATAAAAAATCCAGAACCGCCCGGCGTGGTGCCGCAGCGCCGGCGCCCATACGCCCTCGCCGTGGCGCGGCCGCGCGAAATGGTCCACCGGAACCAAGGCCGGCAGGGCGTGGTTGACCAGGGTCCAATTGACCAGGTCGCGCGAATGCAGGATGGGCAAGCCGGGCACGTGACCGAAGCTCGACGCGGTCATCCAGTAGTCGTCGCCCACGCGAATCGCGTCCGGATCGGAGTAGTCGGCGTGCAAAACCGGATTGCGGTAGGTGCCGTCCCCTTGGTCCGCCACCCAGGGCGAAGCCGCGGCGGGACTCGCGACGATTTCAGGCAGGAGACCGGTCAGGGAGGATGCGATCATGAGAACAGAAAAACGCGGCATGGAGAAATCGACATTCAAGGTGCGGCCCGCGTCGGCCCCAGCTTGGTGTGCAACCACTCGGTAAACACCCGCGTCCAGGCGGGATCCTTCGCCGACCACTCGGCCAGGCGATGGCCGGCGCCTGGCAGCACGTGCAGTTCGCATTCGCCGCCGAGGGCGAGGACGCGCTCCCGGAAGGTGACCGATTGATCCAGCGTCACCGTCTTGTCCGCGTCGCCATGCAGCAGCAGCACGGGAGGATAACCCGCCTTCAGCGCGTTGACGGGCGATTGCGCGGCGAGCAGCGCGAGGGTTTCCGGCGACATCTCGGCGGACACGCCAAACAAGGCCTGCAACGAGGCGCTCGGCCCGCCGCGCCGCTTCGAGTCGGCTTCCAGATCGCTCACCGCCGCGCAGCCCACCACCGCGCGCACCGGAGCCGCGCCGCCTTCGGTCGCCACCGCGGCGAAAAGCGCGATGTGCCCGCCGGCGGAATGCCCCATGATCGCGATGCGCGCCGGATCCCCGCCAAACTCCGCCGCGTGCGCGCGCACCCACGCCACCGCCGCGCGGGTGTCTTCGAGGCAGGCCGGCCAGCGATTGGCCGGCGCCAGGCGATAGTTGATCGACACCCAGACGAAGCCCGCCTCGGTCAGCGGTTCGAACCAGGGCCTGATGTCCGCGCCCCCGCCGGGTTTTTCCGTGCCCGCCTTATCCCCCGAGGACCAGCCGCCGCCATGCACGAGAATAACCACCGGAAAAGGCCCTTGCCCGTCGGGCGTGGCGACATCGAGCCGCAGCGTTTCCCCACCGGCCTCGCCATAGACGACATCACGCCGCACCTCGACGGCACCAAGCCCGGCGGCGCCGAAAACGAGGAGACCGGTCAGGAAAAATCCGGTGAAAAAGCGCATGGCTCAGGCGGGGTTGGGTTTGCCCGAGGGGGCGCCGATGCACGGCACGAGCAACTGCACGATGGCGAGCGACAGGACGTAGAGCAGCGAGGCGGCGGCGAAGATCAGCGAGTAGCTGCCGGTTTTCTGCAGCACCACCCCGATGGTCTCGGCCACGACCGCGCCGGTCATGAAACACACGAAACCGCCGAGGCCGACGGTCGAGCTGATCGCCTGCTTCGGCATCGTGTCCGACACCACGCTGAAGAGATTCGCCGACCAGCCCTGGTGGGCCGAACCGGCAAGACCGACGATGAGCACCGCGACCAGGGCGGACGGCGCGTGGGGCGCGAGACAGATGGGCACCACCGACGCCGCGCAGATGAGCAGGGTGGTTTTGCGGGCCTTGTTGACCGACCAGCCGAGCCCGAGAAAACGCCCCGACAACCAGCCGCCGGCCACGCCGCCGACCGAGGCGAATAGGTAGAACACCGCCGTCCACCCGCCGACCTCCGCCAGTCCCAGCTTGAAGGTCTTCTGCATGAAATCGGGAAAGTAGAACATGTAGATGCCCCACACCGGCCCGGCCAGCACGCTGGCTCCGAGGTAGGCCCACACCGCGCGGTAGCGCAGCAAGGAGAGCCACGACACCTTGGCCTTCGGCTCCTCGACCGGAACCACGCCGGAACGGATGTAGTCGAGTTCGGCCGCCGAGAGCCGCGGATGTTTCTCCGGCGCATCGTAAAGCCACCACCACAAGGCCAGCCAGACGATCCCGAGCGCGCCGGTGACATAGAAGGTCGCCGCCCAACCCAGATGGCCGTAGATCCAAGGCACGACGATCGGGCAAAGAATCGCGCCGACGTTGGTGCCGGCGTTAAAGATCCCCGTCGCCAGCGCGCGCTCCTTCACCGGAAACCACTCCGCCACGGCCTTGATCGCCCCGGGGAAATTCCCGCCCTCGGTGAGCCCCAGCGCCACCCGCGCGGACATGAAGCCGAGCACCGTGGCGGGCAACACCCACGGCGCGGACGCCCCCAGCCAGGTCAGGTCGATGGTCAACTTTACCTCCGGCGCGATCAGGCTGACCAACCCGTGCCCCGCCGCCGCCAGACTCCACAAAAAGACAAACCACGGCAGCCCGCGTTTCACTCCGAGACGGTCCACCACCCGTCCGCCGAAAAGGTAGCCAAAGGCATACGCCATCTGAAACGCCGAAGCGATATGCGCGTAGTCCCGCTCGCTCCACCGCAACTCGTCACTCAACGGCTGCTTCAGGATGCCGATGATGTTTCGGTCGATGTAATTGAGCGCGACCGAGCCGAAAAGCAGACCGCAAATGGTCCAACGGAAACGGCCCGGCGCGGGGGAGGCTGGGGAAACGGACATGAAGGGGTCCGGCAAATCCGCCCCAACCCCGACCGCCGCGCAACCCCCGCCCCCGCGCTCATCGTTGCGCAACGATGAGCACGCCGCCCGGCGTTGCCCGGTTGCCCTTGCCGAGCTGTGCTTCCGCCGCGACGGCACCCCCGACTCAGCGGCCCGCCTCCCCCTATGCATTCCCCGCCCGGCCGCCTCGCGGCCCGACTCGCCCTGCTCGCGTTCGCCGCCGGACTCCTGCCCGCCCTCGTCTCCGCCGCCTACGATCCCGCCGAGGTGATCGCCCCCATCGCCGCGCCTTTCCCCATGGCGTCGCTCCGGCGCCCGATCTTCCCCGACCGCATGGTCGACATCGCCAACCACGGCGCCAAACCCGGCGGAGAGGTGAAAAACACCGCCGCGTTCGCCGCCGCCATCCGGGCTGTCGCCGACGCCGGCGGCGGCCGCGTGATCGTGCCCGCCGGCGTGTGGCTCACCGGCCCCATCCACCTCCGCAGCCGCGTCGATCTGCACCTGGCCGAAGGCGCGGTGGTGAAGTTCAGCGACGTGATGGAGGACTACCTGCCGCCCGTCTTCGTGCGCTCCGGCGGAATCGAACTCTACAACTACTCGCCGCTGATCTACGCCCGCGGCTGTGAAGACATCGCCATCACCGGCCCCGGCCGCCTCGACGGCAACGCCGCCGCCTGGTGGGATTGGAAAAGCCGGGAGACCCGGGAGTCCTTCGCCATGGGCGCGGCCGGCGTGCCGGTCGAAAAACGCGTCTTCGGCACCCGCGAGGCGGCCATCCGCCCCAGTTTCATCGGCCTCGTGGAATGCAAAAACATCCTGCTCGAGGGCTTCACCATCGGCGGCGGTCCGAATTGGACCATCCACCCGATCTACTCCGAAAACATCATCGTCCGCCGCGTGAACGTCGACACCGACGGCCCCAACAACGACGGCCTCGACCCCGACTCCTGCCGGAACGTGCTCATCGAGTATTGCACGTTCTCCACCGGCGACGACTGCGTGGTCCTGAAATCGGACTACGACCAGGACGGCCGCCGCGTCGGCCGCCCGACCGAGAACGTCGTCATGCGCCACTGCACCAGCCGACGCGGCCACGGCGGACTCGTCGTCGGCAGCGAGATGTCCGGCTCCGTCCGCAACGTGCTCATGCACGATTGCGATTTCGAGGGCACCGACCGCGTGCTGCGCATCAAGTCCCGCCCCGGTCGCGGCGGCGTGGTCGAGAACATCTGGGTGCGCGACGTCACCGCCCGCGATCTCCATCGCGAGGTCGTGATCCTCAACATGGATTACTCCTCCGACCCCAACGCGCCCGTGGACGATTTTCCCCCGACTTTCCGCAACGTCCACGTGAGTCGCGTCGCCGCCGTCGGCGCGCCCGTCGCGATCCGCATCACGGGACTCAAGGACTCGCCCATCCACGACATCACGTTCGAGGACATGACCATCGCCTCGACCCGAGGCGTCATCGCCAGCGACGCCAAGAATCTTACCTTCCGAACGCTCAACCTCACCATCACCAAGGGCCCACGCTTCGACTTCACCCAGGTATCCGGCGCGACCTTGGACGATACCCCCCTCAATCCGTAACGCCATCCCGTCATGTGTTTCCAACCTTCCGCCATGATCCTACCCCTGCCTCCCCGCCTCCTTCTCGGCGTCCTGCTCGCCTTCACCGCCCTCGACGCGTGCTTCGCCGCGGTCACCGCGCCGGTCGCGCCGGTCGCCCCGGCCGCGCCAATCATCCCCGCCAACCGGACCAGCCTCGCCGAATTCGGCGGCGTGCCCGACGGCGAGACGCTTAACACCGCCGCCTTCGCCCGCGCACTGGCCGCCCTCGCCGAAAAAGGCGGCGGCACCCTCGTCGTGCCACCCGGCATCTGGCTCACCGGCCCCATCGAACTCCGCAGCCGCGTCAACCTCCACCTCGAGGCCGGCGCGCTCGTCCAGTTTTCCCGCGACACGACGCTCTATCCGGTGCGGGTCTTCGATGCCCGAGGTGAAAAATCCATCGACACCCAGTCCCCGCTATCCGGCGAAAAACTCGAGGACATCGCCATCACCGGCGCGGGCGTGATCGACGGCGGCGGCGACGCCTGGCGTTACGTCAAAAAACCCAAGACCACCGAGCCGTTTTGGAAGGCCCTGGTGGCCTCCGGCGGCGTGCTCAACGCCAAGGGCAACGAGTGGTGGCCCACCCAGGCCGCGCTGGACGGCGCCGACGCCACCGACGCGCTCGAGGCGAAAGGCGTCTTGGACCCCGCCGCCTACGAACCCTACCGCGTTTTCCTCCGCCCTCGCCTGCTCCGCCTGCTCGACTGCCGTCGCGTGTTGATCGAGGGCGTCACCTTTCGCAACGCCCCCAACTGGACCCTCCACCCTTGGCTCTGCGAGGACCTCACCCTGCGCGACGTGAAGATCTTCAACGACCGCTGGGCGCAAAACAGCGACGCCATGGACATCGATTCCTGCCGCCGCGTCCACGTGACCGGCTGCATCATCGACACCGGCGACGATGGCCTCTGCATCAAGTCCGGCAAAGATGCCTCCGGCCGCCGCCTCGGCGTGCCGACCGAGGAAGTGCTGATCGAAAACTGCACCGTCTACGAGGGCCACGGCGGCTTCACCATCGGCAGCGAGATGTCCGGCGGCGTGCGCAACATCCTCGTGCGCAACTGCACCTTCATCGGCACCGCCATCGGTCTCCGCTTCAAGACCGTCCGCGGTCGCGGCGGCGTGGTCGAAAACATCCACATCACCGGCATCCGCATGACCGGCATCGAGGCCGCCGCCATCGATTTCAATTTCTTCTACGCCTCGAACGGCAAGCCCGCCGAGGCCACGCCGGAGCCCACCGTCGAAACCCCCACCTTCCGCAATATCCTGATCGAGGACGTGGTCTCCCGGGGCAGCGCCACCCCGCTTGTCATGCGCGGCCTACCCGAGATGCCGCTGCGCGACATCACCCTGCGCGACGTATCCCTTTCCGCCGCGCGCGGCGCCGATCTGCTCAACTGCGACGGCATCGTCTTCGAGCGGGTGCAAATCCGCGCCGCTCAGGGCGAGCCGGTCACCAGCCAGGCCGTCACGCGTAGCGCCCTGACCCTCCTACCCTGACAAGCCATGGCTCTTTCCCGCCTCCTTCGCCTGCCCCTGGTTTTCGCCGCTATTCTGGCCTTTGCCTCGCTCCGCGCCGCCCCGCGCCTCGTCCTCGTCGGCGACTCGACCGTAACCGACAACGCCGGGTGGGGCCTAGGCTTCCGGCAGTTCCTCGCCGACGGCGTGGAGTTGACCAACACCGCGCGCGGCGGCCGCAGTTCCATGAGCTTCATCGTCGAAGGCTCCTGGGCCAAGGCCCTCGCGCTCAAGGGCGACTACTACCTCATCCAATTCGGCCACAACGACGAGCCGGGCAAACCCGGCCGCTCGACCACCGAGGAGGAATACCGCGGCTACATGAGGCGTTACATCGACGAAACCCGCGCCGCCGGCGCCAAGCCAGTGCTCGTAACCTCCCTGGTCCGCCGCCAGTTCAAGACCCCGGAAAATCCCCACCTGATCACGTCCAGCCTGCAAAACCGCGCAGAGATCGTGCGCGCCATCGCCCGCGAGAAAAACGTCCCGCTCGTCGAGCTTCACGACCGCAGCAAGGAACTCTGCGAAAAACTCGGCAAGGAGGGCTGCCTCGTCTTCAGCCCGCCCAAGGAAAACGGCCAGTTCGACGGCACCCACCTCAACGCCGAGGGCTACGTGCGTTTCGGACGGATCGTCGCCGAGGAACTGCGCGTCGCCGTGCCCGAACTCGCGCCCTTCCTGCGCGCCGAACCCCGCGACCCGCGGCCCGTCGCCGGCGAGACGCGCCACGACGCGGTCGTCGCCTTCGACGGCTCCGGCACGCACACGACCGTGCAGGCCGCCGTCGACGCCGCGCCGACCACGGCCACCGCTGCCAAACCCTTCCGCATCCTCGTCAAATCCGGTGTCTACAAGGAACATGTCGTGGTCCCCGCCGAAAAACCGTTCCTCCAGCTTCGCGGCGAACCCGGCATGGGGGCCGAGACCGTGATCACGCTGGATACAAACGTGAAAACGCCCGTCCCCGGCGACGCCTCCGGCAAGACCCTCTCCGCCGCCGACAGCGCCACCGTGCTGGTGCAGGCGTCGGACTTCACCGCCGAAAACCTCACCTTCGAGAACACCACCACCCGCGAGCAAAAGGTCCAGGCTCTGGCCGTCTACGTGACCGGCGACCGCGCGGTGTTTCGCCGCTGCCGTTTCCTCGGCTGGCAGGACACCCTCCGCGCCGATTCGCCCAAGGACGGACCGGTCGCGCGCCAATATTTCGCGGAGTGCGAGATCACCGGCCACGTCGATTTCATCTACGCGGCGGGCACGGCGGTCTTTGATCGCTGCCGCATCCACTGCCGCGCCGACGGCTACATCACCGCCGCCAGCACCCGCGAGGCCGCGCCGTTTGGCTACGTTTTCCTCGACTGCGTCGTCACCACCGCGCCCGAAGTCGAGAAGGGCGTCTACCTCGGCCGCCCGTGGCGCCCCTTCGCCGCGACCGCGTTCATCCGCTGCGATCTGCAGGGGAAAATTCGCGCCGAGGGCTGGCACAACTGGGGCAAAACCGAGAACGAAAAAACCGCCCGCTACGCCGAGTATCGCAACACCGGCCCGGGCGCCGACCGGACCGCACGCGTCGCGTGGGCGCGCGAGCTCACCGAGGCCGAAGCCGCCGCCTACACCGTGCCCAACATCCTCGGCGGCGCCGACGTCTGGAACCCCGCCCGGTGACGAGCGTTCAAAACACCAAATACGAATTCCATTATCTGCCCGCGCGCGCCTTGCTGGCCGCATGTCCTCGTCCCGCGTATTCACCCTGATCATGCTGCTTGCGACCGTCCCCGCCCCCGCATCCGCAGAAACCGGCTCCGGCGATCCCTACGCTCCGATCAGGCCTCGGGCCCGCCTCATCATCGACAACGATTTCGGCGGCGATCCCGACGGGCTTTTCCAACTCGCCCACCACCTGCTTTCGCCGACCATGGAGATACGCGGCGTGATCGCGTCCCAACACCACGAGGCCGGCTTTTACGGGCTGAGCGGCGCCACCGCTCCCGCGCGTGATCTCGCGGCCGAGTTGGTTAAAACCATGGGGTTGGCCGAACGCGTCCAGGTGCTCGAAGGCGCCCCGGCTTCCCTTGGTGACATCGACATTCCCTCGCCGTCCGCCGCGGCTGACTTGATCGTCCGCGAGGCGATGCGGGACGACGTCAAAAGCCCACTCTACGTCGCTTGCGGCGCGGGCCTCACCAACCTGGCCAGCGCCTACTTGGTCGAACCGCGCATCGGCCCCCGACTGCGTCTCATCTGGATCGGCGGACCCGAACACGATGGACTCGCCACCCCGCCGCCCGGCGAACGCCGCGTGGAATACAATCTCGGCATCGACCGCGTCGCCGCCCAGGTTGTATTCAACCGGTCCGACATCCCGGTCTGGCAGATCCCGCGCGACGCCTACCGACAGGCGCTCGTCTCCTACTCGGAGTTGCTGCTGCGCGTGAAGCCGCAGGGCCCGACCGGAGGGTTCCTAATGTCCCGGCTCGACGACTTGCTCATCCGCGCCAAGCGCTCGCTCGGCGAAACCTACGTCCTGGGCGACAACCCGCTCGTCCTTCTCACCGCCCTGCAAACTTCCTGGGAGGTCGACCCCGCCTCCAGTCGCTACGTTCTGCGGCCGACCCCTCTGATCAACGACGAGGGTTGGTATGAGGCGAATCCCGAGGGTCGGCCGCTTCGCGTCTACACATCCCTCGATGTGCGCCTGATGCTGGAGGACTTTTTCGCCAAGCTCGCCCTGCACGCCACCCCCCCGCCCCGCATCTGATGGACGGGTTCACCGCGCCGCGTGTCTTGGATTCTGCCCACCCGCGCCTCCTTCCCGCTTTCCACGTCCTTCGGATCCTCCACCCCGCCCGCCGCCGGTCCCTCTCCACCATGCGCCTCTCTCCGTCCTTGGTCCTTCGGATTTCGTCCTTCGGATTATTCCTCGCCGCCCTCTCCACCTGCGTTTTCGCCGCGCCCACCCTCTGGTATGAGCGCCCCGCCGACCAGTGGGTCGAGGCTCTCCCGGTCGGCAACGGCCGCCTCGGCGCCATGGTCTTTGGCGGCATCAACCTCGAGCGTCTCCAGCTCAACGAGGACACGCTCTGGGCTGGCGGCCCCTACGATCCCGCCAACCCCGAGGCCCGCGCCGCGTTGCCCGAGATCCGCCGCCTCCTCGCCGCCGGCGAAAACAAGGCCGCCCAGGATCTCGTGCAGGCGAAGTTCATGTCCCGCCCCATACGCCAGATGCCCTACCAGACGCTCGGCGACCTGCTCCTAACCCTCCCCGGCAGCGACCAAGCCACCGCCTACCGCCGCGAGCTCGACCTCGATTCCGCCGTCGCCACCACGACCTTCCGCCTGGGCAACATCGTCCACACCCGCGAGGTCTTCTCCAGCCCCGTAGACCAGGTCATCGTCATCCGCCACTCCGCCCGCAACGCCAAGCGCCCGACCCAGGCGGCCGCCTTCGACCTGGGCCTTGCCTTCGCCTCCCTCCAATCCTCCGCCTCCCGCACCGAGAGCGGCCACACCCTCATCCTGTCCGGCCGCAATGGCTCCGCCCACGGCATCCCGGGCGCGCTCACCTTCGAGGCCCGCGCCCGCGTCTTCACCGAGGGCGGCCAGCTCTCCACCGACGGCCAGCAGCTCCACATTTCCGGCGCCTCCTCCGTCACCATCGTGCTCGCCGCCGCCACCAGCTTCCGTCGCTACGACGATGTCTCGGGCGATCCCGCCGCGCTCACCTCCGCCACCCTCACTGCCGTATCCGATAAAAACTACGACGCTCTTCTCGCCCCCCACCTCGCCGAGCACCGTCGTCTCTTTCGCCGCGTCGCCCTCGACCTCGGCCAAAATCCCGAGGCCGAAAAAATCCCGACCGACGCCCGTGTGGTCCGCTCCCCGAACGTCGAGGACCCGGGCCTCGCCGCCCTCTACTTTCACTACGGCCGCTACCTGCTCATCAGCTCCTCCCGCCCGGGCACCCAGCCCGCCAATCTCCAGGGCATCTGGAACGACCACCTCAACCCGCCCTGGGGAAGCAAATACACCATCAACATCAACACCGAGATGAACTACTGGCCCGCCGAGATCACCAACCTCGCGGAATGCGCCGAGCCGCTCTTCGCCATGGTGAAGGACCTCTCGGAGACCGGCGCCAAGCTCGCCCGCGACCACTACGGCGCCCGCGGCTGGGTGACCCACCACAACACCGATCTCTGGCGCGCCACCGGCCCCATCGACGGCGCCTTCTACGGCACCTGGCCCACCGGCGGCGCATGGCTCACCCTCCATCTTTGGGAGCACTACTTGTTCTCCGGCGACCGCGCCTTCCTCGCCCGCGCCTACCCGCTGCTCAAGGGCTCCGCCGAGTTTTTCCTCGATACGCTCGTCGAGGACCCCGCCACCGGCCACCTCGTCACCAGCCCGTCCCTCTCCCCGGAAAACGCCCACCACTCCGGCGTCTCCCTCGCCTCCGGCCCCGCCATGGACAACCAGCTCCTGCGCGATCTCTTCGCAGCCTGTTTACGCTCCGCCGCCATTCTCGGCACCGACACCGACTTCGCCGCCCGCGTCGCCGCCGCCCGCGACCGCCTGCCGCCCGACCGCATCGGCTCCGCCGGCCAGCTCCGGGAATGGCGCGAGGACTGGGACGCCTCCGCGCCCGACCAGGCCCACCGCCACGTCTCCCATCTCTACGGTTTTTATCCGGGCAACCAGATCACGCTCCGCCGCACGCCCGAGCTCGCCGCCGCCGTGAAAAACACCCTCGAAACCCGCGGCGACATCTCCACCGGCTGGGCCATCGCCTGGCGGCTCAACCTCTGGGCCCGCCTCCGGGACGGCGATCGCACCCACCGCATTCTTCGCGCCCTCCTCGGTCCCGAGCGCACGTATCCAAATCTCTTTGACGCCCACCCGCCCTTCCAGATCGACGGCAACTTCGGCGGCACCGCCGCCATCGCCGAGATGCTCCTCCAATCCCACGAACCACTCGACGTCACCGACCCGCTCTCCTTTGAAATCGAGCTCCTACCCGCCCTCCCCGCCGCCTGGCCCTCCGGCCGCGTAACCGGCCTGCGCGCCCGCGGCGGCTTCGAGGTGGATATCACCTGGGCCGACCACCGTCTCGTCTCCGCCACCATCCGCTCCGCCCGGGGCGGCACCACCCGCCTCCGCTACGCCGGCACCACCCGCGACCTCACCATTCCCGCCGGAGGCTCTTTCACTTCGGACGGCCGTCCCTGATCCCGCCGTCCCTCACCCGATCCACATCATGCTCCGACCGCACTTCCTGCTCGCCGTCTGCATGGTCTTCCCCGCTTCCCTCCACATCGGCTCCGCAAACCCCGCCCAGGTTGCTGCCATCGACCGCGAAGCGCTAGTCGTGCGCCACTCGCCGCACCTCCGCGCGCTCGACTTCGACGCGCCGCTGACCGTGGGCAACGGCGGCCTCGCCTTCACCGCCGACGTCACCGGTCTCCAGAGCTTTCCCGAGGCCTATCACCGCGAGGGTATTCCCACCGAGACGCTCTCCCGCTGGGCCTGGGTGCGGGACGAGAATCCCGCCGGGGTCACCCTGGCCGACGCCAATCGCGATTTCACCCACCCCGACGGCTCCGTCCACGGCTACCCGACGAACAGCCGGTCCGAAGCCGGCCAGTGGCTGCGCCGCAACCCGCGCATCCACCCGCTCGGCCAGCTCGCGCTGGATTGGCAAAAACCCGACGGCTCGGCCTTCGCGCCGTCCGACGTGCGCGACCTCGCCCAGCGCCTCGACCTCTGGCGCGGCGTGATCGAGAGCCGCTACACCCTGGACGGGCGCGCCGTCTCGGTCACCACCGCCTGCCGGCCGGATGAGGACACGGTGATCATCCGCATCGAGTCCGACCTCGTCGCCGACGGCGTGCTGGGCGTCCGCCTGGCCTTCCCGGCGGGCCACGATCTCAAAGTCAACCACACGCCGGGCTACGACTGGTCGCGGCCCCATACCCACCGCTCCGAATTGATCGACGCCACCCGCATCGAGCGCCGCGTGGCCGATCTGACTTATCGGGTGAACCTCAGCCGCGCCGCCGCTCCCCTGCCCGGCGCGCCCCACACGTTTCTCGTCCACGCCGAGGCCGGCCGGCGCGTGCTCGAGCTGGCGGTGAATTTCGCGCGCGAAACACGCTCTCCCGCCGCCTGCGATTTTGAACTCGTCGCACGGCATTGGGCGAACTTTTGGCGCGCCTCGGCCGCCGCCGATTTTTCCGGCAGCACCGATCCGCTTGCCGCCGTGTTCGAGCGTCGCGTCGTGCTTTCCCAATACCTCACCGCCGTGCAGTTGGCCGGCGACGTGCCGCCGGCCGAGAGCGGCCTCACCTGCGCCACCTGGTATGGCAAGCACCACACCGAGATGATCTGGTGGCACGCGGCCCACTTCGCGCTCTGGGGACACCCCGAGCTGCTGGCGCGCAACCTCGATTGGTATGTCGCCCGCCTGCCGGAGGCCCGCGCCATCGCCGCCGGGCGCGGCCTGGGCGGCGCCCGCTGGGCCAAGATGGTGGGCCCCGAGCTCCGCGAAAGCCCGGGTGGCAACCCGCTGATCGTATGGAACCAGCCGCACCCGATCTACCTCGCCGAATTGCTTCACCGCGCCTCGCCCACGCCCGCGACGCTCGAACGCTACGGCACCCTGGTCCAGGAATCCGCCGAGGCCCTCGCCTCCATGCTCTGGCTCGACCCCGCCCGCGACCGCTACGTGCTTGGTCCCCCGCTCTGGATCGCCCAGGAAATCTACGATCAGGCCACCAGCCAAAACCCCGGCTTCGAACTCGCCTACTGGCGCTGGTCCCTCCAGCTCGCCCAAACCTGGCGCGAACGCCGCGGCCTGGCCCGCGAACCCCGCTGGGACGACATCGTCCGCCGTCTTTCTCGCCTCCCCGAAAAGGATGGCAAATACGTCGCCCTGGAGTCCAATCCCGACACCTGGGACAACCTCGCCAGCCGCCACGACCATCCCAGCATGTTGATGTCGCTTGGCGTCCTACCCGCGACCGATTTTGTGGACCGCGCCACCATGGACCGCACCCTCGACGCCGCCCTCCGCGATTGGGACTGGGAGGAGAAAATCTGGGGCTGGGACTACCCCATGATCGCCATGACCGCCGCCCGCCTCGGCCGCCCGCGCGACGCGGTGGAGATCCTGCTGCGCGAAGGCCCCAACAACCGCTACACCGCCGCCGGGCATTGCCCGCAACGGCCTGCCAGCCGCGCCAAACGCGACACCGGCCCGGGCCAGCCGCGCTACGACCTCGCCACCTACCTGCCCGCAAACGGCGCCTTCCTCTCCGCCGCCGCCCTCCTGCTCGGCGGCTGGGACGGTGCGAACCGCGAACATCCCGGCCTGCCCGACGATGGCACGTGGACGGTGCGAACCGAAGGTTGGAAGCCTTTGCCCTGAACCGGGCGAGAACGCTCCGCGCCACCGCGCCCCGCCGCCATTCGCCACTTCAACGCGGAGTCGCACTCAGGCGAAAGAAAACCCGCGCGCCATCGATCGGCGCTCTGACGGTCACCTGCTCGTGCGTGAGATTCAGCGGCTGCACGGTCACGCCGACCCCGCCGGTTCCGGCCAAGAGTGGAGTCCAGGTGATCAGATCGGTGGATTTCTGAACCACGAGTTCGAACAAGGTCTCGGCCTCGAGCTGACGCGGGAACGAAAATGCCGCCACGGTGGCGGATTCAGCCACGCAGATGGGCCGGGGTGCGCTGGCCGGATCGAGCGGCAGACCGCCTTGGATGAACTCCAAGGCGTTGGCCACGCCATCCTGATCGGGATCGGCTCCCGGCGCACCGTTGCCGGCCGCGTTCAACCCGTGCGCGGCGAGAAACGACGCGAAAGCGTCGAGCGGCGGCGCGACCGGCAGCGGCTCGTAATCCACGCGCAGGCTGGAGATCGTGACCCGCGACACGGAGGCGTTGCCCACGTTGCGATAGCCTAGGCCGATGGCGTCGAAAGCGCCCGTCACGTCCGCCGGCAAGACGCCGGACGTCGTGGTGACGGCCGAGGAGGAGAATAACGCCGCCGCCGTCGTGTCGGTGCCCGCATGCACGGTGCAGGCCAGGGTGAACGCGGCGGCGGCGGAACGCGTGAGCGTGACGGTGAGGGTGTAGGTCTGGCCGTCGGCGAAGGTCAGCGCGGCCGGCGACGAGGAGGCGGTGCCGATGGCCGTAGCGGTCGCGGACGAACTCGTGCCGGGCACGATCAGCGACTGGGAGGCGTTCGAAGCACCGTTCTGCGCGCCGCGGGCCTCGAAAATCCCCGCCGCCGAGGCGTTGGCCACCCCGGCGCGGTAGCCGCGCCAGTTTTGCGTGCCGCCGGTGGCGAGCGCGGTCGAAGTCGAAACAAGCAGGGAATTGATCAACCCGGTGTAGGGCGACACGCCCCCGGAGTTGAAAAAACCCACGCCGAGGTGTCGGACATTGGTCGGGACAAACACCAGCCGGGCCCGGAGCACGTCGCCGACGGCGGAGAGCGTCCGGGGCGTAGCCGCAAAAAAAGCCGCCACCTCGACCACGCCGGACGTGGTGATCGGCATGGTCAGATCGAGCGGACGCGCCTCGACCACCCCGGTCGTGGCGGCATCGTCGCCCACGCTGGAGGTGGAGGCGTTCTTCGACGACATGACAAACCAGTTGGTCGAGGTGCCGGTGAGCGCGGGCGAGGCGGCGTGGATGGTGTCGCCCGCGAAGGTCGTCGCGAACACGCTCCCGGCGGAAACGGCCACGGTCAGGATCGCGCTCGCGCTGGTCGCCGAGCCCGACGCGTTGGACACCGCGACCCGGTAGGAGCCGGCGTCGGAGGACCGCACCGAGGCGATGGAGAAGGTCGCGGCGGTGGCGCCGGAGATCGGCGAGAGTCCCTTATACCATTGGTAGGCGAAGGGCGCGGTCCCGGCGACCGACACGGTGAAGGTGGCGGGCTGTCCGGCGACGAGATTGAGCGCGGCCGGTCCGGACGTGATGGTCGGCGGCGAGTTCATCACCGTGACGACGGCGGGCGCGGAGGCGACGGAGCCGTAGGGGTTGGTCACTACAACATGGTAGGACCCGGCGGCGTCCGCGGCGACGCCGGCGGCGACGAGGGAGGCGGAGGTCGATCCGGCGATGGCGACGTTGTTCCTATACCACTGGTAGGCGAAGGGACCGACGCCGGCGGCGGTGACGGAAAGGGCGAGGCCGTCGCCGGGGGACACGACGACGGAGGCCGGCGCGGCGGCGATGGTCGGGAGGGGAAAGGCCGGCGCGGCGAGTTCGTTGAGATAGTTCTCCAGCCGCGTATAACCGTCGGCGTCGACGAGATTGCGATCCGAGGCGTTGGCGGGATTGAGGCCGCGCGCGGTCTCCCAGGCGTCGGGCATGCCGTCGGCGTCGGTGTCGGCCGGGGCCGGCGGCGAGGCCAGCGCGGGCCAGCCGCCCACGTCGGCCTGGGAGTCGATGATGCCGGCGTAACCGTTTTTGCTGCCGTAGTAGGTGACGGTGCCGTTGGTCACCTCGGACACGATGCGGGCGTCGACGGAATCGCGGTTGGGCCGGAAACAACCGCCGTAGGCCAGCACCAGCGGAAACGCCGCGACGGCGGTCTGGGTGGCGACGGGAGGCGTGTCGAACGGGGCGTTCGCCCGCAGCGCGGTGAGCTGCGCGCTGGACGGCCCCTGCACGCCGCCGGCCCAGTTGTCGGCCGAGACGGTGGAGCTCGCCGCGGTGTAGTTGCCGGAGACGTAAAACAGCCCGTATTGGGCGCCCGTCGACAACGCGTTGGCGCTGGGATTGAGCACGCGGTAGCGGATGGCGCCGGTGCCGGTGGCCGGGCCGTGCTTGTAGTAGTTGTTGACCAGATTCTCGTGCGAAGGGAGGCCGGTGTCGGTCGGCTCGCCGCCGTAGGTCGAGTTGCCTTTCCAATTGTAGATGACGTTGTTTCGGACGTCCACGTATTCACCGTCGGTGCCGTGAAAGCGTGCGCCGTTGAGCCGGGGGTTACGGCTGTCGTGGTGGGCGAGCAGGTTGTGGTGGAAGGTGGCGCCCAGGCCGCCCCAGATACCGCCGTAGCCGTGGGCGCCCTTGTTGTGGACGGAGTCGCGCAGACTCTCGGTCGCGAAACACCACTGCATGGTGAAACGCGTGTTGTCGTAGGCCGTCGCGGTCTCGTCGATCGACCAGGAGAAGGAACAGTGGTCGACGATCACGTCGGTCGCGTAGCGACAGGAGAACGCGTCGTTCTCGACGTCGGCCGCGTCGCCCAGGCGCGAGCGGATGAAGCGGATGACGACGTTGGTCGAGTTGCTCGGGTCGATCGGGTAGTTGGCCAGACAGATGCCGTCTCCCGGCGCGCTCTGGCCGGCGATGGTGAGGTTGCCCTGCGAAATCCGGAGGGTGGAGTTCAGGTAGATCGTGCCGGAGACGGCGAAGACGACGGTGCGCGGCACGGCGGACGTGCGGGAGGCCACGCCCGTGCGCAGCGAGCCGGGGCCCGAGTCGTTCAGGTTGGTGACGATGTAGACCTCGCCGCCGCGTCCGCCGCTTGCAAACCGTCCGTAGCCCTCCGCGCCGGGGAAGGCCACGGGATCCGCCGCGATCACGGCGCCGGCAGTCATAGAGAAAAGGATCAGGGCGACCGCAGGGACGCGCAGGAAGGGGATAAGGGGCATCGGCACGGACGGTCGGGCGCGAGGGGGGGGGCGCCGTTTCCGGGAGGGGAGGTGAAGGTGAAAACGAACCTGAAAGCGCATCAAGCGTCGCTCCCGTCGCCTGACTTTCAACCCCGCCCGTGCGCTCATCGTTGTGCGGGAGGTTTTGCCGGCCGGGCGAATTCAACAATGCGACCATGCAAAGCCCTTGTGCCGAACCGCAATCACAGGATGGTGAACGCGTCCGCAAGCCTACCCCGCCCGCCCCCGATACCCCCACCCCGTCCCGACCGTGCCACGCCGCTCCAGCGGAGCCGTGTGAGCGTTTTCGCATCCACCGCTCCCTTTTCCGCGTCCGTTCCGTCCCGACCCGCCCCTTTCCCACGCTTATGCAACCCCGTCCCCAAAACACCCTCCTCCGCGCCGCCTTGCTCGCCGCGCTCGCCTGGTTCGCCCCCTCCACGGCCAGCGCCGAATCGACCGTTTTCCAGACCAACTTTTCGGCGGACACCATCCACGCCGCGACGCCCGTCATCACGCCCACGTCGACCAACTGGTATATCCTCTCCAGCAAAAACGCGACCTCCACGACGATCGGCTCATCGGGCTTCAACCTGACCTACGCCGCCACCTCCTCGGCCGCCGGCGTGGAGGGCATCACCCGCTTCGCCGCCGCACCCGTTGATCTCGCATCGGTCGGCGACTCGATCACGGCCCGCGCGGTGTTTTACACGGACAAGGTCCTCAACCTGTCCGCTGGTTTCTACAACTCGGGCGGCGTCAATCCCCTCACCACCCTCCAAAACACCGGCCTCGACAGCACCCCTCTGACCGTGACCAACGACGGCACCCTCGCCTGGAAGGGTTACCGCGCCCGCCTGCAGAGCGGCTCGGCCACCGGCGTGATCAGCGCCCGCCTCCCCCAGACCGGCGCCAGCCTCACCCGCTCGGCCCACGACGTGGTCGCCACCAGCACCGGGGATTTCAACTCCCCGGGTCCGGTAAGCATCGGCTCCATCGGCAACTCCGCCGCCACCGTGACCTTGGCCGACGGCTTGGGCAGTGAATATCGCCTCCTCTACACCATCACCCGCACCGCCGCCGACGCGCTGACGATCGCCTACACCATCCGGGACGCGAGCGACGTCGTGCTCTACTCCGTCTCGGGCGTCACCACCCTGACCACCGTGCCCTCGCAGGTGACGTCGGCCTTCGACGCCTTCGCCATCGGCACCCGCAACAGCATCACCGGAGGAAACAGCATCTCCCAACTCTACCTGACCTCACTGACCGTCACGGCCAAGAACTCCGCCGTCGCCGACATCGTCACCCAACCCGTAAACCAAGCCTGGGTCACCGGCCAGGCCGGCTCGGTCAGCGTCGTCGCCTCCGGCACCGCGCCACTGACCTATCAGTGGTATAAAAACGGCTCGCCTCTCCCCTCCGCCACGTCCGCCACCTACTCGGTCGGAGCCGCCTCCGCCGGAGACGCGGACAACTACTATGTCGTGGTCACCAACGCCCTCGGCTCGGCCACCAGCGCGACCGTCGCCGTCACCGTATCGTCGGCCAGCCTGCCCGTGTTCACCACCCACCCCGCCACCCAGACGGTGAACGCCGGCGAGACCCTCACCCTGACCGCCGCCACCACCGGCGCGCCCACCCCGACCTACCAGTGGTATAAAGGCTCGACCCAGATCCCCGGCGCCACCTCCGCCACCTATACCGTGACGTCCGCGTCCGCCGACGACGCCGGCTCCTACACCGTGGTGGCCACGAACACCCAGGGTCCCGTCACCAGCAACGCCGCCGTGGTGACGATCAACAGCGCCGCCCCCGTCATCACCACCCCGCCCGCCAACGTGACCGTTAACGTCGGCGACCTGATCAACCTTTCCGTTGTCGCCACCGGCTACCCCGCTCCGACCTACCAGTGGTTCAAAGGCGGCGTCGAGATCCCCGGCGCCACCGGTCCCTCCTACACCATCGCCACCGCCACCACCGCGAGCGCCGGCTCCTACAGCGTGACCGCGACCAATTCGCTCGGCTCCGCCACCCCGGCCACCCCCGCGGTCGTGACGGTCAACGTCGTCCTGCCGGCCATCACCGTGCAGCCCGCCCCCGCCACGGCCTCCATCGGCGGCTCCGCCTCCTTCTCCGTCACTGCCACCGGCTCCGCCCCGCTGTCCTACCAGTGGTATCTCGGGTCCAACGCCATCTCCGGCGCCACCTCATCCACCTACAGCATCCCGGCGGCGAGCGGCGCAAACCTCGGTAACTACACCGTGGTCGTCACCAACCAAGGCGGATCCGTCACTTCCAACGTCGCCACCCTCACCCTCGTGGTCAACCAGACCTCGACCGCCTTCTCGACCAACTTCGCCCAGGACACGATCCACGCGGCCACGCCCGTCATCACCCCGACCTCGACCAACTGGTATGTCATGGCCAGCAAAGTCGCGACGAACTCGAACGTCGGTGACGATCCCGCCACCGCCGGCGTGGTCGAAACGCGCCCCTTCACCCTCACCATCAACGCCGCGACCACCTCCGGCATCTACGAGGCCGCGACCGTCTTCACCCCCACTCCGCTCAGCCTCGCCGCCAGCGGCAGCGCCCTGAAGGTCACCTCCACCTTCACCGTCAACAACATCGCCACCCTCGGCTGGGGCCTCTTCAATTCGGGCGGCAGCCTGCCCTACACCACGCTGCACAGCGGCGCGGTCGCGGACCTGCTCGGCGGCACCAACAACATGACCGGCGGCACTCTCGGCTGGGTGGGATACCGCGCGCACATCGCCAACGGCGACGCCCCCGCCCGCATCCTGACACGCCTCGCCCAGACTGGCACCGCCACCACCAACCGCACCCAGGAACTGGTCGTCCCCGGCTCGGGCTCGGTCTCCTACGGCACCCCCGCCGGCACCTCCCTGAGCAGCCTGGTGAACCCCTCCGCCGCCTACACCTTCGTCACCGGCACGACCTACACCCTGGTATACGAAATCACCCGCTCGGCCGCCGACCAATACGGCATCTCCTACAAGCTTTACAACGGCGTCGACACCACCGGGACCCTGCTGCTCTCGGCCTCCGGCGTCACCATCGCGACCGGCGCGTCGCCCACCGCCCCGTCCGCAGTGACGTCCGCCTTCGACAGCTTCGCCATCGGCGCCCGCACCACCAGCAACGCCTCGGTTCCGAGCGTAGTGATCTCGGCCTTGAAGGTGGAGCAGTCCCTCCCCACCCCCGCCGCCAGCCCCGCGATCACCACCCAGCCCGCCAGCCAGTCGGTCGCCCCGGGCGCGAACGTGACCTTCACCGCGGCCGCCTCCGGGACCCCCGCCCCGACCTTCCAGTGGTATAAGGGCGTCGACGCGATCTCCGGCGCGACCTCCTCCACCTACTCGCTCAACTCCGTCACCGCCGGCGACGCCGCCAGCTACACCGTGGTCGCGACCAACGCCGTCGGCTCCGCCACCAGCTCCGCCGCGGTGCTGACCGTCGCGTCCGCCAACCCCTACGAAACCTGGGCGACCAGCTACGGCCTGGACCCCGCCGGCAACGGCGCCCCCACCGCCAACCCCTCGGGCGACGGCGTGGTGAACCTCGTGAAGTTCGCGCTCGGTGGCAGCCCGAACACCGCCGGCTCCACCACCCTGCCGGTCGCCGCAACCAGCGGCGGAAACCTGACCTTCAGCTACAATGTGAAAGTCGCCGCCACC
>JAIXVP010000116.1 GCA_027482905.1 Opitutaceae bacterium
AACTCCATGTTCCGCACCTCGACGCCGGCGCGGTAGGCCATGGCGATGCCGTCGCCGGTGGCGATGTCGGGGTTGGTCGTATAAAGGTAGACCTGGCCGGCGCCGCCGGAGCTGAGCATGACGACGGGGGCTTGGAAGGTGACGACGCGGCGGTCGCGCACGTCGAGGGCGTAGACCCCGACCACGCGGTCGGCGTCGGCCGGGAGGGCCTTGCGCTGGCGGCGGGCGAGTTTGCCGGCGGTGATGACGTCGATGGCGAAAAAGTGCTCGAACAGGGCGATGCGAGGCTCGCGGGCGATGGCCTTGATGAGGGCGGACTCGATGGCCTTGCCGGTCATGTCCTTCACGTGGAGGATACGCCGCTCGCTGTGGCCGCCCTCGCGGCCGAGGTCGTAGCCGCCGTCGTCATCGCGCGAGAATTTGAGGCCGAGGTCGATCAACTCGCGCACGCGGGCGGGGCCGTCGGTGATGATTTGTTTCACCACCTTGCGGTCGCAGAGACCGTCGCCGGCGACGAGGGTGTCGGCGACGTGTTTCGCGAAGTCGTCGGTCTCGGCGGTCACGACGGCGATGCCGCCCTGGGCCCAGTTGGTGTTGGAGTCGGCCTTGTTTTTCTTGGTCAGGATGGCGACCGAGCGGCCCTGCTGGGCGACCTTCAGGGCGAAGCTTAGGCCGGCGATGCCGGAACCGATCACGAGGACGTCGTAGGCGCGGGAGCGCGGGACGACGGGTTGGAGAACAGGGGGGACGCTCACAAAACGATGTTATCAATCAGGCGGACTTCGTCCATCCAGGCGGCGATGGCCATGACGGTCTCGCCGGGAATGACCTCGCGGGCGGGCTCCATGGTAGAACGGTTGACGAGCGAGACGTAGATGACGCGGATGCGGCGCTGCTGGCTGAGGATGTGGGTGGCCTCGGCGACGAGGCGGTCGGAGCGGATTTCGCCGGCGGCGACCATGTCGCGGGCCTTGTAGAGGGCGCGGTGGATGGCGAGGGCCTCGACGCGCTGGGTGGCGGAGAGGTAGCGGTTGCGCGAGCTCATCGCGAGGCCGTCGGGTTCGCGAAGGGTGGGGGCGACGACGATATCGACGGTGAAGTTAAGGTCCGCGACCATCTTGCGGATGACGGCGACCTGCTGGGCGTCCTTCTGGCCGAAGACGGCGAGGTCGGGCCGGCAGATATTGAACAACTTCGCCACCACGGTGGTGACGCCGCGGAAGTGGCTGGGGCGGGACACGCCTTCGAGGGGTTTGGCGACGTGTTCCTCCGTGATGTAGGTCGAGTAGCCCTTGGGGTAGATCTCCTCGTTGGGCGGGGCGAAAACGTAGTCGGCGCCGGCGGCCTCGCACTTGGCGACATCGTTCTCCAGCTCCCGCGGGTATTTGTTAAAATCCTCGCTCGGGGCGAACTGGGCGGGGTTCACGAAAATGGTCACGACCACGGCGTCGGCGCGTTCGGCGGCGGCGCGGATCAGGGTGAGGTGTCCGTCGTGCAGGGCGCCCATGGTCGGGACCAGCCCGATGAGCTGGCCTTGGGCGCGCAGGGCCTCGGCGAGGGCCTGCATTTCGGGCACGGAACGGATGATTTGCATGCGGAGACGGGGTGGCCGCGCGGAAGACGCGGGGCTTGAACAAAGGCCCTTCGCGCCCCTTGTTCAAGCGTTTCACCCATCTCCACGCCCATGATCCGCATCAACGAGAACTACCTCAAACTCAAGGCCAGCTACCTCTTTTCCGACATCGCCAAGCGTGTCGGCGCCTACACGGCGGCCCATCCCGACAAGCCGGTCATCCGCCTCGGCATCGGCGACGTCACCGAGCCGCTCGCGCCGACGGTGCTGAAGGCCTTCCACGCCGGCGTGGACGAGATGGCGGTGCGCGCCACCTTCAAGGGCTACGGCCCCGAGCAGGGCTACGCCTTCCTCCGCGAGGCCATCGCCGCCCACGATTACGCCGCCCGCGGCTGCCCGATCGCGGCCGACGAGATCTTCGTCTCCGACGGTTCCAAGTGCGACTGCGGCAACATCCAGGAGATCTTCGCCACCGAGGGCCTGAAGCTCTCCATCCCCGACCCCGTCTACCCGGTCTACGTCGACACCAACGTCATGGCCGGCCGCACCGGCGCCAACCTCGACGGCCGCTATGCCGGCATCACCTACCTCGACTGCACGCCGGCCAACGGCTACGTCCCCGCCATCCCGGCCGGCGCGTCCGACCTGATCTACCTCTGTTTCCCCAACAACCCCACCGGCGCCGTCGCCACCCGCGAGCAACTCACCGCGTGGGTCGCCTACGCCAAGGCGAACCAGGCCATTATCCTCTTCGACAGCGCCTACGAGGCCTACATCCGCGACCCGGCCATCCCCCACTCCATCTACGAAATCCCCGGCGCCGACGAGGTCGCGATCGAGTTCCGCAGTTTCTCCAAGACGGCCGGCTTCACCGGCACGCGCTGCGCCTACACCGTGGTGCCGAAAAAACTCGTCGCCTACGACGCGACCGGCGCCGCGCACCCGGTCCACGCGCTCTGGAACCGCCGCCACACCACGAAATTCAACGGCGTCTCCTACCCGGTGCAAAAGGCCGCCGCCGCGATCTTCACGCCCGAGGGCCAGGCCGAGGTGAAGGCCATGACCGACTTCTACCTGGCCAACGCCGCGCTCATCCGCACGGCCATGACCCGGCTTGGCTTCTCCTGCATCGGCGGGGACAACGCGCCCTACATCTGGGTCAACACCGGCACCGATTCGTGGGCCTTTTTCGACAAGCTGCTCAACGAGGCGCAGGTGGTCTGCACGCCCGGCGCCGGCTTCGGCAAGTGCGGCGAGGGCCACGTGCGCATCAGCGCCTTCAACAGCCGCGAAAACGTCGAGAAGGCGCTCGCGCGTATCGCGGCGGCGCTGCGCTGAAAACGGAGCATTGACGTTTCAGCGCCGGGAGAAGGCCCCGGCGCTGAACAGGCGGCGGACGTGCGGGGAGAAATCCCTTCGCTCGATCAACCTGCCATGTTGCCTTCCCGGTGAATAGAACCGGCGGGGAAATCAGGGGAAATCCACCCGCTGCAGACCTACTGCAGGGAAAAATACCGATCCAAAGCCTCTTTGTTTTGGGTGTAATCCGTCTCCGTGACGCTCAGTCCGTTGACGTGGCCATCCAGGAAAAGCGCCAGGGCAGCGCCACCATGACGCACGTATCCCTCGTCCAATTGCATGGACCGGACGCCGTTTGACGCTTCCAAGGCGCTCTTCACATTTCCCGCCGCGGGAACATCCACACGATTGGAACCGTTCTTGGCCTCGATCATCAACACGAGTTTGGACGGAGAAGAGGCCTCGGTCACGGAATAGTATTTGGAAACCGAAACGCCCAATATGGTGGCCGAAGGCTTGGTCGCGCTGACACCGTTGGGAACGACGAAGGCATACTGTGATGCCGACAAGGTGTTGCCGCCGTTGATCCCGGTGGGGCAGCCCCAGAAGGCGCGGGTGGCGTATTTGTTGTCGGTGGTCTTGCCGCTGGTGTCCTCGACCACGGTGTTGCCGCCGCTGTTGAAGTAGGTGTCCAGAATGTAGCTGCCGGTGCCGGAGGCGTCCTTGGCGAAGTCCAGGATGACCTTCGATTTCGCATCATTGGCCTGGAGGGCGATGGCGCTGCCCCATTGCCGCAGACGGGCCACGCATTGAGCCTTCTTGGCGGTGCGTTTCACCTTGCCCACGGTGGGTATGATGATCGCCGCGAGGATGCCGATGATGGCGATCACGGTCAGGAGCTCGATCAGCGTGAATGCGCCACGGCGGGATCGAAAAAAGGAATGGGTGGGGTGTCTGAGCATGGCGTGGGGCGGAAGTTTCCGATTGAATTTGGGATCGTAGGGTGAAGGCTCGGGGGTTCCCAAGACCGGGGTAGGCTGTGGCAGCCACCATGCGCCACGGGGTAGAACGGTCAACCGCATCCTTGCCTCCCAGAGGCGTCGCGCGCGCAATTACGTGGGAGGATGCTTAGGATCCTGTAGAAGGTTTCATGAAATGCGTGATTCCGAGACATAAGTCAGGCCCGCGCGGGCCGGAGGCGCTCCCGGAATCTCGCGTTTGGAGTCGGACGGCGTGGTGGCGCGGAGGGGATTTACCCGCCGGCCGGACCCGCGACATCGGAATGCCCACCGCACGGTGAAGTCCGTGCTTTGCGCCGGCGGTCAGACGCGGAAACGCAAGCAGCGGGGTGCATCAATCCGTCCGGTTCACACGCGCCGGAAACCGGGCGGCGTTTAACGGGCGGGCGGGATGGCGGGATCGAGCCGGAGATCCCGAAACGCGGGCTCGAGGCCGGCGGCCTGACGGATGGCGTCGGATACGCCCGGGCCGTTGTTTTCCCAGGTGACGCCGAAGCCCTTGGTGTTGAACAGACGTTGTTCGGTCGCCGTCCAGTTGTCGCGCACCGTCAAGTAGGACGAGCCTTCGTCGAGGTAGAGGTGACCCCAATGCGGTTTTTCGGCGTAGGGATTGAGCACCACCTCGCCGACCACGTTTTCGGTGATCCGGGTGCCGGGCGAGGCGGAGAGATGATAGATGCCCCCGAAGTCGTAGAGAATCCGGCCGAAGCGGGTGATGCGATTGGCGTGGATGCGATTGTCGCGCT
>JAIXVP010000084.1 GCA_027482905.1 Opitutaceae bacterium
AGCGGAGGGGACGGAGGCCCATGAGGGCGCGGAGCGTGGTGGTCTTGCCGACGCCGTTACGGCCCATGAGGGCGACGACCTCGTTGGGACGGACCTCGAGGGTGACGCCGCGCAGGATACGGGAGCCGTCGATATCGACCTCGGCGGATTGAACGGAAAGCAGGGGATCAGACATCGGAAGATTGGCCACAAAAGGCACAGTAGACGCAAAAGTCGGAAGGTCCGACGAGCGGTTCGCTAACCAGAGATCTTCTTGCGCTTTTTGTGCCTTTTGTGGCCATACATTTAAGCCTCAATTTTTGCCGCGGCCGAGGTAGACCTCGCGGACCTTGGGATGGGATTGCACGTCGTCGAACTTGCCCTCGCAGAGCACGGAACCCTGGTGGAGGACGGTCACCTGGCCGTTGATGGAAATCTGCTTCACGAAGGACATGTCGTGCTCGACGACCACGATGCTGTGTTTGCCGGCGAGGCTGAGCAGGAGTTCGCCGGTGCGGTGCGTCTCCTCGTCGGTCATACCGGCGGCGGGTTCGTCGACGAGCAGCACGCGGGGCTCGGAGGCGAGCAACATGCCGATCTCGAGCCACTGTTTCTCGCCGTGGGAGAGCAGGCCGGCCTTCCAGTGACGCTTGTCGTCGAGGCGCACGAGTTTCAGGAGGGCGTCGAGGCGGTCGCGCGCGGCGGAGTCGAGGCGGTGGAACAACGACGCGAACACCCCGCGCGGGCCTTTCAGCGAGAGGACCAGATTGGTGAACACGGTGTGCTCGGCGAAGACGGACGGGGTTTGGAACTTGCGGCCGATGCCGAGGCGCTGGATCTCGTATTCGTTGAGCTTGGTCAGATCGGTCGCCGGGGTGTCCGGGACGGGGCTGTATTCGATCCCGCCGGTATCGGGCTTGGCGCGGCCGGTGAGAAGGTCGAAGAAGGTGGATTTGCCGGCGCCGTTGGGGCCGATCACGGTGCGGAGTTCGCCGGGGAACAGGTAGAAATTCAGGGCGTTGATGGCGCGAAACCCGTCGAAGGTTTTCGTCACGTCTTCGGCTTGGAGGATCGGGTGGGACATGGCGTTTCGTGGATGACCGACGGCTAGTGACCAGCGGCCAACGATTCCGCGGCCGGCGCCTTGGAGCGGAGTTTGACCCAGAATGAACGGAACTTGGCCGGCAGGCTGATCAGACCGCCGGGCAGGAAAAGCACGACGACGATGAACAGACCGCCGATGATGTAGAGCCAGAGCTCGGGGGCGGCGCGGGTGGCCCAGCTTTTCAGGGCGTTGACGAAAAGGGCGCCGAGGATGGGGCCGAGCAGGGTGCCGCGGCCGCCGACCGCGACCCAGACCACGGCTTCGAGGGATTTTTCAGGCGTCATCTCGGACGGGTTGATGATGCCGACTTGGGGGACGTAGAGAGCGCCGGCCACGCCGGTGATGGCGGCGACGAGCACGAACACGAAGAGTTTGTAGCGTGCGGTGGCGTAGCCGGAGAAAAGCACGCGGTTTTCGCCATCGCGGATCGCCTGCATGAGGTGGCCGAACTTGGCGCGGGTCAGCCAACGGTAGAGCAGGAAAACGCCCGCGAGGAGCAGCACCGAAGCGACGTAGAGACCGCGACGCGTGTCGGGGGAGTTCAAGTCGGCGCCGAGGACGCGCTTGAAGTCGGTGAAGCCGTTGTTGCCGCCGAAGCCGAAGTCGTTGCGGAAAAACAGCAGCGCGGCGGCATAGGTCAGGGCCTGGGTGAGGATGGAGAGGTAGACGCCCTTGATGCGGGAGCGGAAGGCCAGCCAACCGAAGACAAAGGCGATCAGCGCCGGGACAATCAGCACGGCGGCGGCGGCGAACGAGAAGGAGTAGAAGGGCTCCCAGTGGGCGGGGAGGGCCTTGTAGCCGAGGAACACCATGTAGTCGGGCAGATCGGACTTATACTGTCCGTCCTTTCCGATCATCAGCAGCAGGTGCATGCCGAAGGCGTAGCCGCCGAGCGCGAAAAACAGGGCCTGGCCGAGCGATAGGATGCCTAGGTAGCCCCAGAGCAGGTCCACGCCGAGGGCGAGAACCGCGTAGGTGGCGTATTTGCCGTAGAGATTCAGGGTGAAGTCGCTCGGCCGCAGAAGATGTTCGGCGGGCAGGGCGGCGTTGAGCAACGGCAGCACCAGCGCGAGCACGAGCGTGGGCAGGAGAAACGAGGCCCACTGGGCGCGGGTGAAAAAGCGCGGCTCGACGTCGGAGAGTTTGGCGGGAACGGACATGGCGGCGGATTAGTCGAGGCTGCGGCTGCGGGTCGGGAAGAGACCGCCCGGGCGCCACTGGAGGAACAGGATGATGGCGAAAGGAACGAGGACCTTACCGATGACCGCGCCGAGGATGGGTTGGAGCAACTGGTCCACCGTGCCGATCCCGAGGGACGCGACGACGGAGCCGAGGACGTTCCCCACCCCGCCGGAAACGACCACCATGAAGGAGTCGATGATGTGAAGCTGGCCCATGCCGGGGCCGACGTTGCCCAACTGGGACAGACAGGCGCCGGCCAGACCGGCGAGGCCGGAACCGAAGGCGAAGGTGCACATGTTCACGCGCGTGGCCCGCACGCCGATACACGACGCCATCTGGCGGTTCTGCATCACGGCGCGAACCAGCAGGCCGAGGGAGGTGCGGTTCAGCGCCAGCCACACCCCGAAGACAACCAGGGCGGCGAACCCGATCACGAAGAGCCGGTTGTAGGCGAAGAGCACGTCGTTCAAGGCGGCGCTACCTTGGAGCCAGGCAGGGGCGTTGATCTGGACGTTGGCCGGGCCGAAAACCAAGCGGAAGGTCTGCTGGAGCGCGAGCGATACGCCCCAGGTGGCGAGCAAGCTTTCGAGTGGACGTTTGTAGAGGAACTGGATGATGCCGCGTTCGAGCGCGAGGCCGACCAGGGCGGCGGCGACAAAGGCCACCGGAAGGGCGGCGATGAAGTAAAAGTGAAACGCGGTCGAGGTGGCGCCGAAGACGGACACGAAGAGATTCTGGACCACGAAGGTCGAATACGCGCCTACGACCATCAGCTCGCCGTGGGCCATGTTGATCACGCCCATGAGGCCGAAGGTGATGGCTAGACCGAGGGCGATGAGCAGCAGCACCGAGCCGGCGCTCAAGCCGCGAAAGAGGTCGCCGAAGAAATTCACGGTCTTCCAGTGCGATTCGATTTTCTTAAGCGCGGCGGTGAGCGCGGCGGTTTCGTCGGGCGGGGGCGGGGGCGTGGCGGCAAGCAACTCCTTGAAACGCGAGGCGGCGGCGAGCGAGTGGGCCTCGCCGAGGGCGGCGATGGCGGCGAGGCGCACCGTATGCGAACTGTCGGCGAGCTGGATAAACGCGATGGCGTCGGCGAGGGCGGTGCGGACGACGGGAGATTTTTCGATCACGAGCCGGGCCTGGAGCAGCGGTAGGTGCTCGGGCTTGCGGGACTGGCCGAGGCGCTCTATCGATTCGCGGCGCACGGAGGGCGACGGATCGGCCACGCCGGCGACTTCGAGCACGTCGCGCATCGCGCGCCGCAATGGCGCGGTGGTGTCGAGCGGCTTCAGGCTTTTGGGCGCGATCAGCAAAGGGGTCGCGGAACCGGGCGCGGCGGCCGGATCGGGAATCGCGGTGCCATCCAGAACGGAGAGGGCGACGAGTTGTTCACCGCCGTTCGGTGCGGGGGCGAGGGTGGCGGGCACGCGTGATCCGTCGGGAAGCGGCACGAGGTAAAGCTCGCCGGCGCGCCAGGCGGTCAAAGCGGGCGTGATGGCGGCATCCTCCACCCCCACCAGGCCGCGAATGGCGGCCACCTGTTCGGCGGGGGGGGCGAGCAAGGCGGCCAGAAGCTGCGCACGACCCGGGGCGACCGCCGGGGCGGATTCGGCGGCTACGGCGCAGCCGGCCCAGAGAGCGAATCCGTAGAAAAGGGTGAGAAGAAAACGAAGCATGTCGCGGATGGCGTAACCGTTAGCAGGAAGGGGGCCGGCATGGAGCAGCCGGAAAAATACCCCTGGGCGGCGAATCGACCCGGCCGGAACGCAATCCAGGTCCGGCGCTCGGGTGAAAAAAAGACGGGGCGGGTCCGTGAAGACCCGCCCCGACAACCAAAACTAACCAACGTTAAGAACACGCGCGCCGTAACCAGCGGCGCCGTGGAAAGGGATGACGGGCGACGGGCTTACTTCTTGCCGAAGGTGCCCTTCAGGAAGGGCTCGCCGTAGACGCCCTCGTAGGACTTGAGGATCTTGAACTGGCCGTCGGCCAGGGTCTCACCGATGTAGACGTTCTTGGTGATGTGGTGGTTCTTCTGCATGGTGACTTTGCCACCGGGACCGTCGAAGCTCACACCGGACTCGAGAGCGGCGCGGACGGCGTCGACCTCGAAGGTGCCGGCCTTCTCGACGGCGGCCTTCCAGAGGTAAACACCGACGTAGGAAAGGACCATGGGGCTGTTGGTGACGCGGCCCTTCTTCTCGATACCGGGGACGGTGCTCTTCTCGATCCAAGCGAAGAAGTCCTTCTTGAACTTGTCGTTGGCGGGCGTGTCGACGGACATGAAGTAGCTCCAGGCGCCGAGGTGGCCGACGAGGTCCTTGGTGGGCAGGCCGCGGAATTCATCCTCGGAGACCGAGAAGGAGATGACGGGGATGTCCTCGGACTTGATACCGGCGTTGGCCAGCTCGCGGAAGAAGGGGACGTTGGTGTCGCCGTTCAGGGTGGAGACCACGGCGGCATCGCCGGAGGCGCCGAACTGTTTGATCTCGGCGACGATCTGCTGATAATCGGTGTGACCGAAGGGCGTGTATTTCTCGATGATCGCGCTCTCGGGGATGCCCTTCGAGGCGAGATATTCCTTCAACACGAGGTTGGTCGTGCGAGGATAAACGTAATCGGAACCAAGGAGATAAAACTTCTTCTTGCCGAGCTCGTTGAGGAGATAGTCAACGCCCGGGGTGGCCTGCTGGCCAACGGCCTCGGCGGTATAGAAGATGTTCTTGGACAGCTCTTCGCCCTCGTATTGCACGGGGTAGAACAGGAGGCCGTTGTTCTTCTCAAACACGGGCAGAACGGACTTGCGGGAGACGGAGGTCCAGCAGCCGAAGGTGACGGCGGTCTTGTCCTGCTCAAGGAGCTGCTTGGCTTTTTCGGCGAAGAGCGGCCAGTTGGAGGCGCCGTCCACCACGACGGGCTCGATCTTTTTGCCGAGCACGCCACCCTTGGCGTTGATCTCGTCGAAGGTGAAGAGCAGCACGTCACGCAGCGAGGTTTCGCTGATGGCCATGGTGCCGGAAAGGGAGTGGAGGACGCCGACTTTGACGGTGTCTTCGGCGCGAAGCGTGGTGGTGGCGAAGGCGCCCAGCGCGAAAGCGCCGAGGCCGAGGGTTTGTGCGATTTTCTTGAGCATGGTGGAGAAGCGAAAAATTAACTATTTCTTAAACAAGCTGTTAGCTAAGTCCGAGGAATCTGAAGGGAAGCAATTGGGCGGTAAAAAGCGGGACCGTCCGAACCGGCGCGGTCCCGCTGCATAAAAAACGCGAAAGCGCTTAGAACTTAAACACGCCTTGGACGGCGTAGAACATGCCCTTGGTGCCGACCTGGACGGAGCTCTGGTCGCTGTCCGAATAGGTGAGCTCGCCGCGGATGCTGAAGTTCGCGTCGATGGTGTAGGTGGGGGCGACGGTGAACTGGGTGCCGGCTTCGTCGTTCAAGACGCCGCTCACGCGGCCGGTGACGGCGACAGACTCGGAAACGGTGTAGGTGGAGAAGAACGCCCAGTAGTCGGTGATGATGGAGGAACCGTAGGCGTTGTCGGCATAGCTGTATTCGCCGGCGACGGTCAGCTTGTCGCTGACGGCGTAGCTGGCCCAGATGTCGAACACGAACTGGTCCTCGGCGTCATCGAGGACCTCGAAGCCGACGCCGGTGAAGACGGTGAGCTTCTCGATGCCGGTGAAGCTGGCGATGAACTCGTAGCCGAGGCCATTGGAGAAGTCGCCGTCGCCGCCGATGAACTCCTCGGGAGCGGTGAAGAGCTGGTCGGTCACCGAGGCGCCGAGAGCGAAGCCTTCGCCGGCGAAGTCGATCTTGCCGCCGGTGTGGTAGGCGGGGATGGGGTTCCACGAGTTACCATAGGTAACGGTGGTCATGTTGATCGGATCGAAGGCCTCGTAGCCGAGGTAGCTCAAATACTTGCCGCCGGTGACGGAGACCGGGCCGGCGGTGTAGGTGGCGTAGGCGTCGAGGATGCCGGCGGTGTCTTCGCCATTGCTCTCGTCCACGGGGAAATAGAAAAGGCTGACCTTGCCGGACAGGTCGTTGTATTTGCCGGTCAGGGCGAACTTGACGGCGTCATAGTTGCCTTTGCCGGAATTGAACTGGGTTCCGCTGGTGTCGCCACTGTCCGGATCGGTCAACGTGGCGGCGGCCACGGCGTAGCCGCTGATACCGAGGTTGTCGTTGATCTTCACTTCGGCCTGGACGGCGGTGGTAACGAGCGCGGCCGAGAGACCGGCGAGTTGGAGTCGGGATTTCATACTTGGTCGGGTGGTTGGTAGGTTTGCTATGTGCCCGATGTCGCGGCCGTGGAAACAGCCGGAGACACTAGGCTCGTTCCAGCCAAGCGACGATTATGCCAACCATGACCTGCAGGCCGAAATACTTTGAGAAAACCTCCGCTCTAATCCGTCCAAGTGACCAAACAGTATAAATATGTAGCAAAAAGCAACACACGCGATTTCATCAGACCGCGTCTCTGGCGCTTAAATAAACATTCAGGCCAATCACCTGCTTAATGCTTAAATCATGCATCTGACGATGCGTTCTTCATCGCTCAGTTAAGAAGGTAAATTTTGATCAGATTTGATCAGAATGGGGCGGGCAAAACGGACCGGCCCCCTGATGAGGGGTCTGGCAAGGTGGGCGCAGAACTTGGGTCTGAAGACAGATTTCCAGCCCCGGCCGATCTTCAAACCAACGCGGACAGCAGTCGCTGGAGCTCGGCGGCCTTGGCTCTCTGGTCGGCGAGTTGCCTGCGGGCGCCCTCCAGCACGGCCGGAGGGGCCTTGCTGGTGAATGCCTCGTTAGCCAAGCGGGCCTCGGTGCCGGCGATATGCTTGGTGACGGTATCCAACTCCTTGGTGAGGCGGGTGCGCTCGGCGGCTGAATCGATCTTGACGCCGGTGTCCAAAAACAAAGTTCCCAGCGGAGTCACAACGGCCGGCAAGGCCAGTTTGTCGGTGGTGCGACCGATATCGGCCGCGCCAACCAGGCGGGCGAGTTTGGCGGCGTTTTTCTCGAGCGCCAGCCACTCGGCCTGATGGGCGAGCACGAAGAACTTCACGTCGCGTTTTTGCGGCACGGACTGCTCGGTCTTGAGCTGGCGGGCGAGGGAGGCGACCTGCTTGAGCTGCTCCACCCGGCCGGCGGCGGCGGGATCGATCGGCGTGCCGCGCGCGGCGATGGCGGCGGCGAGCGCCTCGGCGGTTTCGAGGCGGGTGTCCTGGAGGAAACGTTTATCGGCGGGGGCGTAGCCGAGCAAGGACCAGAGTTCCTCGGTGATGAAGGGGGCGAAGGGCTCGAAGAGGAGCAGGAACTGGCGGATGACGAGGTCCTGCACCGCGAGGGCGTGGTCCTTGGCCAGCGGATCCTGCACGCGGGTCTTGGCGACCTCGACATACCAGTCGCAGAAGTCGTTCCAGAAAAACGAATACAAACGCTGGGTGGCGCCGGCGAACTCGAAGTCGGCGAAGCTTTTTTCAAGCGTGCGGGTGGTGTCGAGCAGGGCGGCGAGAATGGCGTGGTCGTCGTCGTCGAAGTGGGCGGGATCGAGGCGGGCGAGGATGGCGGCGAGCGAAGAGTTGTCGCTCATCGGCCCGCTCATCTGGCGGAAGCGGCAGGCGTTCCAGAGCTTGTTGCAGAAACCCTTGCCGCTCTCGATGCGGTCCTCGTCGAACTTCACGTCCTGGCCGAGCGGGGCGATCTGGAGCAGGCCGAAGCGCAGGCCGTCGGCGCCGTATTTGACGATGAGGTCGAGCGGGTCGGGCGAGTTGCCGAGGGTCTTCGACATTTTGCGGCCCTGCTTGTCGCGCACGATGCCGTTGAAATAGACGTGCTTGAACGGAATGCGCTCCTCAACGGGCGCGCCGGGTTTCGCGAATTCGAGCCCCGCCATGATCATGCGGGCCACCCAGAAGAAGATGATGTCGGCGCCGGTCGCGAGCGTGGTGGTCGGGTAGAATTGATTGAACCCCGCCTTGGCCTGCGCATCGGCATCGGGCCAGCCGAGGGTGGCGAAGGGCCAGAGCCAAGACGAGGCCCAGGTGTCGAGCACGTCGTCCTCCTGAATCCAGTTTTCGGGATCAGAGGGACCGTCGAGGGAGACGTGGATTTTGGTCGGATCGCGCAGATCGGCCTCGGTAAGTTTCTCGCGGTCGACGCCTTTGGCATACCAGACCGGGATGCGGTGGCCCCACCACAATTGGCGGCTGATGCACCAGTCCTGGATGTTTTCGAGCCAGTTTAGGTAAACCTTGGACCAGCGCTCGGGGTGCATCTGGATAAGTCCGTCGCGAACAACCGCCTTGGCCTCCTCGACGTGCGGGTAGCGCAGCCACCATTGCTGGGTGAGGCGCGGCTCGATGGGCACGCCGGCGCGCTGGGAGTGACCGACGTTGTTCTCGTAGGGCTTGGCCTCGATGAGATTGCCGCGCTCCTGGAGAATCTCGGCGGCTTTTTTGCGGGCGGCGAAACGCTCCATGCCGGCGAGCTCGGGGCCGGCGAACTCGTTCATCGTGCCGTCGGCGTTGAGCGCATCGATGACCGGCAGGCGGTGGCGCTGACCGATCTCGAAATCGACCTTGTCGTGGGCCGGGGTGACCTTGAGCGCGCCGGCGGCGAAGGCCGGATCGACCGCCTCGTCGGCGATGACGGGGATCTGCACGCGCTCGCCCAGCGGACGCCAGACGGACTTGCCCACGAGGTGGGTGTAACGGGCATCGCTCGGATGCACGGCCACGGCGACGTCGGCGGCGATGGTCTCGGGACGGGTGGTCTCAAGGATGAGGTGCGTCAGCGGCACGACGTTGCCGTCGGCGTCGGTGGTGGCGGAGGGCTCGACCAGCTCGTAGCGGAGGCGGAAAATATGGCCCTTGGTCGGACGCATCTCGACCTCCTCGTCGGAGAGCGCGGTGAGCGAGACCGGGCACCAATTGACCATGCGTTTGCCGCGGTAGATGTGGCCCTTGGCGAAGAGTTTCACAAACGATGCGAGCACGGCCTTCGAGTAGCCGGGATCCATGGTGAAGTGGGTGCGGTCCCAGTCGCAGGAGCAACCGAGCTCGCGAAGCTGCTTGAGGATGTGGTCGCCCTTCTCGTCGCGCCAGGTCCAGACGCGCTTCAGGAATTCTTCGCGGCCGAGGTCGCGGCGGCCCTTGCCCTCGGTTTTTTTGAGGTGCTTCTCCACCATCGTCTGGGTGGCGATGCCGGCGTGGTCGGTGCCGGGGATCCAGCAGGCGGCCTTGCCCTCGAGGCGGGCGCGGCGGATGAGGGCGTCCTGAAGGGTGGTGTTGAGCACGGGCCCCATGTGCAGGATGCCGGTGACGTTGGGCGGCGGGATGACGATGGTGTAGGTCTCCTGTCCGGGCGCGGCCACGCCGGCGAAGCACTTGGCCTCCTGCCAGGCGGCATACCATTTGGTCTCAACATCACGCGGTTCGTAGCTCTTGGAAATCTCGGGCATGGGCGGAAAGGGCGAAAGGGGCTAGGCAACCGCCGGGCGAGCCGCGACGCAAGCCCGGGCGCCGCCGGCCGGCGCGAGTTTCCCGCATTGCGCGGCGGGGCATAAATCCCAGCGTGAGGTTTCACGGCTCCCGTTCGCGCCGTCTCAACGCGCATGCCCAGCACTTCCCCTTTTCACGGCCGGATCCAAAAACACGCCCTCGAACGCCTCGACTTCGCGCCCGAGGCTCCGCGCGCGGAACGGCTCGCCGCCTGCAAGACCTTCCTGCGCCTCGAGAGCGCGATGATCCGCATGCGGCACGATGGCGGCGAGTCGGGCGGGGTGGTCGCGCAGGCCCGGGCGGCGATGGTGGACGTGATGCTCTCGCACCTGTTCAAGCACGCGCTGGCCGGTTTCGAGCGCCGCCAAGGCAAACTCCCCGCCGCCTGCGCCCTGCTCGCGCTCGGCGGCTACGGCCGTGGCGAACTGAGTCCGCTAAGCGACGTGGACATCATGTTCCTCTTCCCGTCGAAGATCCGTGCCTCCGTGATCCAGCCCCTTCAACAACACCTGATCGACGAGGTGCTATACGTGCTTTGGGACTGCGGGCTGAAGGTCGGCCACTCCAGCCGCACGGTCGAGGACGTGTTCGAGGAGGCGAAAAAGGACATCCAGACCAAGACCGCCCTGCTGGAAGCGCGCCTGGTCGCCGGCGCGCAGCCGCTGTTCGAGGGCTTCGCCGCCGCCTACCGAAGCTACTACACCCAGGAGGGCGCCAAAGGCTACATCCGCGCCCGACTCGAGGACCAAGCCACCCGCCGGACCAAATACGGCGATTCCGTTTTCCTCCAGGAACCGGACATCAAGAACGGCGTCGGCGGCCTGCGCGACTACCAGAACACGCTCTGGATGGCCCGGGTTAAACTGGGCCTCGGCTCGATGGACGAGCTGGTCGAGCAGGGCTACCTGAAACGCAATGAACTGCGCGACTTCCACCGCGCCTACGAATTCCTGCTCCGCGCCCGCAACGAACTCCATTTCCAGAGCAAACGCCCCACCGACCTGCTCGACCTCGAAGCCCAGCCCCGCATCGCCCTCGGCATCGGTTACGCCAACCAGGATATCCTCGGCCGGGTCGAGCAGTTCATGCACGACTATTACCGCGCCGCGCAGACCATCTTCCGCACCTCGCGGCTGGTCGAAAACCGCCTCGCCCTGACCCTCGACGCCGCCGAGGACAAAAAAATCTCCTTCCGCGACCTGGTTCGCTCCCACCGCTTCGTCAAAACCAAGCGCATCGACGGCTTCGTCCTTCGCGGCACCGAGCTGATGGCCGAGACGCCGACGGTGTTTAAAGAGGACCCCGTCCGCCTGGTGCGCGTCTTCCGCCACGCCCAGTCGCTCAACGCCCAGCCCGACTTCGCCCTGCAATCGCTCATCCGCGAATCCCTGCCCCTGCTCACCCGGCGCGTATCCGAGGACCGCGACGCGAACATCAGCTTCAAGGCCATCCTCGACACCGCCGGTTCGGTCCACCCCACCCTCGCCCTCATGCACGAACTCGGCGTGCTCGTTCGCTTCATCCCCGAGTTTCAGGGCCTGACCTGTCTCGTCCAACACGAGTTTTATCACCGCTACACGGCCGACATCCACACCCTGAACGCCATCCGCGAACTCGACCTTATCTTCGCCGGCGGGGACGTGGTCGGGAAAAAATACCGCGAAGTCCTGCACGAGACCGCCAACCCCACCCTGCTCTACCTCATCCTGCTGCTCCACGACATCGGCAAGGCCAAGGGCATCAAGGGGCACGCCGACTTCGGGGTCGAAATCGCCCGGCCCTTGCTGGCGCGCATGGAGATAAACGCCGCGGAACAGGAGATCGTGACGTTTGTGATCAAGTTTCACCTGATCATGGCACGATTTTGGCAAAAGCGGGACGTCGATGACCCCGCCTCCGCCTCCGCTTTCGCCGAACTCGTCCCCGAAGCCGACAAACTGCGCTACCTTTACGTTCACACCTTTTGCGACGCCCGCGGCACCGCCGCCGGCCTGTGGAACAGCTACAAGGACACGCTCCACGGCACGCTTTATCGCGCCACGCTCGAGCAACTGACCCACGGAGCCGTCCAAATCGCCGACCGCAACACCGCCCGCATGCAGTCCACCTACCAGGATCTCGTCGCGAAAAAGATCCCCGGCATCAGCGCCGACGAGATCACCGCCCACTTCCATCTGCTGCCCGAGCGCTACTTCATCCACACCGACGCCGACCAGATCGCGCAACACATCCGGATGGTGAACCAGTTGCTCACCTCCATCGCCCAGACCGACGCGGTCGGCAGCCTGCGCCCGGTCATCGCCTGGCACGACGACATCAACCGTTCCCTCACCGTGGTCAACGTCGTCACCTGGGACCGCGCCGGGCTGTTCTACAAACTCGCCGGCGCCTTCTCCGTCGCGGGCCTCTCCATCCTCTCCGCCAAGGTCATCTCGCGCAACGACCACATCGCCATCGACACCTTTTACGTGGTCGAGCCCGGCCGCGGCGTGGTCCAGTCCGCCAAGGCCCAGGAAATCTTCGCCCGCACCGTCGAGGAAGCCCTCGTGACCAACAAGGACCTCTACCCTGACATCGTGGCCCAGGCGAAAAAAGTCCGCGGCGCCCGCTTCGGCCTGGATAAAAACCCCGCCGACCTCGGCGGCCTGCCCCCCACGGTGGAGGTCTACCACGAGCTTTCGATGCAACGCACCATCGTCGAGGTCCAGGCCCGCGACGAGATCGGCCTGCTCTTCAAGCTGGCAAAGCTGATCAGCGACCACGGCTTCGACATCACCTTCGCCCGCATCGGCACCGAGCGCGACGTCGCCATCGACAGTTTCTACATCGAAAACGCCCGCCCCGCCGAGACCGTCCAGACCCCGCGCCTCGAACACCTCCGCGACGCGATCCACCTCGCCATCAGCCCGCCCGCCCCCGTCGCCGCCACCGGCTGAGCTTCACGCCTCGCGCACCCAGGCGCGGAAGGCGCGGAGCTTCACCGGCGTGCCGAGGGCCAGCAACTCGTCGCCGGTCCGCAGCCGTTCCTCCGGCCCCGGGTTCAAGATACGGACCGGGCCGCGACCGACGCCCGCCAGTTGCACGCCGTGCGCGGCGGAGGGCGCCAGCTCGGCAAGACTCGCCCCCGCCGCCCGGCTGCCCGCCGGGACCACGATGGTTTCCAACCCGACCGCGTCGAACTCCGACGCCTCCGTCGCCGCCACCGCGCCGAGCGCCGCCTTGGCCGACGCCATCTGCGCCGGCGCGCCGAGCAGCAGCACCTTGTCACGGGGAAACAGCGCCTCGCCCGGACCGGGCAGCGAAATCATGCACCCCTGCCGCTCCACCCCCACCACGGTGCAACCGAAACGCGACCGCAGCCCGAGCTGCGCGAGGGTCCGCCCCGAGCACTCCGCCAGATCCGGGACCACGCAGTCGGACACGCCCAGATTCCACTCCTCGTGCGTGCGCCCAGCCCACGGCACCGACGTGGCGCTCAGCCGCGCGGCGCCGGCCTCGCCCAGCACCTCCTGCAAACCCACCTCCAGCTCGCTGTGCCAGTAGACCATGCGCCGGCGCAGCCAGACAAAGGCGGCGACCGCCACGAGCGCGCTCGCCGGCAGCGCCCAGCGCGCCGCCCCCGTCGGCGCGAACGACGCCACCCACGTCACCATCGCCACCGTCGCCACGCTGCGCACGCCGAGCGCGATGAGCCCGCGCAGGCGGTTCCGCGCCTCAGCCTCCATGCCTTGGGTGGTGAACTCGGCCACGATGAGCGCGAGCGCGGCGACATTGCGCCAGACCGCGAAGAGCGGCACCAGCGCAACCGCCACCAACGCGGTCCAGAACCACCAGCCCGGGCCGCCCAGCCAGCCCGTGATCCGGATCTGTAGTTGCTCCGCGCTGACCAGCAGCCCCGCCACGAACAACAACTCGACCCCGATCTGGATGACGCGCCGCCGGCTCAGTTTCCACAGCACGTTGCCCGCCCGCCGCTCGCCCAGCCGCTCCAGCCAGCCCTGGTAGGAGTCGAGCAACCCCACCAACCAGCGCGGCCGTCGCCGGAGAATGGCGTCCGCGATCGGCTCGGCCCGCCGGGTCAGCAGCGGCGCGGTCAAGGAGGTGACCAGCGAAAGGCCGACCGCCAGCGGGTAGTAAACCGCCGGCACGACCTTCGCCGCGACGCCGAGCTGGGCGATGATGAAGGAGAATTCACCGATCGGCGTCGCCACCAAACCGGTGCGCAAGGCGTCGCGGTGCGGCGTGCCGATCAAGGTCAGGCCGGTCGAGACCGCGCCCACCCGCACCACCAGGGTGAAGCCCGCCAGCGCCAGCACCATCCACCACGCCTCGCCCAGCGCGCGGATGTCGATCTGCAGTCCGATCGCGACGAAAAACACCGCGCTGAACACATCCCGCATGCCCTCGAAAATCCGCTCGACCGAGTGCCGGTGCGGCGTCTCCGCCACGATGCAGCCGATCAAAAACGCCCCCAGCGCCAGCGAGTAGCCCGCGCGGTGCGCGACGATCGCCAGCCCGAAGAGCAGCGCGGCGGTCGCGAGCGTTTGCAATTCCTCGTCCGCCTTGACGCTGAGCGTGCGCAAGAGCCACGGCACGATGAGCAGGCCGAGCACGCCCGCGAACACCACGAAGGCGCCGAAGCCGCCCAGGGTCGCGGCCAAACCTCCGCCGCCCGCCGCCGCGCCGTCCGCGTCGAGCGCCACGACCGAATTCAGCACCGTCAACATCACCACCGCGACGACGTCCTCCAGCACCGACACCCCCATGGCAAGTTGCCCGTGACGCTCGTGGCCCGCGCCGGTCTCGTGCAGCACCTTGCCGATGATCGCCGAGGACGAGACCATGAGCATGGCCGCGAGAAACAGCGTCTGCGTCCCGTCCAGCCCCGCCACCAGACCGAGGCCGCGGGTCGCGTAGTAGACCAGCCCGGCGCCGATGAACACCGCCAGCACCAGTCCGAGGCCGAGCCGTTGCAGCCGGCGGAAACTCAGCCGCAGGCCGATGGAAAACATGAGGAACACCAGCCCGACCTGCGCCGCCGTCGCGATGCTGGCGTCGTCCGTGACCAGCGAAAACGGCGGCGTATAAGGCCCAACCACCATGCCCGCCACCAGGTAGCCGACCACGGCCGACAAACCGATGCGCTGGCACAACCAGCCCAGCCCGGCGGCGGCGGCGAGGATGATCGCGAGATCCTGGATGAAGGCGGCTTCGTGCATGGGAACAGAGGATCGGGACAGGGCCGGCGCGGGGCCTTCAGGGATGGCGCCACGCCAGGGGCAGAAGCGATTCGATGCCGTGATTGACCAATTGGTAGTAGAGCCAGAACACCCCCGCGCCGAGCGCGATCAGAAACAGCGCCTCCCCCACCCCGCCCGCCTGCGCCCGACTGGTCCGGTGCAGCCAGCGGACAAAATACTCCAGACCCGGCGCCAGCACGAAAGCGACCAGCGAGGAGCCGAACAAGACCAGCGCGATGACCACCGTGGTCCGCAGCCAGGGGTCCTCCACCCGCCCCGCCTGGTAGCCGATCGTCGCGTTGATCAGATTAAGCAACAGCAGACAGCAGGGCAGGACATAGTAGACGCGGACGTTGACGGGAGCCTTGGCCATGGCGCCAAAACGACGGCTTCCCCCGGCGTTTTCAACCCCGGCGCGCGGGCACCGGTCAAATCGTCACCCCAGCGAGGCGCGCGCCGCCGCCGCGAGCACGCGACCGGCGGCGAGTTCCTCCGCGTCGGCCCCTTCCTCGGTGAGCTTGCCGAAATGCGACGCCGCCACTTCGCGGTGCGTGCAGTCCGTGATCGCCTGGCGCGTAGCCGCCACCAGTTCCCGGTGGTTGCCACGCCAGTTCCGCGCCACCAGCCACTGCATCGCGGAGGGATGGATGGACCGCGCCCGGTATTCGGGAAACACCGCCGTGAGATCGGTCAACACCCGCCGCACGATGGGTTCGATGTCGTCGCGCCGTTCGCGCAGCGGCGGCATGCGCACCACCGACGGCAGGATAAACTGGAGCTCCTCCAAAAACTCCCGGTCGGCCGGCCGCGCATCCTCCGCCGCCACGGAAAAGGCGAAGACCATGCGCAAGGGTTTTTCCCGGTCCCGCATGCGCCGGGCGCGCCGCAGAAAATCCAGCAATGGTTTTTCCTGCTCCCGCGCGAGCTTCTCGATGTCGGGCAAGAAGTAGGTGCGCGGCGGACCCTCGTTGAGCCGGTCCAGGGAAACCTGCGTGGCGAGCGTGTCCACGTCGATGTCCGGGTGGTTGAGCACCACAAGGTTCTCGGAGCCGTCGCCCCCCATCACCTGAAACTCGCGCGCGGCCAGCTCGAATTCGCTGCCCGGTTCGCCGCGCAAGATCACCCCGATGGGATCGTGGCGCGCCGCCCAGAGCGCGTTGACCATCCGGCGCATCACCGGGCTGCGCGCGGTCAGATGGGCCGTCCGGTAACCGGCGTCCATCGGGAAAGGCGGCGCGCTCTCGCCAGCGTTCACGCCCGCGCCACCCGCCGCCGGAACCGAAACCCGCTCCTTGCCCAGCAGCCCTTGGATCGCGGCCACCGCACGCTTCGGATTGATCGGTTGCAGCAAGGCGTCGCTGAGCCCCTTGCGAAACAGCGGCAAAACCGCGTCCACGTCCTCGCGATTCGCGATCAACAAAAACTTGGTCTCCGGCGACAGCCGGATCGCCTCGGCCAAAAACTCCCCTTCCTCCCCGTTGGATCCATTCACGAACACACAGAGCTGGCAGACCCGGTTGGCCAACACCCGCAGCGCCTCCTCGTGATCCGGACAGGCCGCCACCAAGGCGCCTGAATCGGTCAACAACAGGGAAAACAAGCTGCGCAGTCGCGGCTCGGGAATGCAGACGATGACATTTGGAATCATACGAACACCCGCCCGGTCAATAAAGTGTAAACGAATTCGCTTTGTTCAAAAACCTGTGCCACCGGGGCACCGGGGGAAACGTTCTCGCCGTCGGTTTCAGTAGGCGCGACCGCGATACATCCGGACCGCCGGCTTGGAACCGCCCGGCACGGCCTCCGGCTCCACCGGACTCGCCGCCGCGGGCGCGGCCACCGGCGCGGGCGCGGGATTCGCGGGCAGCGGATAACGGACCGTCGATGCGGCCACCGGCGCGGGCGCGGCGGCGGGCGCCGGCGCGCTGGCGACCGGGGCGGCGGGAGCCGCCGAACGCGCGATGCCGTCGAGCTGGGCGATCACCGCCGGCGTCAGGTGCTTCATGGTCATGTTCGTGACCATGCGAGTGGAGGCCAGATTGGCTTTTTCCCCGCCGAGGATGAGCATCACATGCTTGTCGGTGCGGCGCATCAGCAACCAGCGCTCGCTGAACTTGAGCATGTAGTCGTCGCAAGGAAGGAAGTTTTCATCCATCGTCTCATACATCGCGACGATGCGGCGCTGGGCATCGGCGAAAAGTTCGGTGGAGTAAAAGGACGGCAAACGGTTGAGATACATCTGGCCCTCGGTTCCGAAAAGGCAGACGCCCTCGATACCCGGAAGGTCGAGGATATTGTCGAAAAGTTTGGAGATTTCCATGACGCGAAAGTTCGAGGGTTAAGATTACATCGAAGCCAAGGCCTGGCGCACCACCGCGACGGTCTCGTTGACCCGGGCGCGGGAGTTCAGGATGACGCCGACGGCGCCGCCCTTATGTGGCAGGCAAATGACGGTGAGGGATTTGCCTTGGATTTGCGCCTCCTGGAAATCTTCCAATCCGAAGGAGTCGCCGATCAGACTCGCGACCTGCTGGAAATATACCAACACGTTGGCGAGGACATCGACTTCGTTGCCTTCCTGCACGATCACATCCCCGGCGTCGGAGCACTGGACGAAACCAAGGACATTAGGCGACTGCATGATTTGCTGCACGGGTGTATTGGACATGGTGGGGGCGAATCTGGTCGTTGCGTTCATAAGGTCCGCCATTTCAACGCATGGTTCATGCCATAAAGCCAAAAATTCCATTCATCCGTCACGTTGTCGCCACCGAGCCGTAACCTTGGTCACGTCGGGGACCAACTACCGGGGTTTTACCTTTTGACACCCCCGGGCATGCCAATTGCATGAAGACCAGAAATATCCGCGCCCGCCGCCCCCCCCCAAACGTCTCCATGTCCTCTTTTCTAGGCTACTTTTCCAACGACATCGGCATCGACCTCGGCACCGCCAACACCCTCGTCTACGTGAAGGACAAGGGCATTGTCCTGCGCGAACCCTCGGTGGTCGCGCTGGATACGCAAACCCGCAAGGTCCGCGCGGTCGGAGACGAGGCCAAGCGCATGCTGGGCCGCACCCCCGG
>JAIXVP010000149.1 GCA_027482905.1 Opitutaceae bacterium
CCGAAGAGCGCGATGGAAAACCCCAGCACCCGGGCGCGCGTCTCGGCGATGCGCACCGCGAGCACGTCGACGCCCACGATGCCGACGACCCGGCCGTCGGTGGTGCGGAGCGGCGCGTAGGCCGACTGGGTGGCGCCGAAGGCGTCGGCGAAGACGCGGTCCTCGACCGATACCGCGTTGAAAGCGCGCAGCATGAAGGGCATCGCGCTGGCGTCGTAGAGTTCGCCCGGGCTCGCCACCCGGGAGGCCTTGGAGGCGTCGAGCAGGAAACGCAGGTGCGCCGGCCGGTCGGTCGGCAGCAGGATGTAGATCGAGTCGATGTCGGGCTCGCGCTCGACCACGGTCATCAACCGCGCGCGTAGGTCCGCCGTCCAGGCCGCGCCGCGATCGGCCCGGCGTTCCAAGCCGGGGATGGCGCCCGCCTCGATGGTCTGGGACAGGGCGAGCGCGAGGCTTTCCAGCCGTTTGCGAAAGGAGTCGATGCGGGCCTCCACGATCAGGCCGTAGGCGAAGATCCCGGCCGCGATCACCACCAGCAGCGCGCCGCCGCCGAAGAGCGCGGAGATGCGCACGTCGAAACAACGCCACCAGGGCAGACCTTGCAGCGGGGCGGGCGCGGCGGAGACGGCGGATGATCCGGATGAGAACGGCGCGGAAGCGGAGGTCGGACCGGTGTGGGGGATGGACACCGCCGAGGTTTGGGTTTCGACCGGGCGGACGTTTTGGACGGACATCGGGGTAAGGTGGTCGTGCGTGGCGGAAGTAAACGCAGGATTCAAGCCACCAATTGTTTGCATGTGGGTGACGGGCCAATAGCGACGATTTCGAGCGCCGTTGGGTGGCGGAGATTCCGACGGCTTTTGTCGCGAGAGCGCAAAGCCACGTGACGTTACGTCGCGTCTTTGACCGAGCCGCCCCGTTCGCGCCGGCGGGTTTGCGGTTGTCCTTGGGGCGCCGCGCCGCGAGGGTGATCCCATGGGCGCCAAATACCTTCCGACCGTCAAAGACCAGCGGGCCAACCAGCGCTTCCTGGCCAAGCAGACCGCCGCGCCGAAATTCAAGAACGCTCCGGGTGATAAACCGGTGCGTAAAAGCAAAAAAAAGTAGGACCGCGAAGGCGGGACGGAGCCGTCGCTCGGCGGAAAACGGAAACTTGCACCTGATTGCAGAAATTCCTTTCAGGGAAATGTTTGGGACCTCGCAGTTTTTCGTTCCCATTACATTTATGGGTGGGACTGAAACAGGTCCTTAACACGGGCGGATTAGGGTGGGCGGGTTAGCTCAACCCCAACCCCCATGAATTCGCATCGTTCCAAAAAAAATCGTTCCACCGAACTGCTCGCGCTGCTCCTGCTCGCCTCGAACGCCTCCGCACCTGTCTTTGCCTCGACCGTTGCGTCGCCGACGGCCGACCCGGTCGGTGCGCCCGTGGTCTCGTTTTTCGACCTCAAGCCGACCTCCGGCACGGTGGTCGCCGCGTCGGAGGTCGTCGTCACCGGCAAGGTCACGCACGATGTTTATCCCGCCGCCCGGATCACGGCCACGCTCAACGGCGCCGCGTTGAGGCTTGATCCGGCGGGCCGCTTCAGCGCGAAGGTGCAACTCCAGCCCGGCGTCAACGACGTCGTCGTGCGCGCCGCCACTCCGAATCCCCGTCAGCAGACCACGTTGATCTCCGCCTACATCGACGCCTCCATGGTTTACGGTTCGGACGAGACCCGCGCGGCCGCGCTGCGAACCTTCGTCGGCGGTGCGCTCAAGACCAGCGCCGGCAACCTCCTGCCCTTCAACACCGAGGGGCTGGAGAACGCCAACGACGCCCACTTCTACCCCGATGATCAGCTGTTTCTGGCCGGTGACATCCGGGCTAACGAAAATGTCGAGCTCACCTCGATCCAGACGCTCTTCGTGCGGGAGCACAACCAGCTCGCCGCCGCCATCGTCGCCGCCGACCCCCGGCTGAACGACGAGCAGGTCTACCAACGCGCGCGCCGCCTCGTCGCGGCGGAGGTGCAGGCGATCACGTTCCAGGAATTCCTGCCCGCCCTGCTCGGTCGCGGCGCCATCCGGCCCTACGCGGGCTACAATCCCGACGTGAACCCGGGTCTCGCGACCGAGTTCTCAACCGCGGCGTTCCGCATCGGCCACACCCTGATCAACGACGACGTCGAGTTCCTGGACAACGACGCCGAGGAGGTCCGCGAGGGCCTGCCCCTGGCGATGGCGTTCTTCAATCCCGCCCCGGTGGTCGAGGTCGGGCCGGATCCGTTGCTCAAATACCTGGCGACCGACAACGCCCAGGAGGTCGACACCCAGCTGGTGGACGGCTTGCGCGACTTTCTTTTCGGTCCCCCGGGCGCGGGCGGGCTCGATCTGGCTTCGCTGAACATCCAGCGCGGACGCGACCACGGTCTGGCCGACTACAACACGGTGCGCGTGGCCTATGGTCTGCCCGCCGTCGCGACCTTCGCCCAGATCACGGCCGACGCCGCGATGCAGGCCAAGTTGGCCAACCTCTACGGCGACGTGAACGCGCTCGATCTCTGGGTGGCGGGCCTGGCCGAGGACCATGTGCCCGGATCCAGCGTAGGGCCGACCTTTGGTCGAATCATCGCACGGCAATTTGAACGCATGCGCGACGGGGATCGCCACTGGTATGAGCGGAGCTTCGGCGGCCGGCAGCTCGCCGCGATCCA
>JAIXVP010000268.1 GCA_027482905.1 Opitutaceae bacterium
CTACGGCAAGAAGTTCGAGGAGGCCTACGTCCGCTACGAACAACTCGCCGAGCAGGGCAAGATCTACGGCCAGCGCATCGAGGCCCTCGAACTTTGGAAGAAGATGCTCTCCATGCTCTTCGAGACCGGCCACCCCTGGATCACCTTCAAGGATGCCTGCAACCTCCGTTCGCCCCAGGACCACTGCGGCGTTATCCACAGCAGCAACCTCTGCACCGAGATCACGCTCAACACGTCCAACGACGAGACCGCCGTCTGCAATCTCGGCTCCGTCATTCTCGAGACCCACCTCAAGCCCGACGGCTCCCTCGACCACGAGAAGCTGCGCGACACCATCCGCGTCGCCGTCCGCGCTCTCGACAACGTCATCGATATCAACTTCTACCCGACCGAGGCCGCCAAGCGTTCCAACCTCCGCCACCGCCCCATCGGCCTCGGCGTCATGGGCCTGGCCCACGCCTTGTATATGAAGGGCATCCCCTTCGCGTCCCAGGGCGCCGTCGAGTTCAACGACGAGGCCATGGAGGCCATCGCCTTCTACGCCTACGAGGCCTCCTCCGACCTCGCCGGCGAGCGCGGCACCTACTCCTCCTACGAGGGCTCGAAGTGGTCGCGCGGCCTCCTGCCGCAGGACACCATCGATCTCCACGAGCAGGAGCGCGGCGCCCCCATCGAGGTCGCCCGCGGCGGCAAGATGGACTGGACGCCCGTCCGTGCCAAGATCGCCAAGCAGGGCATGCGCAATAGCAACGTCCTCGCCATCGCCCCCACCGCCACCATCTCGAATATCACCGCCACCAGCGCCTGCATCGAGCCGCTGTATAAAAACCTCTATGTGAAGTCGAACCTCTCCGGCGAGTTTACCGTCCTGAATCCGTTCCTGGTCAAGGATCTCAAGAACCGCGGGCTCTGGGACCAGCAGATGATCGACGACTTAAAGTATTTCGACGGCGAGTTGAAGGACATCGATCGCGTGCCCGAGGAGATCAAGGCCCGCTACCTCACCGCCTTCGCCATCGACCACAAGTGGGTGGTGGACGCCGCCGCCCGCCGCCAAAAGTGGATCGACCAGTCCCAATCGGTGAACCTGTGGCTGCCCACCGCCGACATGAAGACGATGAGCCACATGTATCGCCACGCCTGGCGCGCCGGCCTGAAGACCACGTATTATCTGCGCTGCCTCGGCGCCACCGGCATCGAGAAGGCCAGCGTGAACAACAAAAAGGAGGTCCGCGGCATCGCCGGCGGTGGCACCGCCCCCGCCACCCCGTCTGGCTCCTCGCTCCCTGCTCCGAGCTCCGCGCCCAAAGTCTATACGGCGGCCGAAAAGACCGCCTGCAGCATCGAAGCGATGCGCAACGGCGTCGAATGCGAAGCCTGCCAGTGAAAGCCACAAAGCCCCGACCGCCGGTCGGGGCTTTTTTGTGTCATCTTATCTTCCACGCCATGCTTACGGCATGATTCAGTCCTTCGCCAATGCCGACACCGAGGAACTCTTCCACGACGAGAAGAACCGTCGGTTCACCGCGATCGCGCGTGTGGCGCTCCGTAAGCTTTACCAGATGAACCGAGCCGCACGCCTGACCGATTTTGCCGTGCCCCCCGGCAACCATTTGGAAGCGTTGAAAGGCGATTGGGTCGGTTTTCATTCGATTCGCGTCAATGACCAATGGCGTATCATTTTCCGGTGGAACGATCTCGGGCCTTCCGAAGTCGCCATCGTAGATTATCATTGAAACACCCTTATAACGTCATACGTTATGGACATGAGCCCGCTCATCACCCCCGGCGAAATCCTTTTGGAAGAATATCTCCAGCCCATGGGCATCTCCCAAAACGCCATGGCCCGGGCCATCGGCGTGGCTCCGCGTGCCATCAACGAAATCGTGCTGGGCAAGCGCGCCATTACTCCGGCCATGTCCATCCGCTTCGGCGCCTTCTTCGGGCAGTCCCTGGAGTTCTGGCACGGACTCCAGGTTGAGTGTGACTTCCGCGCCCTGGCTAAAAAACAAAAGCAACTGACGGCTAAGATTCGTCCGGCAACCGAGCTCTCCCAGGCCGCCTAAGTTTTCGAAACTCGGCCAGCTCCCTTATTGCTAAAGGAAGAAACTGGAATGCCGACGGGGTCGGGCCGTGTTTTGTGAACTTTACGACCGGCGTGCCAAGAAGGACGGCGCAAGGCATTTGGTCGAGGCCGAGGAGTGGTGAAAACCCCTCGCCCCGGCGCGGGCCGTCTTGTCGCCTTCGATCCGTGCGAGCGTGCCGTTCTTAGGGTGTGTTCAAGCGCGGCTTAAGCGTGCGGCGGCGAACCAACGTGACGAAGGTCAAGCCGCTCAGACCGGCCAGGATCGCGGTCGAACTGGGTTCGGGAATCGCGCTGGTGGTGGAGCCGAAGGCGATTTCCAAACCCGGGTAGCTGCCCGAGGTGTTTGTATAATTCGCCGTGTTGTTTCGAAAGGTGTCCAATGCCTGAAAGCCGTTGCTGGTCGTGTAGTAAGTGTTCGTCGTATTCTGCGCGAGTCCGGTTCTTCGGGCGATGCCGATGGATGGCGAGCTGTTATAAACGATCAGAGCGTATGACTGCCCACTGACCAAGGAGTAGCTGGAAATGTTCGGAATCGCGGTGCTATCCAAGAAAAGGGTGAAATACGTATTGGTGGTCGTGGGCATGCTGAATGACACGGTGTCCAGCGCGTAAGACGTGGTGCCGGCGACCGCCGAATATGCAACATTGTCGGTCGTATTGCGCAGTTCGACTTTAAATGACGCGGCCCCCGCCGTTTGACTGCTGGTGCTTAAACCGAATTGCAACCAATCGATCAAGTTATCTCCCGCCGAGCCCGCCACGAAGGCGACGCCAAAGTTTGCCGTATAGCTGGTGCTGGTTGAGATCGTAGCGTTGCTATTATTTGGCAAGGAGGAACCAAACCAAGTTTCATTGGTGGCGGCTTGTGCGCAGGTCCCGGCGGTCAGCGTTAGTCCGAGGGCGATGCTTACGAGGTGATTTTTCATGTGGAATAGAATACTACGTGGGAGGCTTGAACAGATTCAGGGTGTTTTCTGCGGCTGGACTGAGGTGGGATAATACAAGTCTTGGCTCCAAAGATGGTCTTCACCATGGATGAAACATAGCTTGCCGGTCTTTGGGCGGGTGGAATTATAGACAATACAGGGTGGGTATCGGTAGTTGAAGTTGGGGATGAAGGCATCCCGTGCTTGTTGACGTTTTTTTTACCGATGGCGGACCACGCTTGTTATCACAAGGCGCGCGCAGAAAAGGGGTTTTGCCAACTCCGCGTCAGTCAGACCCGACCAGTCGACGCGCAAGCCCATGGCGTCGGCCCGCGTTTCGTATATTTTACGGCCGGTAAGGCCAGGGGGCAGGTCGAGGCATCTGGGCCAGGCCGGGGATCAAGCCGATGGGGTCAGGCCGTGTTGTATTGATTTTTCGGCCTGAAAAGCGGGCCTGGAAGACCGTTGCGGATACATTCCCGGTTCCCTCCGGCCTGTTTTCCGCATGGATGACCGAGATATCCGATCACGAGTTGAAGACCCGTTAATGGAATAGAATTTCCAGACAGAATCGGGCACCGAAGGACGAACGAGGTCGGGCCGAGAAAGGCGAAAATTCTCTTTTGGGAACGCGCCTTCTGCACGTTACCTCCGGCTTGGTCAGGTCTCGGGCTTGGCGCGCAGCGGAAATTTGAGGGATTTTGACGTGTGCTCCCGATTCATGCATGGTTCGTGTATGGCGACGAAGACAATTAGCTTGGAGCTGGACGCCTACGATAAGCTGCGGGACGCAAAACGGCCCGGGGAGTCTTTCTCCGCCGTGGTGCGTCGTATGCAGGTCGCCACCCCCGCCCCGTCCGGTGGAGATTTGCTTAAACGCTTCGAGACCGGAGGAAGCGGCGTGGAGGAGACTTATCTGGACGCCGTGGAGGCCGCCACCGCCCAGGATCAAGCACCCGATAATCCGTGGAACTGATTCTCGACACCAACTTCGTGGTCGCACTCGAACGCGAGGCACGGCGCAAGGTCCCGGGCCCCGCCCATGGCTTCCTGCGTCTCCATCGCGAAGACCGTTTCACACTCACCTTCACGGTCGTGGGGGAACTGGCCTGCGGACAATCCGCCACCGCCCGCCGAGACTGGGAACGGCTGTGCCAACCTTTTCCCGTCCTCGACTGGACCCGCGAGGTCGCCTGGCAATATGGCGAACTTTTTCGCCACCTCCAGGCCCGAGGACAGCTGATCGGCACCAACGATCTCTGGATCGCGGCGACCGCCCTCGCCCATGGTCGCCCCTTGGTGACCAACAGCACCGCCGAGTTTGCCCGCGTGCCGGGCCTCGACGTGCGGCCATTTTAACCACGTGTGCGCGGGGGCAAACCGATGGGGATGGGGTCGGGCCGTGTTTTGGGGATTTTTTCGGCCGAACGAAGTCGGCCTGAAAATGAGGTTTGGCCGAGTTTGTTCGTTTTCTTGATGAAGCCCGAGCCATCACGCACGGCGGGGGGCCTTGTCGGGCGCTCGGCTCCAGTCGCAAGGAGTCACAAAAGACTCACGGGCGCATAGAATCTCGCGGGCGCGCGCAGGCGCACGGTAGGTGCCCGTCGGTAGGGGGGAGGCTTTGGGCGCTTTTTCCGGCTTCCCCATTGTTTTAAACGCTTCACTGCCGTGCCGACCGGCTGGGACGGTCTCGTCGAATCATCGGATCAGGCGGCCGGGGCGGTGTGGGCGGGCAGAAGATTCCACTGCAGGATGACGGGCTGATCAGTCGGGCGAGTGCCTTGCCCGAGCACGCTCACCGAGGCGGTGCCGAGGGAGAAGTGACGCGCCGCGTCGATCGGCAGCCCGATCCAGCGGACGCCGAACCCGCGTCCGAAATGGCCGTGTGAAAACAGCGCGACCCGTCCCGAGAGGGTTCTCAGGTGCGCGATCAGGCGGTCGGCGCGCGCGGCGAATTGATCCGGGGACTCGCCGCCCGGGCATCCGTCGTTGAAAAGATCCCATTCGGGACGTTCCGCGTGGATATCGACCGACCGGCGGCCCTCGTAATCGCCGTAGTCCCACTCGGCGAGGTCGGCATCGATCTGGGCGCAGGCGGCCAGTCCGCTCAATTCGCAGGTTTGCCGGGCGCGGTGCCGGGGGCTGGTGAAGACATGGTCGAACGACAGGTGGCGCAGACGCTCGCGGAGTTCACGCGCGGCGTGCTCGCCCTGGACCGCCAGCGGCAGATCGGTGCGGCCGGTGTGGTGGCCGGTGATCGACCAGGCGGTTTCCCCATGGCGGATGAAGTAGATCTCCAGGGACGAATCGGGCGCGTTCATGATTTGTGGAAGGTATTGATCGTCCTGCGGCCGGCCAAACTCACCTCGTCAACCGCGCCCGGATCGCCCGGAGTTCCGCCTGGCGCGCCGGCGTGGCTTTGGGCCGGGTCATTTTCAGGTCATTGAACGCTTCCAGCACGATCTCGGAGATGATCAGGCGCGCGTTTTTCTTGTCGTCGGCCGGCACGACGTGCCAAGGCGCCTCCCGGATGCTCGTGGCCCCGAGGCACGCCTCGTAGGCTTCCATGTAGGCGCTCCAGTGCTTCCGTTCCTCGACGTCGGCCATGCTGAACTTCCAGTTTTTATCCGGCCCGTCGATGCGTTCGAGGAATCGCTTGCGCTGCTCCTCCTTCGACAGGTGGAGGAAGAGTTTGATGATGCGCGTGCCGTTGCGATTCAGGTGTTTTTCCAGATCCACGATCGACTCGTAGCGCTCCCGCCAGAGGCGCTTGGGGTTGGTCGGCGGATCGGGCAGGCGCTCGGCGGCGAAGATGGCCGGATGCACCCGCGCGATCAGCACCTCCTCGTAATAGGAACGGTTGAAAATCCCGATGCGTCCGCGCTCGGGCAAAGCGGCCGTGGTGCGCCAGAGAAAGTCGTGATCGAGCTCCGCCGCGCTCGGGTGCTTGAAGCTGAATACCTGGCAACCCTGCGGATTGACGCCGGACATCACGTGCGCGATCGCCCCGTCTTTGCCGGCGGCGTCCATCGCCTGAAAGATCAGGAGCACGGAATAGCGGTTGGTCGCGTAGAGCAGACGCTGCAGTTCGATCAGCTCCCCGACCTGATTCTCCAGGAACTTGTGGTAAGCCTTCTTCGAGCGATAGACCGGTTTGATATGGGTCGGCCACCGCGTCAGGTCGACCTTTTCTCCGGGCGGCACGCGATAATCCTTTGGGTTGATCTTCATGGCTTTTCCCCGGCTCAAGCGGGTTGGGCGCGGTCGACGGGCCATTGCCAGTCGCGGATCTCCGGGAGGTCCTGGCCGTGCTGGTTGATGTAGCGACGATGCTCGATCAGTTTGTCGTGGAGGCGTTGTTTCAGGTAGGTGCCTTTCGCGCCGACGGCAGGCACGCGGTCGATGACGTCCATGACGAGGTGGAAGCGGTCCAGTTCGTTCAGCACGGTCATGTCGAAGGGCGTCGTGATGGTGCCCTCCTCCTTGTAGCCGCGCACGTGGATGTTGGCGTGATTGGCGCGGCGGTAGGTGAGGCGGTGGATCAGCCACGGGTAGGCGTGGAAGGCGAACATGACGGGGCGGTCCTTGGTGAACAGGTCGTCGAACTCGCGGTCGGCCAGCCCGTGCGGGTGCTCGGAGGGCGATTGCAGGCGCATGAGATCGACCACGTTGACGACGCGGATTCTCAGGTGCGGCAGGTGCTCGCGGAGAATCGACACGGCGGCGAGGGTCTCGAGCGTCGGCACGTCGCCGCAGCAGGCCATGACGACGTCGGGGGAGACGTCCTGGTCGTTGCTGGCCCACCGCCAGATGCCGATGCCTTCGGTGCAATGCGCGACGGCGGCGTCCATCGCCAGCCATTGCGGCGCGGGGTGTTTGCCGGCGATGACGACGTTGACGTAGTGACGGCTGCGCAGGCAGTGGTCCATGACCGACAGCAGGCAATTCGCGTCGGGCGGCAGGTAGACGCGCACGACCGACGCCTTCTTGTTCACGACCTGGTCGATGAAGCCGGGGTCCTGGTGGGAGAAACCGTTGTGGTCCTGCCGCCACACGTGCGAGGCGAGCAGGTAGTTGAGCGAGGCGATTTTCCGGCGCCACGGGATGTGGGTGGTGACCTTCAGCCACTTCGCGTGCTGGTTGAACATCGAGCCGATGATGTGGATGAACGCCTCGTAACAGTTGAACAGCCCGTGGCGGCCGGTGAGCAGGTAACCCTCGAGCCAGCCCTCGCATTGGTGTTCGCTGAGCATCTCCATCACACGGCCGTCGCGGGCCAGGAACTCGTCGTTCGCCACGGTGGCCGCGTCCCACTGGCGGGCGGTGGTTTGGAAGACGGCCTCGAGTCCGTTGGAAAGCGTCTCGTCGGGACCGAAGAGGCGGAAGTTGCGCTGGGCGTCGTTGAGCTTCGCGACGTCGCGTAGAAAGGGGCCGAGCACATGGGTGTCGCCGATGCCACGGACCCCGGGCGCGGGCACGGCGGCGGCGTAGGCGCGAAAGTCGGGCAAACGCAGGTCGCGCAGCAGGGCGCCGCCGTTGGCGTGGGGGTTGGCGCCCATGCGGCGTTCGCCCTTCGGCGCGAGCGCGGCGAGGTTGGCGAGGAGGCGACCATTTGCATCGAACAACTCCTCGGGTCGGTAGCTGCGCAGCCAGTCTTCGAGGAGCTTGAGGTGTTCGGGGTGGGTGGCCGGATCGGAGAGCGGCACCTGGTGGGCGCGGAAGGTGCCCTCGATTTGTTGACCGTCGATCCACTTGGGACCGGTCCAGCCCTTGGGCGAGACAAGCACGATCATCGGCCAGCGCGGGCGCAGCTTGCAACCGGCGGTGCGCGCCTCGCATTGCACGCGTTTGATCTCGGCGACGGCGGTGTCGAGCGCCTCGGCCATCGCCTCGTGCATCAGCGGGATCGCCTCTTCCTCGACGAAGATGGGCGTCCAACCGTAGCCGCGCAGCAGCTGGTCGAGTTCGTCGCGGGAGATGCGGGCGAGGACGGTGGGGTTGGAGATTTTGTAGCCGTTCAGATGAAGGATGGGCAGGACCGCGCCGTCGGTCGCGGGATCGAGAAACTTGTTGGAATGCCACGAGGTCGCCAATGGTCCGGTCTCGGCCTCGCCGTCACCGACTACGCACGCGACGATGAGGTCGGGATTGTCGAACACCGCGCCGAAGGAGTGGCTGAGCGAATAACCCAGCTCGCCGCCCTCGTGGATCGAGCCGGGGCACTCGGGCGAGGCGTGGCTGGGAATGCCGCCGGGGAAAGAGAACTGCTTGAAGAGTCTTTGCAGGCCGGCCTCGTCCTGGCTGATCTCGGGATAGATCTCGCTGTAGGTGCCCTCGAGGTAGGTGTTGCCCACGACCGCCGGACCGCCGTGGCCGGGGCCGGAGACGTAGATCATGTCGAGATCGTGCGCTTTGATGACGCGGTTGAGGTGCGCGTAGATGAAGTTCTGGCCGGGCGTGGTGCCCCAGTGGCCGAGGAGCATGTGTTTCACATCGGCGAGCGCGAGCGGACGCCGGAGCAGGGGATTGTCGCAGAGGTAGATCTGGCCGACCGAGAGGTAGTTCGCGGCCCGCCAGTAGGCGTCGATTTTTTGCAGGAGTTCGGGCGAGAGCGCGGCGGGGACGGTCACGACCCGACCTTAGCGTGCCCCGGACAGCTTCACCATGGGGCCTAGGCCTACCGCGCGCGGTCGGTGCGCGGATGCGGCGTTACTCGTGGCGCAGCGCGTCGATCGGGTTGAGTCGGGCGGCACGGCTGGCCGGCGCGTAGCCGAATACAACGCCGACCGAGGCCGAGAAGAGGAACGCGATCACGTTGATCTGGAGATTAAAGTTGAAGGGCACATGGATCAGGTTCGCCAGCCCGAGGCATAATCCCAGCGCGAGCAGGACGCCGAGCAGCCCGCCGATGCAGGACAGGGTGACCGCCTCGATGAGGAACTGGAGCAACACCTCGCCGCCCAGGGCTCCGATGGCGAGGCGGATGCCGATCTCACGCGTGCGCTCGGTCACCGAGACGAGCATGATGTTCATGATGCCGATCCCGCCGACCAGCAGCGACACGGCGGCGACGGCCGTGAGCAGCGTGGTCATCAACTGCGTGGTGGACCCGAGCGCCTCGGCGATCTGGCGGGTGTCGAACACGGAGAAGTTGCTGTCCTGGTTGCCCTGGAGGTTTCGCCGCTGGCGCATGAGCAGCGTGATGTCGGCGATGATGGCGTCCCCGCTGATGCCGTCCTTTCCCGACATCACGATCTGGGTGATGTCGTGCGACGAGGACTTGCCGACCAGCCGGCGCTGCAGGGTGGAAAGCGGGACGATGATGGTGTCGTCCTCGTCCGCCATGCCGGCGGAACCGTTGCTTTTGAGCAGTCCGATGACCTCGCAGGAGGCCTTGCCAATGCGGATCTTGGCCCCGACGGGGTTGTCGCCGCCGAACAG
>JAIXVP010000286.1 GCA_027482905.1 Opitutaceae bacterium
GCGGCGGTGCCGAGGCGGGCGGCGCAGGCGAGGAGTTCGGCGCGCTGGGCGGCGGTGAGGCCGGGCGCGGGGGTTTCCTCGACGACCTTTTGGTTGCGGCGCTGGACGGAGCAGTCGCGTTCGCCGAGGGCGACGACGTGGCCGTGGGAATCGCCAAGGATCTGGACCTCGATGTGGCGAGCGTGCTCGACGAATTTTTCGAGGAAGACGCCGCCGTCCTTGAAATTATTCTTGGCCAGACGGACGACGGACTCGAAGGCAGGCGCGAGCTCGGCGGGTTTTCGGATGAGCGCCATGCCGATGCCGCCGCCGCCGCCGGTGCTCTTGAGCATGACGGGGTAGCCGATGCGGGCGGCTTCGCGTTTGGCGGTGGCGAGGTCGGGGAGCAGGTCGGTGCCGGGGAGGAGCGGGACGCCGTGGGCCTTGGCGAGGGCGCGGGCGGAGTGCTTGGGGCCAAGCTGGCGCATCTGCGCGGCGCGGGGGCCGATGAACGCGATGCCGGCGGCCTCGCAGGCTTCGACAAAGGCGGCGTTTTCGGAGAGAAAGCCGTAGCCGGGATGAATGGCCTGCGCGCCCGTGGCCTTGGCGGCGGCGAGGATCTTGTCGGCATCGAGGTAGCTCTGCGCGGCGGGGGACGGGCCGAGGTGGACGGCCTCGTCCGCTTGGGCGACGTGGAGGCTGTGGCGGTCGGCGTCGGAATAGACCGCGACGCTGGCGATCCCCATCTTCTTTAAGGTGCGGATGATCCGGCAAGCGATGGCGCCGCGGTTGGCGATGAGGACTTTAGAAAACATGAAAGGCGGAAACGGAACTGAATGGGGAAGGCTGGAAGGTCAGGAAACGGAGGCGGAGGTTTTATCCTGATATCCCGCTTTCCACATTTACGGATTTAGGGATTCCAGATGAGGACTTCGACCGGCGTGGGATTCCAGCCGTTGCAGGGGTTGTTGAGCTGGGGGCAGTTGCTGAGGAGGCAAACAACGTCCATGCGGGCGATCATCTCGACGTATTTGCCCGGCGAGGACACGCCGTCGGCGAACTGCAGGCCGCCCTCGGGAGTGACGGGGACGTTCATGAAGAAATTGATGTTCGCCGGGAGGTCGCGCTTGTTGAGGTCGAAGGTGGCGCCGGGCCAGGTCATGAGGCCGAGGAGAAAACTCTGGCGGCAGGCGTGCATGTGGCGGGTGCCGTGGCCGTAGCGCAGGGTGTTGGCCTCGCAGGAACAGGCGCCGCCGAGGGTGTCGTGACGGCCGCAGGTGTCGGCGGTGATCTCGGCGAGGACGTTGAGCTCGTTCGAGTAAAGCTTCGTGCCGGTGGTGAGGTAGATGCCGCCGTTCTCGCGGATGGTGTCCTGGGCGCTGTAGCGCTCGCGGAAGTCGGAGGCGCGGTAGAACAGGGTGTCGGCGGCCTGGTTGCCCTCGAGGTCTAGGATGCGGAGGGTCTGACCGGCCTTGATCTCATGCATCCAGAAATCGCCGGCGGGGATGACGCGGCGGTAGGTCGCGAGCGCGGGGTCGAGCGGGGATTCGGTGTAGTTGAGGACGGACATGGCGGGATCGGAAAGTGGCTCTCGAAACGCGGTCAGAGGCTGAAGAGTTCGGAGTTGTAGAAGGCGCGTTCGTTTTCCGGACGGTAGACGCGGCAGTAGTCGTCGGCGGCGGGCGGGTCGGAGCGCCAGAGCTGGAGTTTCACCGGCTTCGGGCCGTAGGCGGCGGCGGTGTCCATCGGGTGGTGGCAGGTGGTGAGGATCACGAGGACGTCGAGCTCGGCGCGGAGGTCGATGAAGTCGCCCGCCCGGGCGTGGTCGGGGACGAAGGCGAGGCAGCCGTCGGCGTCGGTCGCGAGTTTGCTGAAAAAGTTGACGTTGGGCACGAGGTCGCGGGCGTTCAGGCCGTGCTTGGCGAGCTCGATCAGGAAGTGGTCGCGGGAGTTGCGGTGGAAATCGTTGCGGGCGGTCTGGTAGTTTTTTTCGCCCCACTTTTTCGCGACATGGGCGGCGGTGTCGTGGCCGCCGAGCGGATCGTGCCAGCCGAGGGTGTCGCCGGTGATCGAGAAGAGGGCGCGGCCCATGTCGGAGTAGAGCACGAAGCCGGTGGTGAGGCGGGCGGTGTGCTGACCCTTGAGGGTGTCGGCCATGTTGTAGCGGTCGACGGGCTCGGCGCGGTTGAAGCAAAGGAAGGAGACGTTCGCGCCGGCGGCGAGGGCGGTGAGGCGCAGAGTCTGGTGGCGCCGGACGACGAAGGACAGGCCCGCGCCGCCGGGCACGGTCTCCTCGCGCAGCAGGCGATCCGGCGGGATCGCGGCGGCCGGAACCGGCGCCGGGCCGGACGGACGGGCGGTGGTGAAGGAGGTGCCGGAAGGCGCGGGCGGGACTAAAAGCGGCATGGCGGTGTTACGAAAATAGATTTTCGTGTTACTGCAAGAACGGTGCCACCCCGGCGGGCGGAAAGGCGGGGGCGGAAACGGTCAAACGCCCTCTTTTTCGAGAAAGCGGCGGACCGGGCCGTTGATCAGCAAGCGGAGGGCGGCGAAGGCGGCGCGGCGGACCGGGGGCAGGTGGCGGGTGTAGAGGGCGTTGAACTCGATCACCGGCACAGCGCCGCGGTGGCGTTTGAAGGCGCCCGCACCGGAACTGTAGTTCAACACGCGGCCGGCGGCGGCGGTTTCCTGGAGGAGCCGGGCGACGAGCAGGCGGTAAAGGCCGAGCGAGGGAGGCTGGGTGGTGTCGTGGCCGAAGAAGGGGGTGGTGGCGACGCCGTCGGCGACGAAGCAACCGCACACGCCGTCAAGGCGGCCGGAGACGTGGCGCAGGCCACGGAAATCGAGCCAGCGTTCGCGCAGGGCGCGGCGGACAAAGTCGACCGTGTAGGCGGGGTTCAACGGCGAGTGTTTGTCGAGGTAGAGCAAACGGTAGAGTTCGGAGATGCGGGGGGCGTCGTCCTCGGTAAAATCGTCGGCCAGGCAGAGGCGGTGGGCGGTCTGGCGGGCGAGGGTCTTGAGGTCGGTTTTGACGTTGTAGCGGGTGAGAAACTCGGGACGGCGGCCGTCGAAGAGGTAGATCTGGCGGGCGGTGAAGAGATCGTAGCCGGCGGCGGCGAAACGGTCCGGCAGGTGCGGATCGAGGAAAGGGTGGAGGTTGCGCACCAGGATGGCGTGGCCGGGAAACAGGCGGACGAGTTCGGCGGTGATCTCGGGGGCGGCGGGAGCGAGGCCGGGCGCGTGGAGGTTGGTGGAAAGCAGCCAACTGCTCCATTGCACGGTGCGGTCGACGCGGGCGAGGCGGGCGAGGCCGTCAAAGAGGGTGAACCCGGCGCGGGCGGCGCGGCGCAGGGCGGGCAAGGGCACAAGGTCGAGCTCGGCGCGGGGGTAGCCGACGTAGTGGCTGTGCAGGGACGCGGGGTAGGCCTCGGCGCGGGGGCGGTTGCCCAGGGTGACGGGCCAAACCCGGTCCTCGTGGGCGATCAGGCCGGCACGGACACGGTAGTTGGCCACCAGCGCGGTGGGTCCCTCGGAAAGAAAGGCACGCCAGTAGGCCGCATTTTCGGTCGCCACGTCCCCGCAGGCGGCGAGGGCTTCGGCGCCCCAGAGCAGACGAGGATGGGCGCGGGCGTCCGGCATCATCCGACGAGGTCGGCGATGTAGAAACTGCCGTAGGTGTGGACGCGGTCGCGAGCGTGGCAGGCGGTCGCGGTGGCGGTGTCATAGCGGAGCAAATCGCCCATGCGGGTCGCCCGGCCGCCGCGTTGAACGACAAGCGGGTCGACAAAATCGACCTCGAAACCGCCGCTGCGCCAGAGCAGGCGGGCGCCGGGCCGGGCGCGGTCCACGATGGCCTGCCACTCGGCGGCGAGCAGGTCGGGGTGTTCGTGGCTGAGCCAGTCCATGTGGTCGAGCAGGACGAAGCGCGAGAGGGTGCCGTCGTGGCCGCGCAGGAAGGAGGCGACATCGGTCGTGTGGACGTGGATGCGGTCGGCGAGGCCGGCCTTGAGGCGGGCGAAATGCTCGGGGCGGAGGTAGTTCGGGCAACACTCGCGGCTGTAGCGCCCGTAAAGGTAAAGGTGCCAGAAGTAGTTCTCGTGGGCGGGCAGGCGGGTAAACACGGCCTCGACGCAGTCCTCCATGAAGTCGGCCATGCCCATGCCGCAGGTTTTCTCCAGGTGATCGCGCTGGGCCTTGGGGATGCCGAGGGCGCTCAGGGCGAGGTCGGTCTCGAGCAGGCGCTTGAGCGAACCGCGGAAAAAGCGGGGTTTGATCGAGCGTTCGTAGATCTCCTTCTGCTCCGCGAGCGTGGGGACGTGAAAGAGTCGCTTGGCATCCTCGTAGAATCCGGCGAGGCGGAAATAGCCGGTCAGGATGCGGCCAAAGTGACCGGTCGTGCCGCGATGGTAGAACGAATCGCCGGGGCTGGAGCGGGCGAAGTAGTTCTGGCGGTCGTCCCAGTAGGCGCGGGCGGACTCGGACAAGTCGGCGCGCAGGTGTTGGCGATACCAGGAGGAAAACTCGCGGTGACCGCCGTGGCCGAAGATCTCGAAAAACGGTTCGAAATCGAGGTGGCGGATGCCGGCGAGCTTGAGCTCGAGCAGGGCGTTCTGACGAAAATTCATGTCCACCGCGTGGATGCTGCGGGGGCCGTCGAGGGCGTAGTCGAGGGCGTTGCAGCCGGCGGAGGTGATCATCACCAGGTCATCCTCGGCGGTGAGGCGCATGACCTCGCGGTCGAGGCGCGGGTCCTCCCAGCAGGTGTTGTAAACGAGGCAGTTCCCATGGACGCCGGTGAAGATCCAGCGCGCGATGGCGGAGGACATGGCGTCGATCGGGCCCTTGCGGGGCGCGGCCGCGCGGGCGGCCGGAGCGGCGGGGGGCAGGCCGGGGGCGAGGGGGTTTTGGTGCGGATCAGGGGCGAGGACGGCCGGAGTCATGGACACGAGGGCCGATTGACGCCGTCGCAATCGTTACGGCAACCTTGGGAAAACAACGTTTACGTTACGGCGAAGGGAGTTTGGCGGGTTTCACCGGACCCGTGACGCCGACCTTGGCCCGGGGCGAAACCGTCGCCGTGGCGTCCTAGGGAAACAGGTTGCCGCCGGCCCAGACACCGTTCGGTCCCCGATGGTAACGCACCCGGTCGTGCAGGCGATGGGGGCGCTCCTGCCAGAATTCGAGCCACTCCGGCTCCAGCCGAAATCCACTCCAGTGCGGCGGACGAGGCACCCGCCCGCCGGGATGCAGAAGGCAAAACCGCGCCACCCGGCGGCTCAGCTCCAAGGAGCCTCCACCCGGCTGCGACTGCTCCGAAGCCCAGGCGCCGATCCGGCTCAGGTAAGGGCGGCTCTGGAAATACGCGTCCGCCTCCCCGTCCGTCACCGGCTCCACCACACCGTGCACGCGGACCTGCCGACCCGGCGGTCGCCAGTGGAAACACAGCTCGGCCCGGCCGTGCACCCGCAGGGCGAGCGCCTTGGGGCTGCGCAGGTTCGTGTAGAAGACGAAGCCGTCCGCGTCGGCCTGCTTGAGCAGGACCATGCGCACCGCCGGCGCGCCGATGGCGTCGACCGTGGCGAGGGCCATCGCCTCGGGCTCGGAGACGCCGGCGGCGCGGGCCTCTTCAAGCCATTCATGAAAACGCGCAAGCGGTTCGGGGTTCATCGCGCTGCCCATCCTAGCCGAAACCGCCCGGGCCCGCTGCGCGCTTTTTGTCCGTTTTTGGTCTCGCCCGGAGGCTTTACGCCGGCCGCGGCTGGAGCCACCGTGCCGTCCGTGGAAACACCGTCGCCCCCGCCCGTCCCCGTGACCGATCCCGCCGTGCTCCACGCCGTCGCCCGGCTCGCCGCCACCGCCGACAGCCCTCGCGTCGCCATGATCGAAATCCTGCGTCTCGCCATCGCCCACCTCGGCGCCTCCTCGGGCTCCATCTCCCTGCTCAACCCCGACACCGGCCGCCTCGAGATCGAGGTCCACCAGGGCATGCCCGCCGACATCGACGAGGTCGCGCTCCGCCCCGGCCAGGGCATCACCGGCTGGGTCGCCTTCCACGGCCGCCCCCAGCTCGTGCCCGACGTCCGCGCCGACCCGCGCTACATCCCCGTCCGCCCCGCCGTGCGCGCCGAGATCACCGCGCCCCTCGTGCCCGCCAACGGCCAGATCCTCGGGGTGATCAACCTCGACAGCGACACCCTCGGCGGCTTCGGCCCCGAGCACCTGGGCGGCCTGGTCGCCATCGCCGCCGAAAGCACCGCCGTGTTGCTCCGCCTCTGGCAGCTCCAACACCTCCGGGGCAAGGCCGGCCAGCTGGAAAACCTGGTCAACGCCGGCCTCACCCTCGTCACCAAGCTCGAGCGCCAGGAGCTGCACGACGCCATCTCCCGCGACGCCCGCCGCCTGCTCTCGGCCCGCGCGTGTTTGCTGCTTGAATACATCCCCGCCCGCCGCTGCCTGCGCGCCGTCTCCCTGGCCGGCCTGCCCGACACCGCGCCGCCGGAGGGCGACCTCCCGCTCGAGACCAGCCTCGTCGCCGGCGCCCTGAACACCCGCCGCGCGATCGAGTTCGCCAACGTCCAGTCGCCCGAGTTCCTCGACGTGGTCGACCTGCCCCGCGACCCCGCCCTGCGCTCCCTGCTCGCCGTGCCCATGTTCTGGGAAAACGAGGCCGTCGGCGTGCTCGCGGTGTTCACCGACCACGCCCACCGCTTCAACAACGACGAAAAACGCCTGCTCGCCGCCTTCGCCAGCCTCGCCGCCGTCACCCTCCAGAATTCCCGCCTCTACTCCCGCGTCTTCCAAAGCGAGGACACCCTGCGCAAGAACGAGCAGCTCACCACCCTCGGCCTGCTCGCCGCCGAGATCGCCCACGAGATCCGCAATCCGCTGACCGTGATCAAGCTCCTCTACGGCTACCTCGGGCTCGATTTCCCCGAGGACGACCCCCGCCGCACCGACGTGCGCGTGATCGGCGAGAAGCTCGACCAGCTCGAAGCCATCGTGTCCCGCGTCCTCCAGTTCGCCAAGGCCCCGTCCTCCATGCATTCGCGCTGGAACGTGGCCGACCTCGTGGGCGACACCCTCGTGCTGATCCGCCTGAAGCTCGCCCAGAGCAAGATCCGCCTCCGCTTCGAGCCCCCCGCCAAACCCCTCCACGTCGACGTTCACAAGGGCCAGATCCAGCAGGTGATGCTCAACCTTCTGCTCAACGCCACCCAGGCGATGGACCAGGGCGGCGCCATCACCGTGCGGGTCGGCACCGAGCAACACGAGGGGGTGCGCCAGGTCGTGCTCGACGTGATCGACACCGGCCGCGGCGTGCCGCCCGAACTCGCCGCGCACATCTTCGACAGCTTCCTCTCCGGCCGCGCCGACGGCACCGGCCTCGGCCTCGCCATCGCGAAACGCATCCTCCTCTCGCACCACGGCGACATCACCCTCCACGCCACCGGACCCGCCGGCACCACCATGCGCGTGCGCCTGCCGCTGGCGCCCTGAGCGCGCTCCGAACGTGAAAACCCCCGCCGCCCGCCGCGCCGTCTTCGCGCTCACCGCGCTCGCCCTCGCCGGCCCGCCCCACACCCGCGCCGCCGACCCCGCTCCCTCCGCCCCTCCCGCCCAAGTCGCCGGCCTCGCGCTTGGCACCCTCGTGGTCGGTCGCACCACCTACGAGGACGTGCGCGTGCGCTCGCGGGACACCCGCAGCGTATTGTTCACCCACCGCGGCGGCCTCGCGTCCGTCCGCCTGCGCGACCTGCCGCCCGCCACCCAGGCCCTGCTCGGTTACGATCCCGCCGCCGACCCCGGCGACCCGCCTCCGCCCGTGACGCGCCCCCGGCCCGCCCCGGCCAAGCCCGCCCGCCAGCCCGCGCCCGAGGACAACTCCACCACGCCGCAGCTCGAACAACTGTTTCTCAAATACGACACCGTCCCCTCGCCCAAGATCGAACAAACCCTCCAACCGGAGTTCATCCGTCTCAACCTCTCCGCGAAAAACCAGGGCCGACGCCCCAGCTGCGCGGTCTACGCCGTGGTGAGCGCGCTGGAGTTCCAAAACGTCCGCCTCACCGGTTCGCTCGAACGCCTGTCGGAGGAATACCTGATCTGGGCGACCCGCCGCAGCCTGGGCCTGAACGGCCCCAACGCCGTCCTCGCCCGCGACGCCGACGGCGAACCGACCGAGGACGTCGGCTTCACCCTCATCTCGGTCGTCACCGCCCTGCAAACCTACGGCATCCCGGCCCAGGCCGAGATGCCCAACGTCCCCGGCCTCGCGGTCGACGACGTGCCCGTGCCCACGCCGGAACTCGTGACCAAGGCCCGCGCCCGCCGCCTCGTGTTCATCACCCAGCTCCCCGGCCGCGAATCCGGCACGCTGGTCAACTCGCTCATCCACGCCCTCGACTCCGGCTTCCCCGTCCCCGCCGCCCTGCGCTGGCCGCACGAACGCTCCATCCGCGCCGGCTCGCTCGCCGAGCAGCAACCCCTGACCGACGCCTTCCACGCCGTCACCTTCATCGGCTATGAGTGCCCGAGCGGCCGTCTGGAGGACACCGCGTTCATCTTCAAAAACTCCTACGGCCCGCGCTGGGGCCGCGGCGGCTACGGGCGCGCCACCTGGAACTACCTCTCGCGCCACCTCCTCGAGGCCTACGTGCTCGACGTGCGCTCCAACGCCGCCGCCAACCGCTGAATCCCGCCCATCGGTCGCCGCATCGTTTCCATCGCGATTTTTCATCCTCCAGCCGCCGTCCCGGTTTGCCCCCGGCACGGTCTGCGCTCACCGTCCCCCCGTGCTAGATCCCTTCGGCCGCTCCATCGACTACCTGCGCATCTCCGTCACCGACCGGTGCAACGAACGCTGCCTCTAC
>JAIXVP010000372.1 GCA_027482905.1 Opitutaceae bacterium
CACAAACTCCCCTTCGCCGAGGAACTCCTGCGCTACGTCATCCACGGCTGGCTCCACCTCGCCGGTTTCGACGACCTCGAACCCCGCAAAAAACGCCGCCAACGCGCCGCCGAGGACCGCGCCCTAAAACTCCTGCGCGCCGCCGACCTCGTCCCGGCCTTCACCTTGAAACCGTATTAACCCGCATCAGTCGAATCCAGTGTCATTCTGGCTTCGTCCTTCGGATTTTCCCCGTGCCCGGCCCCCTCCATTCCACCGAGATCCACGTCCTTGCCAAGGCCACCCACGCCGGCGACCAGTCGATTCTGACCGGCTTTTCGCCGGACGACGGCCTGCTCACCGCCCTGCTCCGCCTGCCCCGTGCCGGCGCGACCGCCGCCGCCCCGGCGCCCGATCTCTTCGACCGCCTCGCGCTCACCCTCGAACACGGCCGCGGCTCGCCCGCCGGCGGCCCGTGGTTTGTGCGCGAGCACAGCCTGCTCGTCCGTCACGCCGCCATCGGCCGTTCCTACGAATCGCTCGCCGCCGCCTCCCGTCTGGCCCGGGTCATCATCCGCAACCCCGGCGCGCAAGACACCCGCGCCGGCATCGACGCCCTGCTCACCCGCGCCTTCGCCGCCTTCGCCCGCCCCGTCGCCCGCCCCGAGCTGGTGTTTTTCAAAAGCCTCTACGTCTATGCCCGCGACGAGGGCCTGCCCCTGAAGGAGGAATGGCTGCCGCTACTCCCGCCCGCCGACCGCGCCCTCGCCGCCGCCGCCCTCGCCCTCCCCGCCGACGCCCCTGACGCCCCCGCCCCCGCCGAGCTCGCCCACCTCACCCAAAACCTCGCCTCCTACCTCGGAGCCGAGCACGACCTGACGGTGGATTAGGATACCCACCCTCTCTTCGTGACCATCGACCACGCCAGCCGCTCCGCCCGCTTCGGCGTCGGCGAACTCGCCACCTTCGTCCCCGGCCCGCGCGCCGCCCACGACGGGCAGGGCGGACGCTGGCGCATGGAGCTCGGCTCTCACTGGCACCGTGAACTGCGCGCCGCCGCCAACCCCGCCGACGCCACCCTCCGTCACGAGGTCCCCGTCCAAGGCGCCCTCGCCCACCGCGGCTGGCTTTTCCTCCTCGAGGGCAGGCTCGATCAACTCCACGCCACCCCCGCCGGCCCGCTGGTCCGCGAGATCAAGACCACCCTCGCTCGCCTTCCGCTCGAAGCCGCCGAACTGCGCGCCACCCACCCCGCTCACTTCGTCCAGCTCGGGCTCTACCTGTTGCTTCATGAACTGGCCCACCCCTACGCCCCGGGAGCGCCATCCGGCCCGGCACCCGCCCCCGCGGCATCACCTGCCGCGAATCCCCCCGCCAACCCGCCCCCGGCAACATGTAACCAAATTGGTTACAAATGGCCTCTTCCCGTCGGCGAACTCGTCTTCGTCGAGGCTGGCACCGGTCTCCAGCAAGTGGTCGCGTTTTCCGAGACCGACCGCGCCGCCACCCTCGCCCACCTCGACCTCGTCGCCGACTTTCTGGAAGAACGCCGCGCGGCCCTCGCCCGCCTGCGCACCCTCGCCTGGCGGCCCGCCTTCGCCGCGCCCCGTCCCGGTCAGGAAACCATTCTCACCGACCTGGCCAACGCCCTCGCCACCGGTCCCGACGACTCCCCCTCCGCCCCGGTCGTGCTCGCCGCTCCCACCGGCTACGGCAAGACTGGCGTGCTGCTCGAAACCGCCTTCGCCGCCCTACGCGCCGGTCGCGCCGACCGCGTGCTCTACCTCACCGGCAAATCCACCGGTCAGCTCCACGTCCTCGCCACCTTGCAAAAAATGCTCGCCGCCCCCGGCGCGCCCGGCGACGCGCCCGCCCTCTCCGCGTGGAATCTGCGCCCGAAGCGCGAGCATTGCGTGAACGAGATTTTTCACTGCACCCGCGAGCGCTGCCGTTTCCTGCACGACGTGCCCCGCCGTTATCGCGAGGCCGGGCTCGCCCGCTTCCACCTGTTCCCGGCCGACGCCCGCGACCTGCCCGCCCTGCGAGCCGCCGGCCTCGCCGCGCAGGTCTGCCCCTACGAGATCGCCCGCGCCGCCCTGCCCGCCTGCTCCGTCTGGCTCGGCGATTTCAACTACCTCTTCGCTCCCGCCAACCGCGGCGTGTTCATCGACCAGCCGACCTGGGACCCCGCCGCCACTCTGCTGATCATCGACGAGGCCCACCACCTACCGAGCCGCGTCGCTGACGCCCATTCCCACACGCTCACCGCCGACGAGGTCCACGCCCTGCTCGCCGAGCTGCCCGACGACACCGCCCGCCCCGCCCGCCGCGTCCTCGAACAACTCTGGTCCCTGCTCGCCGCCCTGCCCGCCGCCGACGCCCTCGATCTCGACGCCGAGGACGACCTGCTCGCGACCCTGCGCGCCACCCTCGCCACGCTGGAAAAACACCCCGCCGATGCCGCCTCGCTCAGTCCACCCGCCGCCGAGTTGCTTTTCCGCCTGCCCGCCCTGCTCACCTTCGCCGCCGACTCCGCCTTGGAAAAACTCCTCTGGTGCCCGCGCCCGGCCGAGCTGCGCCTGACCTGCCTCGACGCCGCGCCGCTCATCGGCGAACAACTGCGCGCCTTCGCCGGCGTGATCCTCGCCACCGCCACGCCACCGCCGGCGGAGGTGTTCGCCGCCGCTCTCGGCCTCTCCGCACCCGCTCCGACCCTCGAAACCCTGCGCCCCGCGCCGGCCTTGATCACCCTCGCCCCCGCCGCGCCCTGGCGCGACCACGCCTACGACGTCGCCCTCGACCTGCGGGTGGACACCACCTTCCGCCAGCGCGACCGGCATTTGCCGACCACCGCCGCCACCCTCGCCGCGCTGCGCACCGCCTCCGCCGGGCCGGTCGCGGCCTTTTTCCCCAGCTACGCCTACGCCGAAAAAGTCCTCGCCCGCCTCGACGCCGACGAACCCGGCCTGCGCTGCGTGCTCCAGCCCCGCGCCGCCGACCTCGCCGCCCAGCAGGCCTGGATCGAGGAACACCTCGCGCTCGCCGACGTGCTCGCCTTCGTGCTCGGGGGGAGCTTCGCGGAGGGCATCGACCACCTCGGCGGCCTCGTATCGCACGCCCTCGTGGTCGGCCCCGCCCTTCCCGAGGTCAACGCCCTCCAGCGCGCCCGCGAGGCCGCCCTCGCCCGCCATCTGCCCGCGCCCGAAGCCTTCCGCCGCGCCTACCTCGTGCCCGGCCTGCAAAAAGTGAACCAGGCCCTCGGCCGCCTCGTGCGCGCCCCCGGCCAATCCGCGAAGGTGTTGCTCCACTGCCGCCGCTTCGCCGAGCCCGCCTACGCCTCCCTCCTCGCCCCGGAATACCAATTCGGCCGCCACGTGCTCGACGCCGCCGACCTCGCCGCCTGGCTGGCCGCCCCCGCGCCGCGATAAACCCGCTCGCCGTGCGTCAACCGGCCGAGGCGGCGGCCTTCGCGGTCAATTCGGCATGCAGGCGCGCCAGCTCCGGCACGGGCACGCCGAGACGGCGGGCCCGGCTCAGCGGCTCGCCCCAGATCGGGTCCAGCTCCAGCGGCCGGCCGGCGAGAAAATCCAGCAACGTGGAGGGTCGATAAACCATTTCGCGGGTAATGCTCACATTGTGTTCGAGAAACGCGTCCTCGATCTCCACCCCCTCGGCCCGGGCCAGCGCCTGCACCTCGCGCATCAGGGCGCGCACCCGCGCCTCGCGGGCGGGGTCGCGCAACACCGCGTCGCTGGTCAGCCCGCCCTCCGTGACCGTAAGGCCGTTGAACGGCACGTTCCAGACGAGTTTGCGCCAACGCGCGGCGGACAGGTCCGCCGCGACCTTCGCGCGCACCCCCGCGCGGCGAAACACCTCGGCCACCGCTTCGGCGCCGGCGGCACACGGACCGGCGAAGCTCCCGAGTTCGACGTAGCCTTCGTTGACGCAGATCGCCCGGCCGGGCGCGAGGCGGTTGACCCCGACAAAACACAGGCAACCCACCGTGCGCTCGCCGCCGACCACCGCCGCCACCGCATCGTCCACGCCGAGGCCGTTCTGCAGATTTACCACGAGAGTGCTGTTTCCGATCAGGAGCGGGAGCAGGCGCGAAAGTTCGCCGTTGGCGGTGGCCTTGAGCGCGACGACCACCAGATCCACCGGCCCGATCTCCGTCGGCTCGCCCGCCACACGGGCCGGCCGCAGCCGCCGGGTCTCCCCGGCCCATTCGAGCGTGATACCGTCCGCACGCAGCTTCTCGCCGTCGCTCCGGGCCAGATAGGACACGTCAAACCCGGCGAGCACCATGCGTCCGCCGTAGTAAAGCCCCAGCGCCCCCGCCCCGACGACCGCGATCGTTTTGATCATGCGTCTATCCGTGCCCGCCCGCCCGCCGCGCGGTCAACCTCATCCTCCGGTGCGCGGGTCCGCCGAATCGGCTTTCACCACCGGCCAGCGCAGCCGCCTTAACAGGGCGCGGCCCGGCAGAACCACGAGCAGCTGATACAGCGCCAGCGCCAGCGCCATGCCGACGACGGCGTAGACCAGGCCCTCGGTCGTGACCGGCACGGCCGGTTTAAACACCGCCCACGCCCGCGCCGCGATGTCGGTGTCGACGTGCCGCAGGAAGACGAACGGCCGTTCCCACAACGAGGCCCCGCGAAGGGCCGCCTCGGCCGCCTCCAGTTTTTGCACCCGCGCCAGCGCCTCGGCCATGACATCGCCCAGCCGGGCCACCGGGGCCGCCGCCTGCGCACGCGTCGTCTCGATCAGTTGCGCCAGGGTGATGCCGCTCTCGCGCGCCACCGCCTCGTAGCGCGCGAGCGCCAAGCGGGCCTCGTCGAGGTGCCCGCCGAGACGTTGCAGGTATTGTTGGAAAAACTCCGGAGCCTGCGAGAGCCCGACCGCGCCGAGGACGCACAGCGCCCGGTCCAGCAGGCGCTCGACCGCGCGCCCGAGCGGACGGAGGGGGGCGGTCCAGGTGGAACTGGGGTTCATGGCCCCACCCTGCGGGGCTGCCGGCGCGCAGGCAACGACGGGCGTCTTTTTTCTCCGCAAACGCCTCGCCTCATCCCCGGCCGCCGGAAAACCTCGTGAGCCGTGCACTCCGCCACCCCCGCCGATTTTCCGCCGCCCACGCCACCCGCCGCGCTCGCCGACCACCGGCTCGGGGAGGCGCTGCAGGCGCTCGCCGCCCGCTTCGCGAACCGCCCGACACCGCTGGGCGAAGTCCTCGACTCGCTGGGCGCGAGCGCGTCGGCCCTGCTGGTCGTGATCTGCGCCCTGCCCTTCTCCACCCCGGTCAGCATCCCCGGCCTCTCCACTCCCTTCGGCCTGGTCATCCTGCTGCTCGCCGCGCGCTACTTCGCCGGCCTGCCACCTTGGCTGCCGGGGCGTCTGCGTCGTGTGGTGCTGCCGCCGGCTTTTCTCGCCAACCTGCTCGCCGCCAGCGCCCGACTGGTGGGCTGGCTGGAGCGCCGTCTTCGCCCCGGCCGCCTCCGCCTGCTGGTCGACGCGGAGTGGAAGCTCCGATTGCACACCGCCGTGGTGATCCTGGCCGCCCTGCTCCTGATGATCCCGCTCCCGCCGCTGCCGCCCTTCACCAACACGCTCCCCGCGCTGGTCGCGGTGGTCATGACCTTCGCCGCGCTCAAACGCGACGGCGCGGGCGTGCTCGCCGGCTACGGCCTCTTCCTTTTCACCATCGGATACTTCATCTTCTGGGGCGCGATCGTGGTCGAGACCTTCCGGCGCTACGGCGGCAAGGTCCTCGACCTGCTGACCGGCGCGGGCGCGTGAAGCGCCGGCCGGGGGAGCCAACGATTCACCAGACCCTTGCCCAGAGCAGCTTGAGGTAGCGGCTTTCGAGGCAGTTCGAATAGACCGGATGGTCGGCACCAGGGCCCGTGCGCTCGAAGAACTGGAGGCGGCGGTTGAGGCGGTGCGCGCCCTTGATCACGTGCTCCTCGAAATCCTCCAGCGAGAGCAGGCCGGAACACGAGCAGGTCACGAACACGCCGCCGGGTTTCACCAAGGCGAGGGCGAGCTGGTTGAGGTCCTCGTATTTGCGGCGGCCCTCGGCGTTGCCGGCGGCCTCGCGGGTGAAGATGAGTTTGGGCGGGTCGAGCACGACGACGTCCCACTTCTCGCCGTTCTGGGCCATCTGGCGGGCGTAGGCGAAGGCGTCGGTATGGACGAATTTGATACGCGCCTGGTTGAGGTTGGCGTTGCGCTTCGCCTGGGCGAGCGCGGCCTCGTCGAGATCCACGGCGGTGACGTCCTCGGCCCCGCCGGTGAGCTTGGCGTTGAGCGAAAACCCCGCGCTGTAGCAGCACAGGTCGAGCACGCGGGCGCCGCGGGTGAACTTCGCGAGTAGGCGGCGGTTCTCGCGCTGGTCGCAGAAAAAGCCGGTCTTGTGGCCCTCGGCGAAGTCCACCTCGTAGCGGATGCCGTGCTCGCGGATCTTCACCCGGGCGGGGGCGGCGGCGTTGGTCTCGTTGAACCAACTGGGCTTGATGCCCTCGAGCGAGCCGAGGTCGTGGTCGACGTGGACGCGCGCGAATTTCGTCCCGGCCAGCTCATGGAGCAAAGGCAACCAGCCGGGCAGGCGGCGGGCGATGCCGAAGCTGGTCACCTCGCACAACAGGGTGTCGGCGTAGCGGTCGACGATCAGGCCGGAAAGGCCGTCGCCGTCGGAGTTGACCAGGCGGTAGGCGTCGGTGGTTTCGTCGAGTTTGAAGGTCTCGCGCCGGAGGGCGACGGCGCGGCGCAGGGCGGTCTCGAAGTAGGCCTCGCCGAGCTGGGCGTCGGCCCCGTGGGCGACGACGCGCAGGACCATCTTGGCGCGAGGATTGTAGACGCCGATGCCCAGGGGCTGGCCGCCCTTGTCGTAGACGTTGACCAGATCACCCGGGCGCGCGTCGGGCGAGGCCTCGCCCATCAGGCGCGGGAAAATGGCGGGCTGGAAGGTGAAATACTTGAGCTGCACCCACGGGCGCGGACGCTCGGCCGGCGGCACAGGCGGCGGCAGCTGGCGTCCGCCGCCCGGGGCGGGCGCGGCCTGGAGCAGGCTCTCGTCGTCGCCGTCCGCGTCGGGATCGGACGGGGGCGCGGAGGGGGGAGGGGCGGAGGCGGACGAGGCGCGGTTCATGGTGCGGTTGGCCGACGGGCAAACCGCAAAGCCGGCGCGCGGGCGACGTTTTTCGCCGCGACCCCGCGCACGCGCCGGTTGACGCCCGCGCCGGCGGCGGGCTTAAACCAGCGCGCCGCCGGCAACCGTCCCCTTCCCCGCATGAAAAAACTCTTCTGGTTCGCCCTCGCCTTCGCGCTGGCCGCCTACCTCGGCGTCATCCTGAAAAACACGTGGGAAACCACGGAATACTTCCTCGCCAACGGCCGCGAGGCCACGGTCAAGGTGGGCAAACGATATAACGAGGCCCGCTGGACCAAGCCGCTGCCCATCAAAAAAATCGCCGCCTACACCGGCACGATGGCGGAGAAACACGAGGTTCTCATCGAGACCGACG
>JAIXVP010000414.1 GCA_027482905.1 Opitutaceae bacterium
CTCCGCCCCCGGTCCAGCCAGCACCGCCTCGTCAAGCTCGGCCCGATTCGCCAGCTCCGCCCGCGCCCGGGCCAGCCAGCGCGCCGTGTTGCCCTCCGCGCCCGCCAGCGCCGCATTTAGAATAAAGATGCGCGGGCGCCCCGGCGGGGAATTCTCCGCCGCCCCCGCCTCGTTCGCTTCGCGCCCGGATGTCATCCGCCCAGCCCAGCCGCCACCGCCGCCGACCGCAACCCCCGGCTTATCCGCCTTCGCCCGACCACGCAAAACCATCGCCGCCGCGCCGGCGACCCTCCAGCCTCGCCGCTTCCCCGTCGTCATGATCCTGCCCAAAGCCCCCCGCCTCACGCCCGAGCAAGTCGCCATCGTCACCGAGATCGCCGCCGCCTTCGGCTGCCGCATCCAGACCATCGTCGGCACCGAAAGGTCGATCTACGCCCTGGTCGGCGACGAACGCGACGACCTGTTGATCAATCGGCTGGAGGGCCTCGATTTCGTCGAACGCGTGGACCGCATCCAGTCGCCCCACAAGCTCATGGACCGCCGCTCCGACCTCGCCTCCCACCGCGTGCGCGTCGGCGGCGTCACCCTCGGCGCGGAATTGTTCGTGATCGCCGGCGCCTGCACGATCGACCCGAAGAACCCGCAGCTCTTCCTCGAAACCGCCCACGCGGTGAAGGAGGCCGGCGCCCAGGCCCTGCGCGGCGGCGTGTGGAAACCCCGCACCAACCCCTACTCGTTTCAGGGCGAGGTGAAATCGCTCGAGATTCTCATGGAGGCTCACCGCCAGACCGGCCTGCCGGTCGACGCCGAGGTGATGGACGAGGAACAGCTCCGCCTCGCGCTCGACGCCGGGGTTCATACCCTCCAGGTCGGCGCCCGCAACGCCCTCAACTACTCCCTCCTGCGCGCCATCGGCCGCGCCGTCGCCGACCGGCCCGTGGCGGTGTTGTTGAAACGCGGCCTGCACATGGGCCCGATCTCCGAATTCATCTCCGCCGCCGAATACATCGTGAGCCAGGGCAACCCGAACGTGCTGCTCTGCCCGCGCGGCACCGCCCCCGCGCTCGACGGCTACCGCAACCACCCGGACGAGAGCATCACTCCGCTGCTGAAGGAGAAAACCTGGGCGCCCGTGGTCGTCGATCCATCCCACTCCGTCGGCAAGGCCGCCTACGTGCCGGCCTGCGCTCTCGCCGCCGTCGCCTACGGCGCCGACGGCCTCTGTATCGAGGCCCATGTCGAGCCCGGTCGCGGCATCGGCGACGACCCCAAGCAGGCCCTGACCCCCGCTGTGCTGAAGGAAACCATCGTCCGCGCCCGCGCCGTCTGGCGCCTGGTCCGGCCCGCTTGAGCCCCGTCATGAGAGCACTCCCTTCCCGCCGAAAAGCCCTGCGGACGTTGGCGTTGTTCGGCGCCGGAGCGCTCGCCGGGCCCCTGGCCCGATCCGAGCCATCCGCAACCAAACCGGTCGCCAGGCCCCGCCCGGACCCGATGCGCCTGGCTTTCGTCGGCGTCGGCGGCCAGGGCGGCTCCAACCTCCGCGGCCTCGCCGGCCACCGCTTCGTCGCCTTCGCCGACGTGGACGACGCCATGGCCGCGCCCGTGTATCGGGATTTCCCCGACGTGCCGCGTTTACGCGATTTTCGCCGCCTGCTGGACGCGCACGCCGGCGGGCTCGACGGCGTGGTGGTCTCCACCCCCGACCACTCCCACCACCCGATCGCCCGCGCGGTCATGGCCGCCGGGCTGAACGTCTACGTCGAGAAACCACTCGCGACCACGATCTGGGAATGCCGCGACCTGGCGGCCGCCGCACGCCGACATGGGGTCCGCTCCCAACTGGGCGTCCAGGGCCATCGCAACGGCGCGCTGCGCGTGCTCCGCGAGTGGCTCGACGCCGGCGCGATCGGCCCGGTGCGCGCCGTCCACCTCTGGACCGACCGCATGCAGCCCGCCCGCTACGGCTCCGCCGACGCCCTTGCGCCGGGCGAGATCCCGCCGCCGACCCTGGACTGGGGTCTCTGGCTGGCAGACCGCCCCTCCAGACCCTACAGCCCGCTCTACGTCCCCAACCGCTGGCGTAATTGGTGGGACCTCGGCACCGGACCCCTCGGGGACATCGGAGCGCACATGTTCGACGTGATCGAGTTCGCCCTCGAGGCCGGTTTCCCTGACCTCGTCGAGGCCGAGACGCCCTGGCGCAACGCCTTCACCGCCCCACCCTGGTCGCGCGTTCGCTGGGATTTTCCCGCCCGTGGAGTCCGCCCGCCGCTCGTCGTCCACTGGTGCAACGGCACCCGTGACGGCGCCTTCTTACGGCCCGAATCCGTGCCCCGCCTGCCCGCCGAACTGATCGCCACCTCGCCGAACGGAATGGCCTTCGTCGGCGATGACGGCACGGCCTTCATCCCCGACATGCGCGCCAGCTCCACCCCGCGTATCTTCCCATCGGAGCGCGAGGCCGACGTCCTCGCCCACCGCCCGCCGGCCTACCTGCCCCGGCCCAAGGGCAGCCATTTCGACGACTGGCTCGATGCGATTCGCGACGGTCGTCAATCCGACGCGAATTTCGACTACGGCGCGCCCCTCACGGAGGTCGTGCTGCTCGGCCAACTCGCCCAGCGCACCGGCCACCCCGTCCGCTGGGACCGCGCGTCGATGCGCGCGATCGGCAACCCCGAGGCCGACGCCTTGGCCCGTCCTCCGCTGCGCGACGGCGTCGCCGCCTTCGCCTGAAAAGGTTGCCAGCTCCACTCCGCTGCCGGTCCCCGTCATCTCGGCCAGACCCAACTTTGTCCGCCCCTCGGTTCTTAACCCCATGAAAATCCCCGCCTGGTTCGTTCTCGCGCTCGCCGCGCTCGCCTCACCCATCCACTCCGCCGCCGGCCCCGCCGTCGCCCTTTTCAACGGCCGCGACCTCTCGGGCTGGGTGCAGCGCGGCGGGAAAGCCGCCTACTCCGTCGAGGACGGCCAGATCGTCGGCCGCTCCGTGGTCGACACGCCAAACTCCTTTCTCTGCACCGAAAAAACCTACGGCGACTTCGCCCTCGAATTCGAATTCAAGGTCGATCCCTCGCTCAACTCCGGCGTGCAGTTCCGCAGCCAGGCCCTCGACCGCGACCTCGAGTTCGACGCCCCTGGAAAAAAGGTCGTCAAAATTCCCGCCGGCCGAGTTCACGGCTATCAACTCGAGATCGACGTCGATCCAAAGAAAGACCGCTGGTGGACCGCCGGCGTCTACGACGAGGCCCGGCGCGGCTGGCTCTACCCCGGCCTCGCGGGCGGCGAGGCCTCCGCCTTCACCGCCCAAGGCCGCACGCATTCCAAAACCGACGGCTGGAACCACGTGCGTCTCGAGGCGGTGGGCCCCGTGATCAAGACCTGGCTCAACGGCGAACCCCGCGCCGTGTTCGGGGACGCCGTGACCCCTCGCGGTTTCATCGCGCTGCAGGTCCACTCCATCGGCAAGGACGTCGGCCGCGCCGGCGCCGAGGTCCGCTGGCGCAACCTGACCATCACCGAGCTCGAGCCCGCCGCGGCCGCTCCGGCCAACACCCTCACCGCCGCCGAAAAAGCCGAGGGCTGGCGCCTGCTCTGGGACGGCGCCACCGACACCGGCTGGCGTGGCGCGCGCGACGAACGTTTTCCGACCCGCGGCTGGGTCATGCGCGACGGCGTGCTTTCGGTCGACCCGAGCGGCGGCGCGGAGTCGCGCGGCGGCGGCGACATCATCACCCGCGAACGGTTTTCCGAATTCGAGCTGACGTTCGAGTTCAAGCTCTCCGCCGGCGCGAACAGCGGCGTGAAATACTTCGTCCAGCCCGAGCTTCCCGCCATCTCCCCGGCCGGCGCGCCCGTCGCGGTCGGTTCCGCCATCGGCCTGGAGTTCCAGATGCTCGACGACGCCCTTCATCCAGACGCCAAACTCGGCCGCGACGGCAACCGCACCCTTGGTTCCCTCTACGATCTCATCCCCGCCGACGCGGGCAAAAAGCCCAACCCCGTCGGCGAGTGGAACGCCGGCCGCGTCATCGCGACCGGCCGGCGCGTCGAGCACTGGCTGAACGGCGCCCTCGTCGTCGCCTACGATCGCGACTCGACCGCCTTCCGGGAAGCTGTCGCCAAAAGCAAATACAACAAAATCGCCGGCTTTGGCCTTTGGACCGACGGCCCCATCCTGCTCCAGGACCACGGGGACGCCGTATCGTTCCGCAACCTCAAGATCCGCGTCCCCGCCGCCCGCTAACCCCCGCCCCCATGTCCTCCCGCCCCGCCTCCCCGCCCCGCCGCGCCTTCCTCCGCGGCACCCTCGCCGCCGGCGCCGTCGCCGTCCTCGCCCCGCGCGTCCTCCGGGCCGCCTCGTCCGACGCCCCCGCCGGCCTGAAAACCGGCCCCGGCCAAAAGGTGAAACTCGCCTGCGTCGGCATCGGCAACCGCGGTCGCGACATCATCAAGGCCCTCCACGCCACCGGCCTGGCCGAGATCGTCGCGCTCTGCGATACCCACCTCGGCGCGCCTCACACCGAGGAGATAATGAAGCTGTTCCCCGACGCGCGACGCTTCCAGGATTTCCGCCGCATGTTCGACCAAATGGGCGACGGCATAGAGGCGGTGAGCGTCGGCACGCCGGACTTTTCCCACTTCCCGGTGACCATGCTCGCGATGTCGCTCGGCAAGCACGTCTACGTCGAGAAGCCGATGGCCCACAGCTACCGCCAGCTCGAACTCATGATGGCGGCCGAGCGGAAATACAAAGTCGCCGCGCAAATGGGTAACCAGGGCCATTCCGAGGCGAACTACTTCCAGTTCAAGGCCTGGACCGAGGCCGGCGTGATCAAGAACGTCACCAAGATCACCGCGTTCATGAACAACTCGCGCCGCTGGCACGGGATGAACGTCGCGGACTACCTGCCCGAGCAACCCGTGCCGGCCGCGTTGGATTGGGACGCCTGGCTCGCCACCGCCGCGCCCCACCGCTACAACGTCGGCTATCAAAACGGCGACTGGCGCTCATGGTTCGACTTTGGCAACGGCGCCCTCGGCGACTGGGGCGCGCACATCTTCGACACCGCCCACGAGTTCCTCCGGCTCGGTTTGCCAACCGAGATCAAGGCCACGCTCGAGGGCCACAGCCCGCTCATCTTCCCCCAGGCCTCGACCCTCGTATTCAAGTTTCCCGCACGCGGCCCCCTGCCCCCGGTGGAGCTCGCCTGGTATGACGGCCGGAAAAACCTCCCGCCCCTGCCGGAAAACTTCGGCGCCGCCGTGGTCGACCCGAACATCCCGCCGCCCTCCGCCGGCGCGAACGCCCCGGTGACGCTCCCGCCCGGCAAGGTGATCTACGGCGAGGGCCTGACCTTCAAGGGCGGCAGCCACGGGAGCACCTTGTCCATTCTCCCCTCGGAACAGGCCAAGGACATCGCGTCCCGCCTCCCCGAGGTCCCGAAGAGCCCGTCCAACCACTTCGCCAATTTCCTGCTCGCCTGCCAGAGCCGGGAAAAGACCCGCTCGAACTTCGCCGTCGCCGGTCCGCTCTGCCAGGCCATGGCCCTCGGCATCATCGCCCAACGGGTCAACGCGGACCTCACCTTCGATCCCGCCACCCGGCGCATCACGAACCACGCCGTGGCCGACGCCCTCCTCGACGGCCCGCCGCCGCGCCCGGATTGGGAGCAATTCTACAAACTCTGATCCGCCCCGGTCCCCCACGGACGGCGGCATGGCCACGTCGCCGTCCGTGGGCCGGCCCGGTTTGGCCCTAGAAAAACTTTTTCGCCTTCTCGAACCAGCCCGCGCCGGTGGGGTGGTCCGCGTCCCCGCTCACGCGGGCGAACTCCTTCAGCAGTTTTTCCTGTTCGGAGCTCAGCTTGGTCGGGACCTCAACTTGGACACGCACGAGCTGGTCGCCCTGTGCGCCGCGCTGTCGAAGGGAAGGCATGCCTTTGCCGCGCAGGCGGAAAGTGGTGCCGCTCTGAGTGCCGGCGGGGACTTTGACGGTGGCCTTGCCGAAGAGCGTCGGCACCTCGAGCGAACCACCGAGGGTGGCGAGGGTGAACTTGATCGGGATCTCGCAGAAGAGGTCGTCGTCCTGGCGCTCGAACAGCTCGTGCGCCTTCACGCTGAGCACGATGTAGAGATCGCCGTTCTGGCCCCCGGCGAGGCCGGATTCTCCGTTGCCGGACGAGCGCAGACGCGTGCCGGTGTCGACCCCGGGCGGGATGCGGACGTTGACCTTGGCGGCCTTGGGCACGCGGCCCTCGCCGCGGCAGGCGGTGCAGGCCTTCTCGATCTTCTGACCGGCGCCGCCGCAGGTCGGGCAGGCCTGGGCGAAGGTGATGATGCCGCCACTACGGCGGATCTGGCCGGAGCCGCGACAGGTCGGGCAGGTGACTTTCTTCGAGCCGGGCTCGGCCCCGGAGCCGTCGCACCGCTCGCAGGCGTGCAGACGGCGGAAAGAGATTTCCTTTTCGATGCCGTTGGCGGCCTCCTCGAGGGTGATCTCGAGGTCGTAGCGCAGGTCGGAGCCGTCGCGGTCCGAACCGCCGCCCCCGCCGCCGAACATCTGGTCGAAAATGCCGCCACCTCCGCCGCCCCCGCCCTGCTGGCCGAAGACCTCGCGGAAGATGTCGAAGGGATCGTGGAAACCCCCGCCGCCACCGCCGCCGGGCCCACGCGGGCCGGCCCCGCCCTGCTGGGTGAAGGCGCGGTGGCCGTATTGGTCGTAGGCGGCGCGTTTCTGCGGGTCCTTCAGCACCTCGTAGGCCTCGGAGACCTTCTTGAACATCTCCTCGGCCTCCTTGTTGCCGGGATTTTTGTCCGGGTGGAATTGGACGGCCTTCTTGCGGTAGGCCTTCTTGAGTTCCTCCTCCGTGACGCCCTTTTCGACGCCAAGGAGGGTGTAGTAGTTTTCTTCGGCCATGACGGAGGGCGGCGTGGTTGAAAAAGGACGGGCTCGGGGATCGATCAGACGACCACGCCGACGGCGGGATCGGCGGGGGCGCCGGTGGAAACGACCACGCTGGCGGCGCGCACCAGGCGGCCGTTCAAGGTGTAGCCGGTGCGGACTACGGCGGCGATGTGGTCGACGGCGAAGTCGGCGTGGGGCTGCTGGGCGATGGCCTCGTGGAGGTTGGGGTCGAAGGGTTTGCCGAGGGGCGCGATCTCGACCAGGCCGTGACCGGCGAGGGCGGTTTTGAGCTGCTGACCGACCATCTCGACGCCGCCGACGAGGGTCTTCAGGTCGGCGGTGGAGGCCTTGGCGGCCTGCAGGCCGAGCGCGAGGTTGTCCAGCACGGGCAGCAGGTCCTCAAGGATGCGGGTGGCGGCGCGGTGGGCGGCGTCCTCGCGGTCGCGGACGGCGCGCTTGCGGTAGTTGTCGAGGTCGGCGACGGAGCGAACGTAGCGATCGTAGTTGTCGGCGGCCTCCTTCTTGGCGGCGGCGAGTTTGGCCTCGAAATCGGCGGCCGGCGCGGGCGCGGGTTCCGGCGCGGCGGCGGCCGGCTCGGGGGCGGGCGCGGGTTCCGGTTGGGCGGGGGACGGTTGGGCGGATTCGTTCTGGCTCATGGAAAAAGGCCGAGAAGATAACAACAATTCGGCCCGCGCAAGGGCGCAGGCGCGCGGGCTGCGGGCCGGCTCTCCACCCCGCTTTCCCTTCAATCCCGCCGGGCGGCGGCGAGGAGGGCGGCGACGACGGGCCGGGCGTGGTCGAGATCGCGAAACTCCCCGCTCCAGGCGATGGGCCGGGCCACCTCGCGACCGGTGGCGGCGTCGCGCACCACGACCGTGTTGACCGTGAGACGCAGGCGGACAATGCGCAGAGGCGCGACGTCGGAACCGATTCGACCGCCGGCCTCGTAGGGCAGGCCGAGCGCGGCCAGGGCGGCGAGCAGAGGCCAACGGCCTTGCGCGTCGGGCGCGAGCCGGGCCTCGGCGAGATGGAGGTCGAGGGACTCGATCACGAGCGGCACGGCGGTCTCGGCGGTCCAGGCGGCACGCCAGCCGGGGGCGATCAATTCGGCCGCGCCGCCCAGGGCGAGCAGGGCGGAGCCCGGGGAAGGGTCGGCGCGCAGGGTCCAGCCGGTCACGGTGACTCGGCCGGCGAAAGGATCGCCCATCAGGCCTTGCAGCCGCAGGTCGGCCCCGGTCGCGGCGCTGAAACGCGATTGCGCCACGACGGGCAGGAGCAACATCCAGCCGAGGACGACGCAGGCCGCCGCCACCGCCAGACCCGCGAGGACGGTCCCGAGCACGCCGCCTCGACGCGGGGCCCAAGGGATCGAAATCGAACCCGGCGCGGAAACGGACATCAATCGACGTGGCCGGCGAAGTTTTCCGTCACCAGCACGAGCGAGGCGGCGACGGCCTTGAAGGTGAACTCGCCGGAGTGGGGCAGCACGGCGTTTTCCCCGCGGGCGAGGCCGCCCTTGCCGGAACCGGTGAGCTCCCCGGTCACGACGCTGAGAATGCGGGCCTGCTCGCCGGACGCGAAACGCAGGGTCTCGCCGGCATCAAGCACGACGCGGCGAATGCGGAACTCGGGGCATTCGGCGATCACGCCCGAGGTCGGCGCCCCCCGCACCGGCGCGGGCTCGAAGTCGTCCCACTTGATCGAGGCCAGCGACTGCTCGACGTGGAGCTGGCGGGGTTTGCCGTCGAGCCCAACCCGGCCCCAATCGTAGACGCGGTAGGTCGTGTCGGAGTTTTGTTGGATCTCGAGGATGAGGTTGCCGCCGTCGATGGCGTGGATCTGGCCGCTGCGCACGAGGATGCTGTCGCCCTCGGCGACCGGAAACCGATGCACCAACAACTCCAAGGTATTGTCGGCCAAGCTCTTTTCAAACTGGGCGCGGGTGACGCCTTTTTTCAGGCCCACGATCAGGCCGGCCCCGGGTTGGGTGTCGGCGATGAACCAGGTCTCGGTCTTGGGCTCGCCCTTGAGACTTGGCGCGACCGAAGCGGGCGGATGGACCTGGAGGCTGAGGCGTTCGCGGCAATCGAGCCATTTGACCAGGATGGGAAAAGGCCGATCGGGGTCCCAGCCGGGGCCGAGGATGGCGGTGGCGCGGGTCTTGATCGCTTCGCGGAGGGTTTTGCCGGCGAGAGCTCCGCCCTTGATCACGGACTGGGCCTCGGGGCGGTCGACAATCTCCCAGGCCTCGCCGATGGGGGCCCGGCCGGGTAATTCGCGTCCGAGCGCGGTTTCAAAGCCACGTCCACCCCAGACTCGTTCTTGGTAAAGGGGTTGAAAACGTAAAACGTCATTCATGGCGGAACGGGAAGGATAGGTAAGTGGAGGGAGGAACGGAAAAGCCTTTGACCGGTCCGTGGAATGAGCCGAAATGTAAAAACCGGGCCGCGAAACGCGTCTCACGTCACATGTCGAAAGCCGCGAGTTCAAACCCAAACATCGGCCCCTCCTTCCAGGCTCCGCGCCACCGCCCGCGTTGGGCGACGGCCAGCGCGTGCTTTATCATCGGCATGTTGTTGGCGGTGGCCTTCCTCGACTACGAGCCGTCCCAGACCGAGTATGTGCGCATCCCGGCCTTGGAGAAAAACGCGGTCGGTTGGATCGGGGCGGATACGTCATTCATTTGCTTTTCGTGGTTCGGGGTCGTGTCGTGGTTCATTCCCGGCGGTCTTTTCTGGCTGACCTACATCTCGATCCGAAACGCAAAACAAGTCGGCGTGGCCCGCATCTGCGCCCTGTTCGTCGGCTTGTTCAGCGGCGCGGGCCTGGCGGCGATGTTCGCGACCGAGATCCACAGCTTCGAGGGCGACTATTTTACCCACGACCTGGGTGGGCACGTCGGCGGCTGGATTTACCGCGACATGCTCGCGGCCCCGCTGGGCGGCTTCGGCTCGGCGGTGGTGCTCGGGCTGATCTACTTTCTCAGCCTGATCTTTATCCTCACCGCCGACATCGGCGCGGAATTCGACAAGGCCCTGCACTTTTTCCAAAACTGGCGGGCGGAGCGCAAGGAGCTACGCGTGCAGGAGCAAAAACTTCGCGCCGAACTCCGCGCCGCCGAGGAAAAACGCAAAATCGACGCCGCCCGCGCCGTGCCCGCCGACCGCGTGCCCGCCCCGCCCGCGCCCAAAAAGCTTGAGATCGCCAAGGATCCCAACCGCCCGCCGTCCCGCTCGCCGTTCGCCAAACCCGCCGAAGCCGCCGCCCCGATCGAACCCGTCCCGCCTCCCGCCCGCCCCGCGCCGGAGCCCGCCCTTGAAGCCCGCCCGGTCACCGTCGCCCCCTTCCGGGCGGAACCGCTCGCCTCCCCCGTCCCGTCGCCCGCCGCCGGCGGCGCGGTTGCCATCGTAAAGCCCGAGGAGACCAAAAAGGCCAAGTCGCCGGCCCTGCCCGAATCCGACTCTGATTACCAGTTCCCGCCCCTCACCCTGCTGAAGGAGCAGGCCCGACCCGCCTCGGCCGACTCCGACACCGAGCACCTGCGCAACATGGAGGACCTCGTGCGCATCCTCGGCGAATTCGGCGTGACCGTAAGTCCGGGCGAGATCCACGTCGGCCCGGTCATCACCTGCTACGAAGTCGTCCCCGCCCCCGGCGTGCGGGTCGAGAAGATCGCCAACCTGGACAAAAACATCGCCCTCGGCATGCGCGCCCAGTCGGTCCGCATCCTCGCCCCCATCCCGGGCAAGGCCGCCGTCGGCGTCGAAATCCCCAACCGCACGCCCACCCCGGTCGGCATGCGCGAGATCCTCGAGTCGGAGGACTGGGTGTCGGCCAAGGCCGAAATCCCCATCGCCCTCGGCAAGGACGTCTCCGGCAAACCCCTCATCTCCGACCTGGCCAAGATGCCCCACCTGCTCATCGCCGGCGCCACCGGCTCGGGCAAGTCGGTGTGCATCAACTCGATCATCGCCTCCATCGTCTACCGCAAGAGCCCCCGCGACCTGCGCCTGATCATGGTGGACCCGAAAGTGGTCGAGCTGAAGGTGTTCAACAGCCTGCCGCACATGCTGATCCCGGTGGTCACCGAACCGAAAAAGGTGCCGTCCGCGCTGAAGTGGCTACTCGGCGAGATGGAGATGCGCTACCAGATTTTCGCCAAGGTCGGGGTGCGCAACATCGTCGGCTTCAACACCCGCAAAAAATCCGCCGCCCCCGCGCCCGACGCCGCCCAGCCCGGCCTCGCCGGCCTGGATCCTGCGGCCGCCACCGACGAGGAAATCGCCGAGCTGCCCGCCCGCCTGCCCTACATCGTCGCGATCATCGACGAGCTCGCCGACCTGATGATGGTCGCCCCGGCCGAGATCGAGACCAGCATCGCCCGCCTCGCCCAACTCGCCCGCGCCGCCGGCATCCACCTGATCATCGCCACCCAGCGCCCGTCAGTGAACGTCATCACTGGCGTAATCAAGGCCAACCTCCCCTCCCGCATCGCCTTCCAGGTCGCCTCGCAGGTCGACTCCCGCACCATCCTCGATGGCAAGGGCGCCGACACCCTGATCGGCCGCGGCGACATGCTGTTCTCGCCCCCCGGCAGCTCCCGTCTCGTCCGCGCCCAAGGCGCGTTTGTGTCCGACGAGGAGGTCGCCGAGTTCGTAGAGTTCCTGAAACGCAACGGCCCGCCGAAATACGCCGAGAACGTGCAAAACCAGATCGAGGACGACGCCGCCGCGAACTCCGACGACGAGGACGAGCCGGACGACGACGGAGACGGCGAGGACGACGAGAAGCTCTACAAGAAGGCCATGGGCGTGCTCCGCGCCACCAAGCGCGCCAGCACCAGCACGCTCCAGCGCCGCCTGCGCATCGGCTACAACCGCGCCGCCCGCATCATGGACCTGATGGAGGAGCGCGGCGTGGTCGGCCCGGAAAACGGCTCCAGCCCGCGCGAGATCCTGATCGACCTCGACGCCGGCTGAGCGAAGGGCGCGGCGCCCGACGACCCGCTCAGGCCCAGGGATCGCGGCCGAGCAACAGTTCGCTCAGCTGCACCGCGCTGAGGAAAGCGTCCTCGTGGAAACCGTAGCGGAAATAGCTGCCGGCGAAATACGTCTCCGTCGCGCCGCGCGCGGCGGCGTTGAGCGCGGGCAGCTCGCCCTGCGCGGCCAGCGCCCCGAGATCGAAGAGCGGATGCGTGTAGTCGATGGTTTTGATCACCTTGGCCGGATCGATCTGCTCGGGCCGGTTGATCGAGACGAAGTAACGCTCGCGGTCGCTGACGCCCTGGAGGCGGTTCATCCAGTAGTGCGTGGCGGGGGTGATGCGGCCGGCGCGGTCGCGGGAAACCTGATACACCCAGCTCGCCCACGCGAGGCGCGCCCGGGGCATGACGCTCGCGTCGGTGTGCAGAGTGGCGACATTGGACTGGTAGTGGAAGGCCCCGAGCAGGCGGGTCTCGTCCGCGGTCGGATTGACCAGCAGGCGCAGGGCGTCGTCGGCGTGGGCCGCCACCACCGCGCGGTCGAAGGCGTGCGCCGCGCCGTCGGCGGTGAAGACCGTGACGCCGCGACCCGGACCATGCCGCACCACCCGGCTGACCGCGCAGCCGAGCCGTAGCCGGTCGGCGAAGGGCGCGACCAGCCGGCGCACGTATTCGCGCGAGCCGCCGGCGACCGTCCACCAGGGATGCTGGGTGTCGAGGCCGAGGAAACCGTGGTTGTGGAAAAACCGCAGCAGGCTCGCCGCCGGGAAGGCCAGCATGCGCTCCGGCGGCGTGCTCCAGACCGCGCTGCTCATCGGCACCAGATAAAGATCCCAAAAATCCTTCCCGTAGCCGCGCCGCCGCACGTATTCGGCCAGGCTCTCGGTGATGGGCGCGCCGCCGGCCTCGGCCGCCTTCAGCGCGGCGACGGCCTCCTCGTTGAAGCGTTTCACCGCGAGCAGCATCCGGATGAAGCGCGGGCTGAGGAGGTTTTTGCGCTGGGCGAAGAGGTGGTTGAGGGACGAGCCGCACCACTCCAGGCCGGTGTCGAGGTCCTTCACCGCGAAGCTCATGTCGGTGGGCTTCACCGGCACCTTCAGCTCCTCGAAAAGCCGGCAGAGCTGCGGGTAGGTGACGCGGTTGAACACCATGAACCCGGTGTCGATCGGCAGCGCGCGGCCGGTGCCGGGCTCGACCGCCTCGACCGTGTTGCTATGGCCGCCGGCATAGGCCTCGGGGCCGAAACAAGTCACCTCATCGCCCGCGCGGTGCAGGAAGTGGGCGGTGCCGAGGCCGGCGATGCCGGTGCCGATGATCGCGGTGCGCATGAAAGGGAGAGAAGGAGCAATCAGTGCCGTCGCCGGGCGCGTTCGGCAATCCGTGAGCGCACAAAAAAGGGGGCCGCGCGGCCCCCTGCTTGAAAACGCCGTGCCCTGTCGCGCCGGTCGCGCCGGAGAATCAGGCCGTCGGGCCGGAAGGGTTGTTGGGTTTTACCAACTCGCTGCTGAGATCCTTGTGGATGGCGGGGCCATCGGCCTTCTTGGGCAGGTCGGCTTGGGCGGCGGTCGCGGTGGCCACCGCGATGGCGGCGGCGGCGGGAATGACCTGGCGCAGGGAAACATTGGCGTGGACCTCGGTGGCGCGCTCGGAGGCGGCCACGGAGCGATGGTGGTCGGCGTGCATACCCTCCTCGAGGATGGACTGCGGCACGGGTTTGAGGCCCCAGATCAGACCGGTGTAGGAGAGAAGCTTCAGGCCGTAGTAGGTGGGATCGATCTCCCACCAGTAAAAGCCGTTGCGGGTGCAGCTCTGGTAGCGGTGGTGGTTGTTGTGCCAGCCCTCGCCGAGACAGATGATCGCGAGGATAAAACTGTTGCGCGAGTCGTCGTCGGTCTTGAATCGGCGTTTGCCCATGAGGTGGGCCATCGAGTTGATGCAGGCGGTGCCGTGGAAAAGCGCGGTGGTGCTGATGAAGAAGCCCCACACCAACATCTGCGGGCCGTTGGTGCCGAGGCCGGGGGCGAAACGCTCCAACAGCATGCCCAAGCCGAGCATCGAGAGAGCGTAGAGGATGGGCACCACGAGGTCGAAGCGGTTGAGCCAGACCAGCTCGGGGAACTTGGCTAGGTCCTTGATCTTGGTGTAGTCGGTGGGGAAATTGCGGCGCGAGGTGATCCAGCCGATGTGCGACCAAAGGAAACCATGCACATGGGGCGAGTGCGCGTCCTCGGGGTCATCCGAGTGCTGGTGGTGGTGGCGGTGGTGGTAGGCCCACCAGAGCGAACCGCGCTGCACCGTGGTGCCGGCCCAAAGGGCGAGGAAAAACTGGCCCGCGCGCGAGGTGGAGTAGGTCTTGTGCGAGAAATACCGGTGATGGATGCCGGTCACCGCGAACATGCGGATGAAATAGAGAAACACGGCCGCCCACGCGGCGAAGGCGCTGAACCCGACCCAGATCACGCCGAGACAGCCGAGGTGGAGGATGACGAAGGGCATCACGCGCACCCAATCGACCTTGTCGGGCTCGGCCCGCATCTTCTCCGCCCCGTCGGGACAGTAGTCGGAATCGATCCATTGCGTCACGGCGGTCGTGAGGCGGCGCAGCAAACTGGGAGGGCTGGAGACGGCGGAGGAAGAGGCGGGCGCGGACATAATTTATACGTATCGAAGCGCACAGGGTCCGACTTTAGCGGGAACGCAAGCAAGCCCGGTTTCAGCGTAGGGTTTGAACAAAAGTCACCAACGTTTGCCAGCGGGGCGCGCGCCGCCACGCTCCCACCGCGATGAACGCCTCCGACCCGACCGCCGACCCGGCGCCGACCGCGCCCGAGTATCCGCCGGTCAAACGCAGCGAGATCTTCGGTTGGTGCTGCTTCGATTTCGCGAACTCGTCGTTCACCACCATCATCATCACGGTCGTCTACGCGGTGTATTTCACCCAGGTCGTCGCCGCCGGCGACGCCCATGCGGCCGGCTGGTGGGGCACCGCCCTCGCCGTCTCCCAACTCGGCGCCATCCTGCTCGGACCCCTGCTCGGCGCCCTCGCCGACGCCACCGCGCGCAAAAAGGCCTTCCTGCTCGCCTCCGCCATCGTGTGCTCGCTCGGCACCGCCGCGCTGGCCTTCGTCGGCCCGGGCGAGATCGCCCTCGCCCTCGGGCTGGTCATCGTGGCCAACCTCGCCTTTTCGCTCAGCGAGAATCTCTGCTCCGCCTTCCTGCCCGAGATCAGCACGCCGGAGAACGCCGGCCGCATCTCCGGCTACGGTTGGAGCTTCGGCTACTGCGGCGGCCTGCTCAGCCTCGTTCTCGCGCTCGTCATGCTCCAGGTCCTGGACTGGCCGGCGACGTGGACCTTCCTGATGACCGGCGTCTTTTTCTTCGGGGCGAGCCTGCCGACCCAGTTCTTGCTGCGCGAGCGCGCCCGCCCTCGCCGGCTCGCGCCCGGCGAGACCTTCGCCGGCCTGGCCTTCGCGCAGCTCGGCGAAATGCGCCGCGAACTCCCGCGTCACCGCGTCCTGGCGGTGTTTTTCGGCGCGATGACGCTCTTTCTCGCCGGCCTGTCCGCCGTCGTGGCCTTCGCGGCGGTGTTCGCGACCCAGGCCCTCGGCATGACCCAGGCGGAGATCATCCAGCTCTTCATCGTCCTCCAAATCGCGGGCGTGGCCGGCGCGCTGGGCTTCGGCTACCTCCAGGACAAGATCGGCGCCAAGATCGCCCTGATCGGCTCGCTGGCGCTGTGGATCGTGGTCTGCGTCTGGGCCTGGCGCTGCGCCGGCAAGACCGAGTTTTTCCTCGTCGGCATCCTCGCCGGCGCGGCCATGGGCTCGCTGCAATCGGCCGGCCGCGCGGTGGTCGCGACGCTCACGCCCCCGGGCCGGTCGGGGGAGTTTTTCGGTTACTGGGGCTTTTTCGGCAAACTCGCCGGCATCGTGGGCCCGTTGGTCTTCGGTTGGGTCGCCACCGCCACCGACGTGCGCCAGGCCATCCTGCTCAACGCCGGCTTCTTCCTCGCCGGCCTGCTCGTCCTGCTCCCGCTCTCGTTGAAGCCGGCCGCGCCCGGTGTTTGACCACACCGCGTCCGGGCCTACGGTTCGCGCCCCATGCGGCTCGGCGATCTCGAAGGCCTGCAAACGCTAATGCTGCCGGACGCCTGGCAGCGCGACGCCGTGCACGCCCTCCAGGCCGGCCGCGACGTGGTGGTCGACGCCCCCACCGGCGCAGGCAAGACCCACGTGTTCGAGCGCTTCGTCGAGCAGGGCAACTTCGCCCGCCGCGCGGTGTTCACCGTCCCCACCCGCGCCCTCGCCAACGACAAATACGCCGAGTGGCTGGCCCGCGGCTGGCGCGTGGGCATCACCACCGGCGACCTCTCCGTCTCGCCCCACGCGCCCGTGGTCGTCGCCACCCTCGAGGCCGCGCAAGGCACCCTGCTCCGCGCCGCCGGCGCCCCGCCCGACCTGCTGGTGATCGACGAATACCAGTGGCTCGGCGACCCCGCCCGGGGCAACCACTACGAGGGCGTGATCGCCACCCTGTCCGCCTCGGTGCAGCTGCTATTCCTCTCCGGTTCGGTGGCCAATCCCGAGGACGTCGCCGCCTGGCTGACCCGCCTCGGCCGCGACGTCGAGGTGGTGCGCACCGCCACGCGCCCGGTGCCATTGGAGGAGGTCGAGGTGGACGACCTCGCCCGGGGCTTCCCGCGCGAGATCGAGGGCTTCTGGACGCGGCGCGTGGCCGGTGCGCTGCGCGAGGGCCTGGGCCCGGTGCTGGTGTTCGCCCCGCACCGGACCGACGCCGAGCGCCTGGCGCGGGAATTCGCCCGCGAACTGCCGCTCGGCGACCCGCTGCCGCTCACCCCCGAGCAGGAGTCGATGGCCGGGCCCGTGCTGGCCAAGCTCCTCCAGCGCCGCGTCGCCTACCACCACAGCGGCCTGGGCTACGTGCAACGCGCGGGCCTGGTCGAGCCGCTGGCCAAGGCCGGACAACTCCGCGTGGTCGTGGCCACGCTCGGGCTGGCGGCGGGCATCAATTTTTCCCTTCGCTCCGTCATGCTCACCGCCGCCGCCTACCGGGTCGGCGCGTTGGAACGCGACATCGCCCCGCACGAACTGCTCCAGATGATCGGCCGCGCCGGCCGCCGCGGCCTCGACGAAACCGGCTACGTGCTCGTTTCGGGCCGCACTCCTCGCCTGCGACGCGCCGCCCCGCTGCGCCTGAAACGCGCCGCGCCCCTGCCCTGGGCCGCCCTGCTGCGCGGCCTGCCACCCGGCGAATCAGCCCTCGCCCTGGCGCGCGGCGCCGCCGGCCGGCTGTTCACGGCGGAACCCTTTCCCATGGGCGCCGAGGTCACCGCCGCGCTCGATCCGGCCGCGCTGCCTTGTCGCCAACTCACGGATACGGGCCGCGCCCGCCTGGTCCGCCGCCGCCGCGAGCCCTTCGCCGGCTGCGCCGACTGCGCCCTGCGCCCGGACTGCCTCGCCCTGTCGCCCGAACCGACCCCGCTCTGGCGCTGGCAGCGCGTCGGGCTGCTCGACAAACACCTGCTCCTCACCGCGCGCGGCGCGATCGCGTCGATCTTCCTCGGCCCGGAGGGGCTGGCCCTCGCCGCCGGCTTGGAGGATCGCCGCTACCCGGTCGAGGCGCTCCTGCATGACTGTGCGAATCTCTTCGCGGGCGACCGCTTCGCCGGCACGAACCCCCGCCGCCTTGGCCGCCTCGTGCAGGTCTGCGAAAAAACCTACCGCCGCGAAAACGCCGAGGGCTACCTCGAGGAGGGCCTGCCGCCCGGCTACGGCCACGGCGCGAGCGACATCGTCCGCGCCGTCGCGGAGGGCACCGCCAGCCGGGGTGCGCTGGCCCACGGCCTCGCGGCCGAATTCGCCCAGGCGGGGCGCGGCGACATCGACCGCCTGCTGACCGAGTGGCGGGGCTTCCTGCGCGGGCTCGCCGCCGCCGGCCCGCTCGCGTCCGGCCTGCCCTTCGCCACCGAGCCGCTGCGGGCGCGCTGGGACGAGGCCCGCGCCGTCGCCGCCCGCCTGCTGGGCGACGCCCGTGCCGCCGAGCTCCCCGCGCTGCCGCCGCTCACTCCGGAGCAACGCCGCCCGGTGCAACACCGGCTGGGTCGAATCATCGCCGGCCGCGCATCGGGCTCGCCATCCCCCCGGCCGGCGCGAGCCTGAGGCGACCGCATGGCGATGCCTCCTTCCTCGAACGAATCCCCCGACTCCGCGTCCCGCCCGACCTGGGGCCGGCGCCTTGCCGCCTGGCGCGCGATGCCGCCCCGGGAATTGTGGTGGGAACTGCCCGACGCCTGGGACGACCACCGCCGCCTGCGCCGCGTCGTCTACGGCATCGCCCTCGGGGCGGCCCTGATCGGGATCGCCAGCGTCTGGGTTTACCCGTGGTGGCGCGAACGCTCGACGGTGCGGATCGCCCGCGAATGGCTGGAGACCGGCCGGCTCGACTACGCCGCCGCCGAGGTGCGCCGCGCGCTAATCTCCCATCCGACGCTGCCCGAGGTGTGGCGCCTCGCGGCCGAGCTGGAGCGCCGCGCCGGCCGACACGACCTCGCGGCGGATCGCTCCGCACGCGCGTCCGACCTCGCGCCCGGCGACGCCGCCGTCGCGCTGGAGTGGGCCACCGACGCGCTCCGCGCCGACCGGCCCGAATTCGCGCGCCGGGCGATCGCGCGCCTGACGCCCGAGACCCGCGACGCCTCCGCCCCGGCCCAGCGTCTGCTCGGCGAACTGGCGCGCCGTGCGGGCGACCGGGACGGCGCGCTTTCCCGCTACGCCACCGCCCGGCGCATCGCCGGCCCCGGCCCGCTCGACGAAGTCCCCATCGGCCGCCTGCTCCTGCTCTCGACCGACGCGGCCGAAAAGAACCGCGGCCGCGAATTGTTGGCCAAGTTCGCCGCCGATCCCGAATGGGGCGCGATCGCGCTGCGCGCCCTGCTCGGCGACGCCCTCGCGAACGGCACCCCGGCCGAGCGCCTGCGGCTGGCCGACGCCCTACGCGAACACCCGCGCTGCGCGATCGAAGACATGCCGGTCTGCCTCCGCCAACTCGCCGCCGGCGACCCGGAACGCTTCGCGGAGGTGTTGACCAAGCTCGAGCAGACCCGCGCGCGCGACGCCGACCGGGCCCTGGGATTGGTCGGCTGGTTGAACCAGATCGACCGGCCGCGCGACGCCCTGCGCTGGCTGGCCACCCTGGAGCCCGCGGTGGCCGCCTCGCCCGCCTTGAGGGTCGCGTGGGCGGAATCGTTTCGCCTCGAAGGGGACTGGTCCGGCCTCACCGCGCACACCGAATTCGGCGACTGGGGCGAGGAATACGAATTCCTCCGCCAGGCCTACGCGGTCGAGGCCGCCCGCCGGCGCGGCGACGAGACGCGGCGGGCGCAGCTATGGCAGTTCCTTCGGGCCAAACTCGCCACCAACGGCGTCCACGCCTACTACGCCGCCGGCGCGCTCTACCTTTGGGGCATGACCGGCGAGGCGGTCGCCCTGGCCGAGGGCGCGAGCACCGATCCAAGGGTAGCCGTGCCCGCGCTCGGCTTCCTGGCGCGGCATTACCAGACGCAGCGCGACGCGCTCGGCCAATACCGAGTCTTCCGGCGCCTGCACGCGCTCCGTCCGGACGACGCCGAGATCGCCAACAACCTCGCCTACTTCGCGGCCCTGACCGGCGAGAACTCCGGTCTGGCCGAAAGCCTGGCTCGCAAAAATCTCGCGGCCCGGCCGGGCGACGAAAAACGCGTGGCCACCTACGCCTTCGTGCTGGCCCTGCAGGGCCGGTCGGCGGAGGCGCTCACGCTGATCGAGCCGCTCCGCGCCCAGCTGGCCAACGACCCCGGCCTGGCCCTCGCCTACGGCCTGGCGCTGGCCCGCGAGCGGCGGAGGACGGAGGCGCGCGTCGTGCTCGCGCCCCTGCTGGACCGCGCCCAGACGGAGCGCGAGGCGGAGCTCATTCGCGCCGTGTTGGAGTAGACACGGCCGAAGCGGCCGCCGCGCGGCGCCGACGCCGCCAGGTCAGCAGGCCGGCGAAAAGACCCACCGCGCCGAACGAGGCGAGGGTGCCGGGCTCGGGCACGGGACGGCCGTCGATGGTCGCAAGCGCGCCGACCTGATACATCAGAAAACCGCTCGGGTTGATCGCGGTCGCGGTGCTGGTTCCAGTGACGCTGTTGGTGTTGTCCACCACCACCACGAGGCGATTTGTCCCCACCACGAACACCGAATTGCCCGAGGTGCCGGTGCCGTTGGTGCCGTTCTGCAAGGTGGCCGAAGTGGTGTTGGTCCAGGCGCTCAGACGGGTGAAGGCCGGGGTCTGGCCGGCGGCGATGCTGCCGTTGGCGTTCAGGGTCGGGTTGACGTAGATGCTGTATTGGTCGTCGGCCGCGATGGTCAGGTCGATCACGATGGCGTTGGTGATCGTGCCCGAACCGGTGCCGGAGACGTTGAATCCGAGGGTGTAGATGTATTGGGCGCGATTTGTCCCGGTGGTGCCGTTGCCCGGGAGCAACACGCCTCCGACATTGCTGGTTCCCGACGGGTTTTGCGCGCCCGGGGTGGTGATCCATTGGGCCGTGGCGGTGTTCTGCACCCACGCGTAGTCGATGTAGTTGGTCGCCGCGCTGCTGTTCGCGGTGCTGCTGACCACATAAGCCGCACCTTGGTAGGTCGCGTTGCCGGATACGCCGTTGGCCCGGGCATAGGTGACGCTCCAATGGGGATCGGTGGCGCCGCCGGCCAGCAAGGAGCCGGCGTTATTGATACCGGTGTAGTAAAGGCCGTTGATATCCGTGGCCAGGCCGGCGCACGAGACTTGCGCCCATCCAAAACCGACCACCGCCATGGCGAGGCGGAGCCAAATCGGAATCAAGGAGCGAACATCCATGCCTCATTTGAACCTTCCTAATCTCATAACACAAAGCGGGATGCTACGCACCGCAAGGACACCTAGGGACGATTCGGGTGCCGGGCCGGGCTTTAATCGCAAATACATTCACAAACCACGTAATCCCTGTTCCTGATTGCGAAATGGCCCCAATCACGGACTCCCCTCGCGTGCTACTTGTCTACCGTCGCCACGCCAGTTCGTTCGTCTACTACCCCGCCCTGCTGGCACGGGCTGGTCTGGCCGTCGATATCTTGACCGCGCCGAACCATCCGGCGCGCCACTCGCGGCACGTGCGGGAGCGGTTCACCGCCGCGGATTCCGATGTGGCCTTCCAAGATGCGCTCGCGGAACGCCTCGCGGCCGAAGTTTACGCGGAGGTGCTTTTCATCGACGAACCGGCCCGCCGGCTCGCCTATGGTCTGCCCGCCGACCCGGCGCGCGACGCCCGGCTCCCGATTCCGCGCACCAACCCGCTGTCCGAGGTCGTCGAGGACAAAATCCTTTTCCAAGCCTGGTGCGAACAACACGGGCTGCCCGTCCCCCGGGTCCGACTGCCGGTCGACGCCGAGGCCGCCGTGCGCGCCGCCGCCGCCCTGGGCTACCCCGTGGTGCTGAAGGGGGCCGCCGGCGCGGGCGGCCAGGCCGTGCGCATCTGCGCGGACGAAAACGCCGTGCGGGAAGGCTTCGCCCCGCTCGCCATTCTCGGCGGGCGCGTGATGGCGCAGGAGTTCGTCGCCGGACCGGTCGGCTCCGTCACCTTTGCCGCCCGGCGCGGGCGCGTCGGCGCCTGGGACGCCGGAGAAAAACTCCTCGCCCTCAAGGACGGCCTCGGACCTTCCGTCGTTCGTCGCACCCGGGCGGACCCGGAGCTGGGCCGGCTCGCCCTCGCGGTGGCCGCCGCCGGGGAGGTCAGCGGCATCACGGGGTTCGACTGGATGGAGACCGCGCCGGGGCGTTTTGTGATCATCGACCCCCATTTCGGCCGGTGCACGCCGCCCGCGGTCATCGGCGCCAGTTCGGGCGTGGAGTTCGGGGACGCGCTGCGCCGGCTGATCGACGGCGACCATCGGGTCGTTTCACCGAGCTGCGGCGGCAAACGCGTCGCGCTGTTTCCCCAGATCATCGAAGTCGTTTTCCAGGGCCGGCTTTTCGGCCTGCTCCGGGCCGCGCCCCCCTTCGCGAGAGGGGTGCGCTATTTTTTCGGTCCGGCCGACGAGTGGCGGCTGACGGTGCGCCTCGCCGCCCACTACCTCGCGGCCGGCTGCCGTGTGCTCGCCGGACGCCTGCGCCGACGCTGAGCGCCGCGACCCCGCGATTGCCCTTCGCCAAAACCCGGCCAAGGTCGCACCCACCCGCCACCATGAACACCTTTTCCGACGAACCCATCCTGGTGAAACCCACCGCGCGCGGCGCTTGGAAACGCTGGGTCGCCATCGCCATCGCCCTGATCGTGACCGGCTCCGTCCTCTACATTCCCTTCGACAAGGCCCGCATGGAGGAGCTCGCCCATGACGCCAAGCGCGGCTCCCACCAAGGCGCGCTCTATGAGATCTCCGTGGACGGCGCGCCCCACACCCTTGAGCTAACCTGGATGAAAGGCGGTTTCGCCCCCGTGCTCGACCCCGCCCCCGCCGATGGCGTCACCCTGCGGCTCAAAGCCACCCCCGGTTCCGAGGACCTCCGCTGGAACCCCGAGACCAAGTGCTTCGGCCCGACCAACTTCAAGGTGGACCCCTACGCCCACTACAAACTCAAGCTCCGCCTCGAAAAAGAAGGCCGCATCCTTTGGCGGGACACCCTCTGGGCACTCGGCGTGCACGACTCGCACGGACACTGAACGGCGAAGGCCGCCTTATCGCGTATTTTACCACCGATTGATCCGGCCCATTCGACCTCCACGCTGTCCGAGCCCGTTGCCGTCGTCCCGCCCGCGCATGTTTTCCCGCCTTTACGAGTGCCATGTCGTCCACGCCCGCCTGCATCCGCGGGCGCACCGCTTCGCATATCGGCTGTTTTTCCTCGCCCTCGATCTCGATGAACTACCCGCGCTGAGCGCCCGCCTGCGCCTCCTGCGTATCGACCGCCCCGGCCTGCTTTCATTTCGCCAGTCCGACTACCTGCCGACCCACGACCCCCTGCACAACCCGTCCGCACCCCAGGTCCCACCGTCCGCGCCCGCCGCCGCGACACCGCTCGCCCCGCTCAAAACCCGCGTGCTCGCCCGCCTCGCCGCCGACGGCCTCGAGCCCGGCCCCGGCGCCCGCGTGCTCCTGCTCACCCTGCCACGCGTGCTCGGCTACCAATTCAACCCCGTCTCGTTCTACTTCGTCTCGACCGCCGACGGCCGCGCCTTCGCCGCCATCGCCGAGGTCACCAACACTTTCCGCGAAACCAAACCCTACGTGCTCGGCCCCGCCACCTTGGAAAACACCGCCGCCGGCGGACCGGTTTTCCACCGGCGCGTGACCAAACACTTCTACGTCTCGCCCTTCGCCGACGTCGACCTGGCGTTCGACTTTCGCCTGCGCCCGCCCGGCGAACGCCTGGTTTTCCAGATCGACGACTACGCCGGCGAACGCCGCGACCTGCTCAGCACCGTCACGGGCCTGGGTCCGCCCCGCCCCCTACGGGACCGCACCCTGGCGTGGTTCTCGCTCAAATACCCGCTTGTCACCCTCAAGGTCATCGCCGCGATTCACTGGGAGGCGCTTCGCCTTTATCTAAAACGTGTGCCTTGGTTCCCCAAGGCCGCCCGCGCCGCGGACCAACGCGACCTTTATCACCCGCACGCCTCCCTCACCCACCCGCCCGCCGGTCCCGCCACGCCCGCCCAACCCGCCCCCTCCGCGCCATGAGCGACGAACCCTCCTCCCCTTTTACCAGCGGCTCCACCCGCGCCGCGCCCGCCTTCCTCGCCCCCGCCGACGGCTGCGGGCCGCTCTGCCGACGGCTGGTGCTGAGCACCTTCCGGGACATGCGCCTGGGTCACCTTCGCATGGAGCTACCCGAGGGCGGCTTTGTCGAGTTCGGCACCCACGCGGACGCCCTCGCCCGCCGCCTCCCGGCCGGGTTGTCCGCCTCCGCCCACATCCGCGTGCGCCGGGATGCGTTCTTCCGCAAATGCCTGCTCGCCGGAGATATCGGTTTCGCCGAAGCCTACCTCGACGGCGACTGGGACACCCCCGATCTGACCAGCCTGATCGGCTGGTTCATTCTAAACGTCGAACACGCCCCCACCCTATCCGGCTCGGCCAAAAAATCCGGCCAGGCCCTCTTCCTCAACTGCCTGCGCTTCGCCAACCGCCTCGGCCACCTCCTGCGGCCCAATTCCCGCGCCACCGCCCGCCGCAACATCGCCGAGCACTACGACCTCTCGAACGAGTTCTTCCAGCTCTTCCTCGATCCCTCGATGATGTATTCGAGCGCGCGCTGGCCGGCCGACGCCCAGGGGCTCTCGCTCGAGGCCGCCCAGCGCGAGAAAAACGACGCCCTCTGCCGCTCCCTCCGCCTCGCCCCGGCCGACCACGTGCTCGAGATCGGCACCGGCTGGGGCGGCTTCTGTATCCACGCCGCCCGCACCTACGGCTGCCGCGTCACCAGCCTCACCATCTCGAAACAACAACACGACCTCGCGCGCGCCCGGGTCCAGGCCGCCGGTCTCGCGGACCGGGTGGAGGTGCGCCTCGAGGACTACCGCGACCACCCCGGCACCTACGACAAGATCGTCTCCATCGAGATGATGGAAGCCCTCGGCCACGACTACCTGCCGGTCTACTGCGACACCCTCGCCGCCCGCCTGAAGGCCGACGGCCTGCTCGCGCTCCAGTTCATCACCTGCCCGGACCACCGCTACGCCGAGCTGCGCCGCGGGGTGGATTTCATCCAGAAGCACATCTTCCCCGGGTCGCTCCTGCTCTCCCTGAACCGCGTCAACCAACAGCTCGCGCGCGCCGGCGGCTTCATGCTCCACCACATCGAGGACTTCGGCCCCGACTACGCCCGGACGCTCCGCACCTGGCACGACGCCTTCCAGGCCAAGCGTGAAGCCGTGCTGGCCCTCGGTTTCGACGAACGTTTCCTGCGCAAATGGAGCTACTACCTGCGCTACTGCGAGGCCGCCTTCGCCATGCGCAACATCTCCGTCGTGCAAACCCTGCACACCCGGCCCAACAACCTGGCGCTCTGAGCCGAAAAAACGAAACCGCCCCGGATCCAGAAAACGGATACCGGGGCGGGGCGGTTTACCGGGCGGACGACGTCGTCCGCGGGCGGTCAGGCCTCCAGCTGGGGACGGACGGCCTCGGGCCAGTCGATGTGGAAGAACTTCCCGCGGGGCTGGTCGACGCGCTCGTAGGTGTGGGCGCCGAAGTAGTCGCGCTGGGCCTGGAGCAGGTTGGCGGGCAGGCGGGCGGAGCGGTAGGCGTCGTAGTAGCTCAGGGCCGAGGCGAACGTCGGCACGCTGATGCCGCTCTCCACCGCGAGGGCGATGACCTTGCGCCAGTTGGCCTGGGCCTTCTGGATGGTGGCGTTGAAATACTCGTCGAGCAGGAGGTTCGCGAGCTTGGGGTCGCGGGCGTAGGCCTCGGTGATCTTCTGCAGGAAGGCGGCGCGGATGATGCAACCGCCGCGGAAGATCTGGGCGATCTGGCCGAAATTGAGTTTCCAGCCGTATTCGCCCTGGGCGGTGCGCATGAGCTGGAAGCCCTGCGCGTAGGAGCAGATCTTCGAGCAGTAGAGGGCGTCGTGGATGGCCTTGATGAGGGCCTTCTTCTGGGCGGGGCCGACCTTCTTCACCTTCGGGCCCTTGAGGACCTTCGAGGCGGCGACGCGCTCGTCCTTGATCGCGGAGATGCAGCGGGCGAAGACGGACTCGGCGATGGTCGGGGCGGGCACGCCCATGTCGAGGGCGTTGACCGAGGTCCACTTGCCCGTGCCCTTCTGGCCGGCGGTGTCGAGGACGACGTCGACGAAGGGCTTCTTCGTGACCGGGTCCTTCTGCTTGAGGATGTCGGCGGTGATCTCGACGAGGAAGCTGTCGAGCGCGCCCTTGTTCCACTGGGAGAAGATCTCGCCCATCTCGGCTGGCTTGAGGCCGAGGAGGCCCTGCATGAGGGAGTAGGCCTCGCAGATCATCTGCATGTCGCCATACTCGATGCCGTTGTGGACCATCTTCACGTAGTGGCCGGCGCCGTTTTCACCGATGTAGGTGGTGCAGGGCACGCCGCCCTTGACGGGCTTGCCGGGCTTGGCGCCCATGATCGGCTTGCCGGTCTTCTTGTCGACCTTGGCGGCGATGGCCTTCCAGATCGGCTCGAGGTGCTTGAAGGCGGCCTTGTCGCCGCCGGGCATGAGGGAGGGGCCGAAACGCGCGCCTTCTTCGCCGCCGGACACGCCGGAGCCGATGAAGAGGAAACCCTTTTCCTTGAGCGCCTTTTCACGGCGGATGGTGTCGGTCCAGAGGGCGTTGCCGCCGTCGATGATGATGTCGCCGGGTTCGAACACCTGGGTGAGGCCGTCGATCACGGCATCGGTGGGCTTGCCGGCCTGGACGAGGATGATGGCCTTGCGGGGCTTGGAGAGGGAGGCGGCGAACTCCTGGAGGGTCTTGGTGCCGACGACGCCGCCGGGGGTGTTCGGGTTTTCCGCGGCGAACTTGTCGGTCTTCTCGACGGTGCGGTTGTAGACCGAGATCTGGAAGCCGTGGTCGGCGATGTTGAGGGCGAGGTTCTGACCCATGACGGCGAGGCCGATGAGTCCGATGTCGGATTGCTTCGTGGACATGTGGAGAAAGTTAAAAGGGTAAGCGCTAGGGACCGCCCGGGCGCGGGCCAACCTCAATTTCCCGCAAACGTGCTCATTCCGACCGTGAGCCGCGCTAATAATCGGCTCCGTGCTACTTGGTCGGGCTGAAGCTCCAACTGTAAGCCCGGCGCAGGCTGGCGGCGCGCCACCCGCGCCGAGATGCTGCAAATCAGCCCCTCCTTAGCCCCTCATGTTGTTTCCCAGCCGCTTCCGGCCGGCTCGTGCGTCACGTCTCGTGGCGACGGCGCTTGGCATCCTCCATCTGGCCGCGGCTGTCCTCGCCGCCAACGACCCCGGCGGCGGCGCGGCCGGGGTCGGCGCCAACGTCACCTTGTCCGCCACGTCGACCACCGCCACCCTCGACAACGGCGTCATCAACGCGGTCGTCGACAAGGCCACCGGCCGCGTCACGAGCTACAAGCTCAACGGCGTCCAGATGGTGGATCCGAGCAATCCCATCTATTACAGCATGGACGGGGGCGCGAGCTACGAGCAGCCGAGCGGCTGCGTCTACTCGGTCGTCACCCAGACCACCGACATGGTGGAGATCTCGTGCAAACGCACCTGGAACGCGACCGCCGGCTACAAGCACGTCTTCGACATCGATCTGCGCTGGGTGCTGCGCCGCGGCGACACCGGGCTCTACGCCTACGCCATCCTCGACCACCCGGCCTCGTATCCGGCCGCCACCGTCGGCGAGTGGCGCATCGTCTGGAAGCTCCCGCGCACGTCCACGACCTTCACCTTCGAGCGGGCCTACGTCGACGCGCTGCGCAACTGGGAGATGCCGTCCTACTACGACTATCAGCAGTCCTCGCCCACCTCCATCGCCGAGATCGTGAAGCTCAACACCGGCGTGCGCGCCGGCAAATACGACGGCAAGTATTCCTACTCCGCGCGCTACTTCGACATCGGGACCTGGGGCCACGCCAGCAACATCGCCAAAAAGGGCGTGTGGTTCGTGCTCGGCGGCCACGACTACTTCAACGACGGCCCGACCAAGCAGGATCTCACCACCTCGGAGAGCTACATCCTGATGCACTTCGGGCGAAACCACTACGACGGCTCCGGCATCGGCGTCGCCGCCGGCGAGTCGTGGCGAAAGATGTTCGGCCCCTTCCTGCTGTATTGCAACAGCACTACGGCGACGAGCAACGCCGGCGACGCGCTCTGGGCCGACGCCAAGGCCCAGGTCGCCGCCGAGAAGGCCGCCTGGCCCTACTCCTGGCTCGTCAACGCCGACCATCCCGCCGCCACCGGCCGCGGCACCGTGACGGGCAAACTCGTGATCGCCGACGCGCTCAAATCCGGCGTGAGCGGCGCCGGCGCCCGCGTCGGCCTCGCCGCCCCGGAGGACGTGGCCGGAAACTGGCAATTCCAGGGCAAGGGCTACCAATACTGGACCGTCGCCGACGCCGCGGGAAATTTCACGATCCCCGGCGTCCGCCCCGGCTCCTACACGCTCTACGCGTTCAACGACGGCGTGGTCGGCGAGTTTTCCAAGACCGCCGTGACCGTCGCCGCCGGCGGCACCAACGCCCAGGGCACGCTCACGTGGACCGTCGCCCATCCGGGATCGAGCATCGCGTGGGAAATCGGCACGCCCGACCGCACCGCGAAGGAGTTCCGCCACGGCAACGACTACTTCGAGCCCTTCCTCTGGAACGGCTTCTCCGCCGAGCTGCCCAACCCGCTCGTCTACACCGTCGGCACGAGCAACCCCGCCACCGATTGGAACTACGTCCACACCCTCTACGCCACCACCGACGCCAACGGCGCCGTCACGACTGTCCCTTGGAATTGGAAGGTGAACTTCACCCTCCCCGCCGTGCCCGCCAGCGGCAACGCCGTGCTCACCGTCGCCTTCGCCGGCTCCAACTACTCCCGCCTCTGGCTTTACCTCAACGACGAGCCCAACTCCTTCACGCGCATCTCCCCGCCCGTCGACGGCGGCAACGCCCTCCTTCGCCAGGGCATCCACGCCAAATACAGCCGCGTCGACATCAGCATCCCCGTCTCCCGCCTCAAGGTCGGCGCCAACACCTTCACCTTCAGCTTCAGCGGCTCGGACCAGTCGACGCATGTGATGTATGATTACCTGCGGCTCGAGCTGCCGGCCTTTCCGCCGCCCCCGCCCTCCTCGGGGCGCACCGTGACGTGGAAGGGCGGCTCCACCTCCGCCGCCAACACCTGGGACAACGGCGCCACCGTCGCCTGGACCGATGCCGCCACGCTCGCCGCCGCGCCTTTCGGCGCCGGGGACAAGGTGGTGTTCGACGACACGGGCTCCAACGTCACCGGCCTCACGCTGGCCGCCTCCGTCGAGCCGGAGAAAATCACCGTTTCGGGCGCGAAAAACTACGCCCTCGCCGGCGTCGGCGAGCTGCGCGGCCAGATGAGCCTGACGAAGTCTGGCGCGGGCGTCTTTACGCTCACGCCCGCCTCGCTCTCGCTCGCCGGCGGCTCCACCGCCGCCGGCAGCCCGGTCGTCGCCGTCTCCAGCACCGCCGGCGCGCTCCCCGGCCTGCTCATCGCCGGCGCGGGCATCCCGGCGGGGACTCGTATCCAGACGGTGGATTCAGCCACCCAGCTCACGCTCACCGCCGGCGCCACCGCCACCGGCTCGGCCGTGGCCTTCGCCGTCGGCGGCGCGCACACCTTCACCGGCACCACCACCATCAGCGGCGGAGCGATCGCCTTTGGCAGCGACGCCGCCAACACCAACGGCCTCGGCGCGAGCGACGTCAGCCTCCAGGGCGGCGCGCTCACGATGTTTACCAGGACCAACAACGCCGTGAGCAGCACCGGCTCGTGGAACATCGACGTTCCCACCGGCAAGGCCGGCACGCTCAACGTCGGCTGGCGCTGCACGCTGACCGGCAAGCTCACCGGCGGCGGCGTCTTTACCTACGCCCTGCCCTCCGGCTCCATCCGCGCCGATATCAAGGGCGACTGGTCCGGCTTCGCCGGCCGCGTCAACGCCACCGCGCCGACCGGCTCGACCGCCGACTTTCGCATGGCGCTCGACTACTCCTGGCCCGGCCTGCCCGCCGGCGCGCTTAACCTTGGCCCGGGCGTCATCGCCTACTACTCGGGCAACCTCAACACCGGCCTCGGCACCTTCGTGAGCCTCGGCGAACTGTCCGGCTCCGGAAGCCTGAAGGGCGGCGCGATCGGCGGCCGCCAGATCACCTACCGTATCGGCGGAATTGCTACAGATGCCGTGTTCTCGGGCGCGATCACCGAGCAGGTCAACGGCATCACGAATCTCGTCAAGGTCGGCGCCGGAACCTGGACCTACTCCGGCGCCGCCGTCACCAACGGGTCCCTCGGCGTGCAGGCCGGCGCGCTCCGCCTCGCCGGCTCCTTCGCCGCCTCCGCCTCGTCCGTCACCGAGATTGGCGACGCCGCCACGCTGGCCCTGGCCGGCGGCTCCCACGCCGCCGGCTCCGTCCACATCGGCACCGGCGGGACGCTTGCCGGCCGCGGCGCGCTGACCGCCGCCGTCGTCAACGACGAGGCCGTCGCCGTCTCCGGCGGCACGCTGTCCGTTTCCGGCGATTTCGCGCACAACGGCTCCCTGGTCGTCGCCGGCGGCTCCCGGCTCTCGATCACGGGCGCCCTCGCGGTAGACGGCGCCGCGACGTGGCGCGCCGAGCTCGCCGCCAACGCCGCGACCGCCGACGCCCTGGGCCTCGTCGCCGCCGGCGTAGCCACGCTGGGGTCGGGCGCCACGCTCGACCTCGGGTTTTCCGCCGCCGGCTCCACCGTCGATTTCTCCGCCCCCTTCTGGACCGCGGCGCGCTCGTGGCCCGTGCTTTCCGCCGGCTCCGTCTCCGGCTCTCTCTCGCTCGGCTCGATCGGCAACGATTCGTCCGGGCGCGCCGCCTCGGCCTACGGCGAGTTTGCCCTGCAGGCCGCCGCGACCGGCGTCACGCTTTCCTGGACGCCGCTGTCCGCCTTTGAGCGCTGGCAGATCCAGTGGTTCGGCTCCACCGCCGCCGAGGCCGCCGCGCCGGGCGCCGATCCCGACGGCGACGGCCAGGCCAACGCCGCCGAGCAGATCGCCGGCACCGATCCCACCGATCCGCGCTCGCGCTTCGTCCTCTCCATCGCCTCCGCCTCGGGCGCTTTGCAGCTCTCCTGGCCCGCCGTCGTGGGCCAGACTTACCAGGTGCAGTCTTGCTCCGATCTCGCCGTCGCCGGCTGGGCGCCGCTGGCCAGTCTGACCGCCACCGCTTCCACCGCGACCTACGCCCCCGCGCCCTCGGGCGACGCGCGGCGTTTTTATCGCGTCACGACGCCCGCGCCCTGAACGGGGCCGGCCGCGCGCCTTTGGCCTTTCGCCCCGCGGCCCGCCGGCCTATCGTCCTCGCGTCATGGTTGAAGAACGCGAATCGCCGGACGCCCCGCGCCAGCAGATGAAGAAGCCCGCCTTTCCGGTTGGCGACGCCCTCCGCGCCTACCTGCGGCGGGTGCGGCGCGAGCGCGAGCTGCCCGCCACCTACGAGCGTCTGCGGCGCTTCGCCGACTCGGTCCCGCTCTCCGACCGGCTGGGCAAGCCCACGCTCTGGGAGAGCGTGTTCTACGATCGCCTCGACATGCAGGCCCTGCACGACGACCTGAAGCGCGTCTACGCCATCCTGCGCGTCGACGGCGATCTCTCGGTGATGCAGCACCTCTACATCGACCGCATCGACTTCTGCGCCTTCGGCAACTCCGCGCCCTTCCGCGTGCGGATCGTCAACGCCTACAACGACAATCCCGACCACTTCTACATCAAGCGCGGCGACGCCTCGCGCATCTACGGACTGGAGCTCGAGCACCTGCTCTCGCCCAACCGCCTCAACTATCTCACCTGCGGCTCCACGCTCGTCGAGGAGCACATCGCCGGCATCCCGGGCAACGAGTTCATCGACCGCTGGCTCGACAACCCCGAGATCCGCGGCGTGCGCCTGGCCAAGGAACTGGTCAAATTCAACGAGCGCTGCTTCATCCGCCTGCTCGGCGACATGCGCGCCTACAACTTCGTGGTCGTCGTGACGCCCGACTTCGAGGGCGCGCAGATCCGGGTGCGCGCGATGGACTTCGACCAGCAGAGCTACGAGGGCCGGCTCAACCTCTACAAGCCGCAGTTTTTCAAGGACAACGCGCCCTTCGCGCTCTTTTGCGCGAAGCACCTGCGCATCGAGACCGCGCACCAGTATCAGCGCGAGGAGCAGGTGCTCATCCTCCAGCGCGCGGCCATCATCGAGGAGCGCCTCGGCCTGCTCCTGCACGCCATGTCGCTCGATCCGCTGGCGCCGCCCGAGAACGTGCGCCAGCTCCGCGAGTCGCTCGCCGAGCACTACAAGCGCCGCGAATACCTCGCCTGCGAATCGATGGGCGCGCTGGTGCGCGAAAACCTCGAAAGCATCCGCCGGCTCGTGGCCGTCGGCGGCGGCGCGCCCGGGGCGGCCTGACGCCCATGGCCTACGCGCGCCCCAGTCTAGGTTCAGGTCTGTTGGTCGCGCTTTTCGCGCTGCCTTTCTTCGGCGTCGGCGCGGGCATGACCTGGTGGCAATGGCGCGAGTTCTCGCGCAGCCGCGAGATCCTGTCGGAATGGACGTCCGTTCCCGCCCGGATCGAGTCGGCCGAGCTTGAGCGCAGCCGCGGCTCCAAGGGCGGCACGACCTACCGTGCCGTCGGCTCTTTCAGCTACGAGGCGGGTGGGCGCGAGCGGCGTTCCGAGACCCTGACCCTCGGCCAGGGGGCGGACAACATCGGCGGGTTCCAGCACGCGTTGCACCGCGAGATGAGCGCGGCGCTGAAATCCGGCCGGCCGCTCACCGCCTACGTGAACCCGGCCGATCCCGCCGAGGCCGTGCTGCGGCCCGCGTGGCGCGCGGAGATGGGCCTTTTCAAGGCGCTGTTCGGCGTGGTTTTCGGCGGCGTGGGCGGGGCCATCTTGCTCGGGTCGGCGTTTGCCCTGGCCTCGGCCTGGCGCGACCGCGGACTGAGGGAGCGCCATCCCGGCGAGCCCTGGCGCTGGCGGGCCGACTGGGCGGCGGGCGTGTTGAGGCCCTCCTTTCCCGCCAAGGTCGCGACCGCGCTCGCGGCGCTCGCGATGCTAAACGCCTCCACCCTGCCGCTCTGGACCGCGCTGCCCGGGGAGTGGGCGGCGGGGGGAGGATTTCGCTGGATGCTGGCGGGCGCGCTGCTCGGCGTGGCGACGGGCTGCGCCTTCTGCGTCCGCACCCTGGTCCGGGCTTGGAGCCATCGCGGCTTCTCGGTCGCGCTGGGCGCGTCGCCCTTGCGTCCGGGCGAGCCGGCGCGGCTGGAGCTGCGCCTGCCGGGCGGTCTGGCGTCGGGTTCGGTTCTCCGGGCGGAGATCGTGTGCGATCACCTGGTGACGACGGGCCACGGCAAGCGACGCCGCACCGAGCGCAGCACGGTGTGGCGGCACGAGCAGGAGATCGCGGAGCGGGTGTTCGCCGGCCAGACGGTCGCGATCGTCGCCGACTTGCCCGCCGGACTGCCGTCCAGCTCGCCGGAGATTTCCGACGATCGCCACGTGTGGGAACTCCGCCTGAAGGGTCGCGGGCCGGGTCCGGATTTGGCGACGAAGATCGAGCTGCCGGTCTTCTCGCGGGCGGCCGGCGGGGCCGCTTGAGGCTTGGCGCGTCGGTCCGGCCGTCTCTGACTCGACGCATTCCCGGCCAACATGCCCTCTCCCGCTCCCGAATCCCCCGTCGCCGCGCATCACGAGGAGGCGCGCCATCTGCTCGCCGTGGGCGGCGGCCTGCGCGGCGCGCTGGAGTTGCTGCTGTCGCAGTTCAACGTGCTGCAAACGCGCGCGCAGCTGCTTTTGACCGTCTCGACCCTGGCGCTCACCATCACCGGTTTCTCCGGGCCAAAGATCGCGCAGGCGGGCGCGTTTCCCCGGCTGGCGATGGCGGGCGGCCTGTCGCTCGTGCTCGCCTCGATGCTGCTGATCCTTGGCGGCTCGCTGCGCATCCGCTGGGTCACGCAGTTTCGCGCGCCCCCGGGCGGGGGCGACGAGGCGCTGCTGGCCCAGATCGTATGCTACCGCGAGCGCAAGACGCGGCTGTTTTTCCTCGAGGTGTGCCTGCTGCTGGGCGGGCTGAGCGCCTACGTGGCGGCGATCGTCACCTACTTTCTCGCCGGCGCGCCGTAGCGCCTTCGCCCCGCGCCGGCCGCGCGCGTCCCGGCGCTCACACCGCGTCGTGGAAGGGCGCGTATTTCGCGAGCTCGTCGGCGATCAGGCGGTCGCCGCGGCAGCGCGGCATCTTGTTCTGGCCGCCCCATTTTCCGTGGTCGCGCATCCAGCGTTCGAATACGCCGGGCATGACGAGGCGCACGGTGGGCGGCAGCAGGCCGCCGCCCTGGCGCTTGGCCTCGTAGTCGTCGTTCAGGCGCGCGAGCTCGACGTCGAGCAGCGGGGCCATGACGGGACCGGTGGGGTTGATCTCGCTGCCGGCGTGCAGCTCGACCCACCATTCGTGGCTGCCGCGCTTCTGGCCGGTGAGCGAGTTCATGAAAATCGGCGCGACGTGGAAGTTGACCACCCGCCAGCCCTGGCGGGAGCAGACCGTGGTCAGCGCGTCGGTGAGCTCCTTCTCGATCACGTGCTCGCCGAAGGCGCTGAGCTGGAGCCTGGTGCGGCCGGCGTAGACCAGGCGCGGCGGCTCGGTGGAGACGAAGCGCACCACGTCGCCGATCACGTAGCGGGCCAGGCCGGCCGGCGTGGTCATGATGAGCACGTAGTCGACCCCGGCGCGCACGCCCTCCAGCGGCACGGCGCGCGGGCCGAGCTGGGAGAGCCGGGCCTCGTCGAAATCGGCGAGCGGCAGAAACTCGTAGTGGATGCCGGCGTCGGTCATGAGACGCAGGCCGGCCTCGGGCCCGGCGTCCTGCGCCGCGATGAAGCCCTCGGACGCGGGATAAACCTCGTGGAAATTCACGCCCTGGCCGCAGACCGCGTGCAGCTCGGCGGCGAAGGGGCCCACGGGGACGCCGCCGTGCACAAGACACTCGAAATTCGGCCAGACTTCGCGCAGCGAGCGGGCTTTTTTCCCCGTGCGCCTGGCGTGCTCCTCGAGGACGGCCGCGGCGAGGATGAGCACCCAGCTCGGGATGCCGGCGAGCATGCGGATGTCGCGGTCGACGCAGCGTTTCGCGATGGCCTGGATCTTGGCCGGCCAGTCGGCCATCTGCGCGATCTCGGCGCCGGGCTCGTAGAGATGGCGCTCGGCCCAGGCGGGAAGATGAAGCGCGGTGATGCCGCTGAGATCCCCGGCGTAGGCGGGGTGGTCCTTCGCCTCGGGCAAGGCTTGCAGCGCGGTGGCGCCGCCGAGGAAGAGGTGTTTGCCGCGGAAAATCCCGGCGCCGGCGCGCGCCCCGTAGTAGAAGAGCGAATCGAGCCCGGCCTTGCGGAAGTGCGCGAGCATCCCGTCGGTGACCGGCAGGTATTTCGTCCGGCCCGCGGTGGTGCCGGAGGAGACGGCGAAGTAGCCGCACCGTCCGGGCCAGAGCACGTCGGCCTCGCCGCGCCGCATGCGCTCGACGAAGGGCGCGAAGCCCTCGTAGGCGAGCAGCGGCACGCGCTCGCGCCAGGCGCGGTCGTCCATGCCCGCCTCCACCCCGTGGGCGCGCCCGTAGGCGGTCCCGGAGATCACGCGTCGCAGCTCGGCCGCGGCGCGGGTCTGGGCCTTCACGGCGGCGCCGCGGGCGCGCAGGCGGCGCGCGGTTTGGGCGCTGAGGAAACGGGCGCCCAGCGCGACCAGGGATTGGGGCGGTTGCAGCATCGGCTCCGACTTGCCAGCCGGCGCTTTCAGCACAGGCGAGGCGCAGGGTGTCGCAAGTGAATTCATCCGCCGCCCAAGGCCTTGCGCGGTTTCAAGGCGCGGTAAAAATCGCCTATCCACGGCAGGAAGTTCTCCGCGTGGAAGACCAGCGAGGCGTGTTGCACCGGCGGTCCGCCGGGGTTGCGCACGGTGTGCACCCGGCCGCGCGGAAAAAACGCCCGGCCGGCGCGTTCGAGCGCGGCTCGGGCCGGGGAGTCCGCGCGCACCACGGCGTCCTCTTTTTCCGCGTAGAGCACGAGCGCGGGCGCCTCGGTGAGGGGCAGAAGCTCGGGGGTGAGGTAGGTGGACGGGCACGCCATCTCGCGCAGGGCCCTCACCCGGGCCACGGCGCCGCGCGGGCTCACGCCGGCGATGGTCGCGCGCACCGCGGCCCGCAGCTCCGCGA
>JAIXVP010000443.1 GCA_027482905.1 Opitutaceae bacterium
GATCCTCGCCATCATGCCTTGGAACTACCCGCTCTGGCAGGTCATCCGCGCCGCCGTGCCCGCCCTCGTCGCGGGGAACGTTGTTCTCCTCAAACACGCCGGCAACGTGTCGGGCACCGCCCTCGCCCTAGTCTCCGCCTTTCGCCGCGCGGGTCTGCCCGAAGGCGTTTTCGATTGCCTGCTCATGCCCGGCGCGGCGATCGAGCCGCTCCTGGCCGATTCGCGCGTGCGCGGCGTCACCTTCACGGGCGGCACCGCCGTCGGTCGCAGGGTCGCCGCCCTCGCCGGCGCCGCCTTGAAACCCGCCGTGCTGGAACTCGGTGGCAGCGATCCCTACCTCATCCTGGCCGACGCCGACCTTCCCGCCGCCGCCCGGGCCTGCGCCGCCGCCCGGCTGGTGAACAACGGCCAGAGCTGTATCGCGGCGAAACGCTTCTTGGTTCACGCCGCCGTGGCGGCCGAGTTTACCCGTCTCTTCGCGACCGAACTCGCCGCATTTTCCTTCGGGGATCCGCTCGTCCCCGGCGTTCGCCTCGGGCCGCTCGCCCGCCTTGATCTGCGCGACGAGCTTCATTCCCAGGTTGTTCGTTCGGTTCGACGCGGCGCGCGGCGCGTGCTCGGTGGCCGTCTGCCCCCAGGACCCGGCGCCTTTTATCCTCCGACCCTCCTGGTCGACGTGGCTCCCGGCATGCCCGCCGCCGCCGAGGAGCTTTTTGGCCCGGTCGCGGCGCTCGAGGTCGCGCCCGACGATGAAGCCCTGCTCGCCGCCGCCAACCGCTCCGTTTACGGCCTCGGCGGCGCGATCTTCACCCGCGACGTCCGCCGCGCCCGCGCCGAACTCGCGCCCCGACTCCAGGCCGGAATGGTTTTCGTGAACCACGCCTTGCGCTCCCATGTCGCCGTTCCTTTCGGCGGCAGCAAAGCCTCCGGCCTCGGCCGCGAACTCGGCCGCCCCGGCGTGCTCGCCTTCACCAACCCCAAGACCCTGTGGTTCGCCTGAACGCGTGTTGTTAAAACCCGGCGACGCGTCGCAATATCCTCGTCTGCCGCCCCGTGTTGGGGTGCGCTTACCCCCTTTTCCTTCCACTGCATGGCCACCAAGCGCCGACGCTCCTCCTCCTCCGACTCCCCGACCGAAGCCGGCGCCTCCGCCCCGGCCGTTAGGTTTGCGTCCGCCCCGGTTCCGCCCGCCCACTCGTCCCGACCCGTTCTCGACAAGGACGACGAGACCATTCTCGAGCCCCGCAACCGACCGGCCCCCATCACCCTCGGCGGCGCGCCCACCAAGGCCGCCTACTTCAACCGCGAGCTGAGCTGGCTGGCCTTCAACCGCCGGGTCCTCGAGCAGGCCCAGAATCCCCGTCACCCGCTGCTCGAGCGGGTGCGTTTTCTCGCCATCGTCTCCAGCAACCTCGACGAATTTTTCGAGATCCGTGTCGCCGGTCTGATCCAGCAGGTGGACAACAACGTCATCGAATCCGGTGGCGTCGACGCCCTCGGCCCCCGCGAGCAGCTCCGCCGCATCCACAGCGTCGTCGCCTCCCTGGTCGACGACCAATACCGCTGCTGGCGCGAACAGCTCATCCCCGCCCTCGCCGCCGAGGGCATCACCTTCGCCACCGCCACCGCCCTGAACCCCGGCGAACTCGCCTGGGTGCGGACCTACTTCGAGGAGCAGGTGTTTCCCGTCCTCACCCCGCTGGCCATCGACCAGTCCCACCCTTTTCCCCAGCTGGGCAACAAGACCCTCAACATCGTCGTCTCGCTCGACGACCCCACCACGCCCGAGCCGGACCGCCACTTCGCCATCCTGCCCGTGCCCCGGGTCCTGCCTCGCATCGTGCCGATCGACTCCTCCGATGCGGACAAACGCGGACGCCGTTTCATCTTCCTTTCCGACATCATCAAGCTCTGCGCCGCCGACTTCTTCCCCGGCTACAAGATCGACGGCGCCCACGCCTTCCGCGTCACCCGCAACAGCGACCTCTACATCGACGAGGAGGAGGCCGAGAACCTGCTCAAGAAGATCGAGGAGGAGCTGCGCAACCTCCGCCGCGGCGCCGCCGTGCGCCTGGAGATCGAGGACGGCGTGGACGACCGCATCTTCGCCACGCTCTGCGACCACCTGTCCTTGTCGCATGAATACGTCTTCCGCCTGGAGGGACCGATCAACCATCTGCGCCTGATGGCCCTGGCCGACATCGACCGCCCCGACCTGAAGTATCCCGCCTTCACCCCGGTCAACGTCTCCCCGCTCCGCGAGCCCGCCCTCATCTTCGACACCCTCCGCGACCGCGATGTTCTGCTGCACCACCCCTACGACTCCTTCCAGCCCGTGGTGGATTTCGTCGAGCAGGCCGCGCGCGATCCGCGCGTGCTCGCCATCAAGCAGACCCTCTACCGCACCAGCGGCGACTCCCCTTTCGTGCGCGCCCTGATCGAGGCCTCGCGCAACGGCAAACAGGTCACCGCCCTGGTCGAGTTGAAGGCCCGCTTCGACGAGGCCAACAACATCCAGTGGGCCCGCCAGCTCGAGGAGGCCGGCGTGCACGTCGTCTACGGCCTCGTCGGCCACAAGACCCACTGCAAGGTCGCCCTCGTCGTGCGCCGCGAGACCGACGGCAAGCTGCGTCGCTACGCCCACCTCGGCACCGGCAACTACAACCCGCGCACCGCCCGGATCTACACCGACCTGAGCTGCTTCACCTCGCGCGCCGATCTCACCGCCGACGCCGCCACGCTCTTCAACGC
>JAIXVP010000062.1 GCA_027482905.1 Opitutaceae bacterium
CGCCGGCCCTGTTGGAAAACAAGATCGTCCTCACCGACCGTTTCCTCGACAGCTCGACCGTCTACCAGGGCATCGCGCGCAACCTCGCCTCCGATCCGGTGCAGCAGATCAACCACTTCGCGGTCGGCAACGTCATGCCCGACCTGACCCTCATCCTCGACGTGCCCACCGAGGTGAGTCTGGAACGCATCCGCCGCCGCGCCTCCGACCTGCCGGACCGGATGGAGCGCGAGAACATCGAGTTCTTCGCCAAGGTCCGCGAGGGTTACCTCTTGCTCGCCCAGAGCATCCCGCAGCGCTTCCACGTGGTGGACGGCACCCTGCCGGAGGCCGAGATCGAGAAGGACATCTGGAAGGCCGTGCAAAAGCTGATCGCCTGAGGCGGTCCCCGCGCGCGCATCGTGGTCGCCTCGGTCCCTGTTTTCCCCTGGACGGACGCGCTGGCCGGCACGCCCGCGACGGCGGTGCTCGACCAGGCGCTGGCGCGCGGACGGCTCTCGCATAGCCTGCTGCTCACCGGCGACGACCTCGATGTGTTGCGCGGCGCGGGACTGGCCCTGGCGGACCGTTTGTTGAATCCGCCGGACACCGCGCCGGAGCGGCGGCGTTCGCTCGTGTCCGGGGCGCACCCCGACTGTTTTCATCTGCGGCCGGCGGGCAAATCGCGGCAAATCGGCGCGGACGCGACCCGCGAGTTGATCGGCAAGGTGCAGGTCTCGGCCTCGGCCGGCGGGCACAAGGTGGCGTTGCTGCATGAGTGCGACCGCATGAACACGGCGGCGGCGAATATTTTTCTCAAGACCCTGGAGGAGCCGCCCGCCCACACCACGCTACTGATGCTCACCACCCGGCCGCATTCGTTGCTGCCCACCATCCGGAGCCGTTGCCAACTCTTCCGCTTCGTGACCCCGGGCGCGGCCACGCCGGTCGACGGCTGGCCGGCGTGGTTGGAGGATTATCGGGCGTGGCTGGCCTTGCTGCACGGCGGCGCGGCCAAGACGGCGCCGGCGGACGCGATGTTCCGGCTTTACGGGCTGGTGGCGCGTTTCGGCGTGTTGCTGGAATCGGCGACCGACGGCCTCTGGGCGGCGCAGAAAAAGACCCTGCCGGCCGAGCTGACCGAGGAGGAGGCGGAGGCGATCGAGACGGGCATCAGCAAGGGCCTGCGCGACCGGCTCTTCGCCGACCTGGAGCGGGCCACCGGCGAGTATGCGCGGGAGATTCTGGTGACGCCGGCGGCGGCGAGCGGGGCGCGCGCCTTTGTCGAAACGGTGCGGCACCTCGAACACGCGGCGGGCCTGCTGCGGGTGAATTTCAACGACACGGCGGCGCTGGAGTTGTTTTTGCTCCACACGCTCCGGGCGTGGACGCGGCGCTGAGCCGGACTCATGCAGTTGGGCGGATGAGTAGCGGGGCGAAATGGCGAGCTGATTTCGGTGCGGCCCGAGCGAAGGAATACTCGGAGAGTATTTCGAGCCGAGGGCCGCACCGAAAGGAGCCGCCAGTTTGCCTCGATGCGACCCGAACAACTGCATGAGTCCGGCTGAGCGAGGCCGAACCGGCCGGGAAAGACCGCAGCGGCGCGAGCCGCGTGGTCGCGCCGGCAGTGCAGAACGGCCGCCCCCGCCGCGGCCAGCCGCGCGCGGGTGTCGGGAAACCGCTCCACTTTTGGGATTTGCGGGGGTTGCGGTGCGTGGACCCGGCGGTTTGAGTCTTGTCCAGGCAACCATGAGCGCGCGGATCGACCAAACCATTGAGCGACTCTACAACCTGCACGTCGGCGTGAGTTGCGTTTCCAGGGCGTCAAATCCTGGCCGACCCTAGCGATTGGTCCACTTCTGAAAGTAGGTCTTCAGGCGGTCGGTGGTGTGGCGCCACCTCGGGGTCGTGGGCTGGCAGACGCTGTTTTGGTTTCCGAAGAGGCCGATTTCGTTAAAAGCCTTGGATTCGGGAACGGTGTCGAGCCAGCGGACGGGGACGAACCACTCGCACTCGCCCGCATCGTTGATATACTCCCGGTGGTAACCGGCCCGCCCTAGCGCTTGTTCCGCCGGCACAAGCTCTCCTGAGGCCGTTTTGAACTCTACATTACCCGCCCGCCCCCGGCGACCGGTGACGATGCCGACGCCGACGTAGCCCGTCCCGGGAACTTTAACCCAGATAAGGTCGCCTTCGTTGAGCAAGGCGAGGGTGCGGCTATACCATTCGCCGCCGCCGGCGCAGATGAACCCATATTCGCGGGCGTCGTCCCACGAGCGTTCCGCCCCGGCTCCGTAGGAAACGTAGAACTCGCCGTTCCATGGTTCTCTTTCCCGGGTTTGGGTGGCCGCGGTGGTGGCGACGTTGACCTGGGTCTCGCCCGGATCGATGAGCCAGGCGCGACTGAGGAACTGGTCGGAGCCGTGCTGGAAGACTTGGAAAAAGAGGACGTTGATCGCGATGTCGCGGTCGTTGAGATATTTTATGATGCGCTCGGTGGCATCGTCTAGCGAGGCGGCGACGATGACGATTTGGTGCGAGTCGTTGAGGGTTTCCTCGTCGAGCTCGGCGCCGAAGCGGGCTTTGAAATCGTCGCTGAGGTTCCGGCCCTTGGAGAAACGCTGGTAGATTTGGGCAATCTTGTCGGTGGTGAGGGCGTCCACCCAAGCGGCGTAGTCGAGGGCTTGGGCGACTATCTCGCGCGGGGTGCGGTTGCGCTTGAGCTCGATGAGGACGAGGGAGCCGTCGGGTGCGATGGCGAGGAGGTCGATGCGACCGGCGAAGGGAGTGATTTCCTGCCGGCCGATAAGCATCCATTCGCTGGAGAGGATGCGTGGATCGCGGACGATCATGTCCTCCAAGGCCTGCTCGGAAGCGAGGTGGGTGACGGCGAGTGGCGCGGGCGTGGAGCCGACTTTCCAGATGGCGTGATGGATGGGCATCGTTGATTATGACTTGGATTTCTCCGGCAGCTCCAATGGCCGAGTTGTTCCATCTTTGAGCTTCCGAGGTAAACTAGCCTGCCCTCGTTTAACATAATTCGCTAGCTGATTGAGGCGGCGGTAATGTGCCAAAAGCAGGTTTAACGATACTTCCGGGCTCTTAGTTCTACGATGAAGTGCATTGAGATTTCCGAACCCAATACTCTTGGCTAATTCTTTACATAATTGGTTTAGCTCCTGAGTTTCATGTGCGGATAATTTAACTGCATGGGCTCGCTCCTCACGTCTTTTTCGATTCATCGCCAGTCTGATGGCATCAATGCGTTGGACTGTAGCGGCCACCGCCACGAAAGCTCCGCAGATAAATCCAACAGACTTAGCAATGCGAAGTGCTGATTCGGGTTCTAGAAGAAGATCTATCCACCCCGGTGACGCGAACTGAATTGATTGGATGTCTGGTCTTCGTTCTGGTGGGACCTGATGCTTTAATACAGTATAAATGTTTAAGTAGCTGTATCCGCCCATCCACGGGTATTCTTGGAGAGCTTCATCGACGCGTTTGGGTTTCTTCGATTCGAACGCAGCATCAAAACAGTAGACGAAAGAGTATGCCTGTGAGTAGGCGTGTGGGAAGTTAGCGAGATCATCCAACCCCCAGTTTTCATCAAGCAGCACCCGGTATTCTGCCGCTTCCGGTAGACCTAGTCCCGGGAAAAAACCTTCATTTTTGTTCATACTAAGGTGATTGAATTTATGATCTGTGGTGGTTCTCTTGGAAGTTACTCCATGAGTAGCTGAAGGATTTCTTCGATGCTTTGAAACTCGCCCTCGGGGAACCAAATCGGAGAGATGTGAGCCGCCGCGAGACGGTCGTCCAGTGTTTGCTTTTTTGCTGCGTCAGAAGGACTGGCAAGAATTGCGTAGTGATGTGGAAGCGTATCCGAGCCTTCCTGTTGAGCGACCTTCATGAAAGTTTGTATGGTGCGATCAGCAGAGAGGCTGCACCCGAGGAAGAGGAAGCTGTAGCTGGTGAACAGGCGCTTCAGGATTTTGGGAATGCAGCAAGTATCGTGTATGTTACCGTCGTTTCCATACGCGGCATCGTATTCAGCTTTATTTAGCACGCGTTCGGCCGCGTTATCGAGGTTACCATGGAGCTTAAGGAGGTAACGTTCGCCTGCAGGAATGGCGCGGAAGAAGGCGCTAGCCTGACCTCGCCCGGTTACTTTCTCCACGAAAGACTTGGCGTCGGCCTCATAGGCCTTTTCGAGCACGCGGTCGAAGTTCGTGGTGATGGCGGAATTGTCGAAGAGCTTTGGCAGCAGAGTAACTGCTCCGGTGATTTTATCCGGGGTTTTGAAGTCCCGCTCGAAGTCCAAATTGAAACGATTTACTCCGAGTTTGGTCGCGAGGTCGTTCATCACGCCTTCGTAGTCGCCATTTTCTTCGAGACGGACGCGCATTGCAGCGGGATCGAGAGCGGCGTCAGTGCACAGATTAAGAAGATATTCTTTCCATTCAGGGCACCCGGCGCTTTTAGACATGCCGGCACCAACAAAGGGGATGACAAAGCCTCGCTGACACGATCGTTTCAGCTCATCGAAGCGGGCCAAATTGCGCGGGAACTGAGTGCTGTTTAGGATTCGGGACTTTTCATCCTGACTGAAGCGCTTCGCTTCTTGTTCGTAGAGGTTTCGATCACCGAAATAAAAAGCACGGGCAGGCTTAGCCAAGGGGATTTCCTCGAACCGGGCAGCGCCTGTTCCACCGGGTATTATCCTACGACATACAACTTCGATGTCCTCAAGATCCTCGTCTTCGAGCGCTTCGTCAAAGC
>JAIXVP010000289.1 GCA_027482905.1 Opitutaceae bacterium
ACTCGAGGTCTTGGTGTCGAACTCGCCCAACCGCTGGAGCTGATGGTATTGGTCCTCGGTCAACAATTCCCCACCCATGACCGTCGCCAGATCGACCGCGTTGTGGGCCGGCTTGTGTTCCTTGCGCGACTCCAGGCCTTCGCGGTCGTAGCACACGCCGGCGCGGCCTTTCGGACTCTCGGGCGCGCAGTCGAAAAAAACGTATTCGCCCGTCGCGGCGTCGCGGCCGACCACGTCCGGCTCGCCGCCGGTCTGCTCCATTTCCCGCAGCGCGAGGAGTTTTGCCGGCCGGTCCTGCAGGCGAGCCACCACCTCCGCCCACGCGATCCCGACATGGCGGCCGGGGTTTTTATCGAAGCGCACCTTCAACACGACGAGCAAATCGGCGCGTTCTTGGACGGACAGCTCGCGGACGGATTCGGCTGCTTTCATGGCGGCTCGTTTAAAGTCATGGCCGATGTGAGACGCAAGGTAGGTTAACAGCCCATGGCGAAACATGCCCGTTTACGGGATAGTATCGCATGGGTGGATTCCGTTCGCCGGGACCGCTCGTTACCCGACCCGTCCGTCCTGTTTCCGACTGCAAGCCTGGCCGTTCCCTTCGAACCGCTTGCCGTCTCCGCCGGGGCGCCGGACGCATTTTTCCCATGAACGACCCCGTATACAAAAGCATCGAACTCACCGGAACCTCCACCACGTCGATCGAGGACGCGGTGGCCAAGGCGCTCCGCCGCGCCCACCAGACGGTAAAGCACCTGTCTTGGTTCCAAATCATCGAAACGCGCGGCAACATCGAGAAGGGGCAGGTCCGCCACTGGCAGGTTTCCCTCAAGGTGGGTTTCGCTTTGGAACCCGCCGCGAAGAAATAGTCGACGCCCGCCGCGCCGCCTTCGACGAAAGCGCGGCGGCGGCCCCTTTTCCCGGCCCTAGCCACCGGTCTCGACCGGAACCCGTTCGACCGGGACGTGCACCTCGTAGCGCTTCAAGAACGGCGGCACGAAGGGACTGTTCCAGTAAACGCCGTAGACGTCGCCCGCGACGCTCAGCTCCGGTCGAGCCGAAACCCACGCGAGCAGGGCCGCGCGCGCCTCTTCAAAATTCTCCCGCGAATAGCCGCCGCGTCCGCCGTGACTGGCCACGAGTCGATCGGGCCGCCGCAAGACCACCACGCCCTCCGGTGCGGGCGCAGCGGAAGGCGCGAGATCGCCCTCGGCCTTGGCCCGTTCGCCCGCGCCGATCCAGAAGACCATCGCGCTGGTGTCCCCCGGGTGCGACTCGACCGGCGTCGTCATCGCGATGTCCTTGCGCTGGATGTAACGGAAAAGCGGGCCGAAAAGCTCGCCGCTGCGCGCGAAGTAGTCGCCCTTCACCTCACTGCGCACCAGCAGGCCGGCGGGCAGGGTTTTTAGCTCGGTGACTCCCGGCGCGGTGGAGGGAAAAGCGGGGGCGGCCGACATGGTGGCGAAGGGAAGAACGCAGGCGGTCAGGAAAAGAAGGAAACGGGACATGGGAGGATGGGGGCGGGTGGCGGCGCTCGCACGCGGGCGACCGGAAACGAAACGTAAGAGCTTAACCTAGCATCAAAGTCGCGTCCCGTCGCGCCGACGCTCGAATTCGGTCCGCACACCGCCGCCCTCCCGCCCCGCCCCGACCGCGCTTGGTCGAGGCCCGGCCGGGTCGGTCAAAGCCGCGCGGCGGCGGCTTCGTCCACCAGCCAGACCACGCGATCGGAGCAGCCGCGCAGGATTTGGGAAGGCGTGTTGAGCTCATCGACCGGGCCGCGGTGCACGCGGTGGAGCGCGTCGGCCTTGCCCGCGCCGAGCGCCATCACCACCACGCAACCGCAGGCCCGCAGCCCGCTCGGGGTGATGGTGAGACGCCAGCCCTTGCCGGGCACCTCCTGGCCGCCGAAAAGCAGACCGCCGTCGTCGCGCAGCAGCGGCGTGCCCGGGAAGAGCGAGGCGGTGTGGCAGTCGTCGCCCATGCCGAGGAAACACAGGTCGTAGGCCCGCCCCGGGCCGGCAAGGATCAGCAGCGTGCGACGGTAGGCCTCGGCCGCCTCCGCCACCGGCCAGGCGACCATCCATGGGTGGCGGCGGTCGGTCGGAACGCCCAGCGGGGCGAGCAACTGGCGCTCGGCGTTGCCGAAGTTGCTGTCGGGACTGCTGAGCAACACGTGGCGCTCGTCGCTGACCGTGAAATCCGTGCCCTGCGCGAGGTCGCCGGGCAGCGCGGAGGTCTCGACGCACCACTGGTAGAAGGCCGCCGGGGTGCTGCCGCCGGTCAGCGCCCAGAGGAAACGCCCGGGCCGGGCGGCCGCACGGGCGGCGAGGGTGAGGCGCAGGGCCTCGCGGAAGAGCTCGGCGCGGTCGCCGGCGACGACGCGGCCGTATTCGGACGGGATTTCACGCATGGCGGGGATCAGAAAAACATCGCCTCGGCCAGCGCGGCCTCGGGGCTGAGCAGGCCGATGGCGGTGGCGAGCTCGGTCTTGGCGCCGCGGATATGCGCGGAGAAGTGGGCGCAGCCCCGGGCGAAATCGCCCTGGAAACGAAAGGCGGATCCGCCTTCGTAGCGAAACACCAGCTCGACCGAGTCGGCCTCGGCGGCGGGATCTAACGCCACCTCGGAGGCGAGGCCGGAGGGCGCGCCGCAGGCGATCAGACGGGTGGACGTCCACGCGGCGAGCACACGCGCCTCGGCCCGGCGCAGCGCGCCGTGCCGGACCAAGATACCCCCCAGGCCCTCGACCAACGCGGCCGGCGCGTAGGCGCTCAGGAATTGACCGACGGACTGGCGCACCGGGAGCAGGCGGGCGTTCACGAGATCGCGCACCGCCTCGGGGTGGGGCCAGTTGAGTTCGCCGCATTCATCCTCGGGCACGAGGGAGCGATCCAGCAGCACGCGTTTGGCGCGGCCGAGCAGATATTGGTAGGCGCCGAGCTTGGCCGAGGAGGAGAAGTTGTGCGCCCAATAGTAGAGCGGCAGGTCGGTCGAGAGACAGATCGAGACCTGGTTCTCCAGAAACTTCCGCGCCGCCACGGGGTAGCTCAGCATCACAAACTCGCAACAGCGCAGGTCCCCCCGCGTCTTGCCCGGGTGGCACTCGCCGTAGATCTTGGCCCGCAACTCGCCGTCGACGACGTTCTCATCGCGGACCGGACAAAGCACGACCACCCGGCAGGGGTAGCGCTTGGAAAAGCGCACGGCGGTCTGGAACTGCGCGAGCGCATCCTCGGCGGTGGTGTGGATGCCGAGGTGCAGGACGAAGTTCACCTGGGTGGCCTTGGAATCCTCGCCGGGCTTCAGGCCGGTGTCGGCGTCGTCGCCGGTGGCCCACAAGCGGGCGAGATTCTTGGAGATGGCGCCGACCGGCGTTTCCAAACCGGGCAGAGCGTCGAAAATGGAGGGCATTTAAAAAAAATCGGAATGACGAAGCCCGAAATCCGAACCGTGAACCCGAACTTGGCGCCGTCGGCGCATTCGTCATTCGGATTTCGTCATTCGGATTTCGCGCCGGCGCGATCAGGGTTGCCGCCAGACGTGGTTGTTTTTGGCCAGCAGGGCGTCGCCGCCCTCCGGGCCCCAGCCGCCGGCGACATAGGAGCCCATGCCCTCTCGACCGGCCGCCGCCCAGGCTTTCAAGACCGGGGTGTAGAGCTGCCAGGAGGTCTCCGCCTCGTCGCCGCGGATGAAAAGCGTGCCGTCGCCGATCATGGCGTCGAGCACCAGGCGCTCGTAGGCCTCGGGCGTGTTGGAGCCGTAGGTCGTGGCGTAGCGGAAGTTCATCTTAACCGGCTGGGTGCGGGTCTCGAGACCGGGAACCTTGCCGTTGAGGATGAGCGAGAGGCCTTCATCGGGCTGGATCTGGAAGGCGAGGGTGTTGGGCGCGAGGTCGAAGCGGTCGCTGCCGGCGAAGAGGGTGCCGGGCGGGCGCTTGAACTGCACCGCGATCTCGGTCACACGGCGGGCCATGCGTTTGCCGGAGCGCAGGTAGAACGGAACGCCCTGCCAGCGCCAGTTGTTGATCGAGAGGCGCACGGCGGCGTAGGTCTCGGTCGCGGACTGCGGATTGATGTCCTGCTCCTCGAGGTAGCCCTTGACCGCCTTGCCGCCCATCATGCCGGCGGCGTATTGGGCGCGGGCGACATCGCCGCCCGGGCCGAGGTTCAGGGGCTGGATGGCCTTGAGGACCTTGACCTTCTCGTTGCGGACCGCCTCGGCGTCGAGCGACACCGGAGGCTCCATCGCGGTGAGCGCGACCAGCTGCATGGTGTGGTTTTGGATCATGTCGCGGAGCGCTCCGCTCTGCTCGTAGTAGCCGCCGCGGGTGCCGACGCCGACCTCCTCGGAGACGGTGATCTGCACGTGGTCGATGTAGTTGCGGTTCCAAAGCGGCTCGAAGATCGAGTTGGAGAAACGCTGCACCAGCAGATCCTGCACGGTCTCCTTCCCGAGATAGTGGTCGATGCGATAGACCTGATGCTCCTCCAGCACCTCGCGGATGACGCCGTTGAGGGCCACGGCGGAGTCGAGGTCCTTGCCGAAGGGTTTTTCGATGATGACCTTGGTGTGCAGCGGGGTGCCGAGATAACGCGAGGCGAGTCCGGCGGCGCCGAGGTTGCGCAGGATGGGCGCGAAGACGGAGGGCGGGGTGGAGACGTAGAACAACACCTGCACTTCGCGGCCGAGTCCGGCCTCGATCGCCTCGATGTGGGCGGCGAGGCGCTCGAAGGCCTCGATCTCGTCGTAGCCGCCCGCGACGTAGGTGGTGTTGGCCGCGACGTGGCTCCAGACGTCGGCGTTCAGCTCGCGCCGGGAGAACTCCTTGATCGCGCCGGCCGCGACCGCGCGAAACTCGTCGTCGGGGATGGCCTTGCGCCCGTAGCCGACGAGAAAGAAATCGGCCGGCAAAAGGTGGTCGAAGGCGAGGTTGTAGATCGCCGGGATGAGTTTGCGGGCGGTGAGGTCGCCCGAGGCGCCGAAGATCACGATGATCGTGGGCGGCGTTCCACGGTGCTTGCTCAGGCCTTGGAGAAAGGGATGACGGGGGGCGTCGGACATGGCGTTGGGAAGGCGGAAACTAGGCGTCCCGCCTCCGCGCCGGGCAAGGTTATTGCGGACCGGCGCCAGCATTAAACCGCCCGCCTTTGGCCAAACCCGCGACCGGTCCCGCTCAACCGTGCCGATGGGTGGAGCGGGCCGGGAAGAGCGGGACGTCGCGGTGGTGCCAGACCCTTCTTCCGTCGCGAATCGAGGCGATCCGCGGGTCCAGCGCCTGGGCCCGGAACGCCGCCTCGCCCGCCGGGTCCGCCCCGTGGGCGACCTCCACGATGTCGAAACGGTAGTGGCGGGCCGGCGGCCGCAGCCGGGCCAGGTAGGCGGTGCAGGCGCGCAGGAGCGCGGCCTTTTTGCGCCGGTCGACCGCATGGTATCCGCCCACCCGGGCGCCGGCCGCGCGAGCCTTCACCTCGACGAAAACCAGGGTCGGCGCGACGTCGCCCGGCCCCGCCGCCTGCTCACAGACCAGATCGATCTCCTCGCGGGCGTCGCCGGGATTGCGCCAGTTTCGCGCCAGAACCCGCAGGCCGGCCGCCCTCAGGTGCGCCTCGGCGGCCCGCTCCCCGGCCGCGCCGGCCGCCGCGCGGGCTTCCGGCACGGGCCGGAACCAACGCAAAAACGCCGCGAAGCGGTCCCTGATGCCACTCATGGGCTTTGTGTTTGCGACCCCCGGCGGAGGCCGCAACCCTGCGTTTTCCGCGAATCTTTTCGCGCCGCCCCAATCGCTTCCATGGCCACGCCCGCCCTCGTCAACACCCTGCGCCGCTCCCTGCTGATCAAGGTCATCTCCAAGCCGCAACCCAGCCGCGAGGACGTCGCCCACGTGATCGAGTTGACCGCGTCCAAGGTCGTCGAGGCCCTCCAGGCCCAGTCCATGACCCTCTATCTGGTCGAGGGCAACGAGATCGCCTTCAAGCAGATCTACTACTCCCCCACCCTCTGGGGCACGGACAAGTCGGCCGAGGCCCGCTTCAAGGCCACCGCCGAAAAACTCCTCCAGGTAAAACTGCCCCTGGGAAAAGGCGTGGTCGGCAAGGTCGTCGCGGACGGCGAACCGGTCTTTTTTCGCAACAGCGAAAGCCAGGCCCCGTTCATGAACTCGATGTCCTCCACCACCGGCTTCGACGTGCGCTCCATGCTCACCGTGCCGCTGAAGACGACCTCGGTCATCGGCGCCATCCAGGTGTTGAACAAGGAGCTCTCCGCCGGCACCCGCGGCGAGTTCACCCAGAACGACCTGACCCTGCTGAAGGAGGTCGCCGAATACTCCGCCTCGCTTATCCAGCGGATGCTCGACGCGAAATTCCAGCTCAGCGCCGAGGACACCGCCAAATTCGTCGCCCGCCTCACCGACCATCCCCTCGTCACCAGCTTCGAGCAACTCGGGGAGGTGGATGAAAAACTGGTGGAGATCGTCGGCGACGCCGTGATCCGTCGCGAGGGCGTGTTCCCCTACCGCCGCATCGAGCGCGACCGCGTCGCGGTGTTGATGAGCAACCCGCTCGACTTCGCCAAACGCGACGCCTTCCAACAGACCACCGAGCTCGTCATCGACGAGATAAGCGTCGCGCCCGCCAGCCTGATCGAGGTCCTGGTCAAAAAATACTTCAAGACCGAGGCCAAGGGCCCCGAGAGCGAGGTCGACCTCGGTTCCGTCACCGAGGCCATCAGCACCGCCTACTCCGCCGACAGCGCCGGCGAACTGAAGGCCGCCGACCTCGAGAGCGAGGAGTCCGCCCCCGTCATCCAACTGGCCAACCGCATCATCGAGGACGCCTACATCTCCGGCGCCTCCGACATCCATATCGAGCCGATGGAGAAGGACCTGCTCGTGCGCTACCGCATCGACGGTCTTTGCCAGGAAAAGCTCCGCCTCCCCAAGCAGGTCACCGGCGCCCTGATCTCCCGCCTGAAGATCATGTGCAATCTCGACATCTCCGAGCGCCGCCTGCCGCAGGACGGCCGCATCATCTTCAAAAAATACACCAAGAAAAACATCGATATCGACCTGCGCGTCGCCACCGGTCCGATGAACCACGGCGAGAAGGTCGTCATGCGCATCCTGGACAAACAGAAGTCCACCCTGCCGCTCCCCGCCCTCGGCTTCTCGGAGGAAAACCTCGCCAAATACCGCGAGTGCATCCGCCAGCCCTACGGCATGATCCTGCACTGCGGCCCCACCGGCAGCGGCAAATCCATGACGCTCTACTCCGCCCTCGGCGAGGTGAACACCCCCGACGTCAACATCCAGACCGCCGAGGATCCGATCGAATACACCCTGGCGGGCATCAACCAGATGCAGATGAGCCGCGCCATCGGCCTGACCTTCGCCCGCGCCCTGCGTTGCTACCTCCGCATGGACCCCGACATCATCCTGGTCGGCGAGATCCGCGACGAGGAAACCGCCCAGATCGCGGTCGAGGCCGCGCTGACCGGCCACTTGCTGGTCTCCACCCTCCACACCAACGACGCCCCCAGCACCGTGGCCCGCATCGGCGAGATGGGGGTGGAACCGTTCAACATCTCCGCCTCCCTCGTCTGCGTCTGCGCCCAGCGCCTCCTCCGCCGCGTCTGCAAAAACTGCAAACAGCCCTACGAGCCGGTCGGCCGCGAAAAGGCGCTGTTGGAAAAAGCCATCGGCTGGAGCGGCACCATCTACAAGGCCAACCCCGCCGGCTGCCCCACGTGCGGCGGCCTTGGCTACAAGGGCCGCGTCGGCATTCACGAACTCATGACCAACTCGGAGGCCCTCACCGCCGCCATCAACAAGGAGGCCGAGGTCGCGGAACTGAAACGCATCGCGATGAAGGACGGCATGAAGACCCTCCACCA
>JAIXVP010000148.1 GCA_027482905.1 Opitutaceae bacterium
GTCGGCGGAAACGACGAGCTGGTCTTCGATGGCCGCTCCCTCGTCGCCGACGCCAACGGCCAAATCACCACCCGCCTCGTCGCCTTCGCCGAAGACGTTCGCGTGATCGAACTCCCCTCCCCTCTCCCCGCCTCCCCGACGTCCGCCTCCGTTTCCCCGCCCTCCGCTCCCTGCTCCCCGCTCCAAGACCTCCACGCCGCGCTCGTGCTCGGTCTGCGTGACTACGCCCGCAAGAGCGGCTTCGCGCGCGCCCTTGTCGCGCTTTCCGGCGGCATCGATTCCGCCCTGGTCGCCGAGCTCGCCGTCGCCGCCCTCGGCGCGGAAAACGTCACCGGCGTTTCCCTGCCTTCCACCATCTCCAGCGAACACTCCAAAGCCGACGCCCTCGCCCTCGCCACCAACCTCGGCATCCGCTTCGAAACCATCCCCATCGCCGAGGCGGTCGCCGCCGCCGAGGCTTCCCTTGGCCCGCTCTTCGTCGGGCGCGCCCCCGACGTGACCGAGGAAAACCTCCAGGCCCGCGTCCGCGGCGTCCTCATGATGGCGCTCTCGAACAAATTCGGCGCTCTCCTCCTCACCACGGGCAACAAGAGCGAGGTCGCCGTCGGCTATTGCACCCTCTACGGCGACATGTGCGGCGGCCTGGCCGTGATCAGCGACGTGTTCAAGACCGACGTCTACGCCCTCTGCCGCTGGATCAACCGCGAGCGCGAGATCATCCCGCGCAGCACGATCGAAAAGCCGCCCAGCGCCGAACTCCGCCCCGGCCAGGTCGACCAGGACAGCCTCCCGCCCTACGATGTGCTCGACGCCCTGCTCGCCGCCTACATCGAGGAGGGCCTCGGCCGCGTCGAGCTGATCGCGCGAGGCTTTTCCGAGGCCGTCGTGCGCGACATCTGCCGCAAGGTCGACCTGAACGAATACAAACGAAAACAGGCCGCCCCCGGCCTGAAAACCACTCCCCTCGCCTTCGGTGTCGGCCGCCGCATCCCCATCGTCCAAAAATACGTCGGCTAAGTTAAACCGCTAAATCTCGCTAAAGGCCGCTAAATCGAACGCGCAACAGGGTCCTTCACCGCCAGTCTTCTCTAGTTCTACGTCGCTGAATCAACTGCGATACCGATGCGAACAAACCGAGGTAGCCACAAAAGGCACAAAATGCGCAAAAAAGTGGCCCCCGTTTTTGTGACTTCTGCGCCTTTTTGTGGCCCAATTATCATTTCACCCAAGCCGAGTTAGCGTCCCTTAGCGAAACTCCGCGGTTCCACCCATGTCTTCCTCCCCCGTCTCCACCGACCTCTTCGCCCGCGCCCAGCGCCTTATTCCCGGCGGCGTGAACTCCCCCGTTCGCGCCTTCCGCTCGGTCGGCGGCGCGCCGTTCTTCACCCGCTCCGCCCAGGGCGCGACCCTGACCACCGCCGACGGCCGTGAGCTGATCGACTTCGTCTGCACCTGGGGCCCCGCCATCCACGGCCACAACCACCCCGTCATCAAGGCCGCCATCGCCGCCGCGCTGGAACAGGGAACCTCATTCGGCACGCCCAACCCCCGCGAGGTCGAGATGGCCGAGCTGATCGTGTCTTTCTTTCCGTCCATCGAAAAGGTCCGCATGTGCTCCAGTGGCACCGAGGCCACCATGTCCGCCATCCGTCTCGCCCGCGGCTTCACCGGCCGCGACAAGATCATCAAGTTCGCCGGCTGCTACCACGGCCACTCCGACTCCCTGCTCGTCGCCGCCGGCTCCGGCGCCCTGACCCACGGACACCCCGACAGCGCCGGCGTGCCCGCCGCCTTCGCCCGCGAGACCGTCGTCCTGCCCTTCAACGACCCCGCCGCCCTCGACGCCGCCTTCGCCGCCAACTCCGGCCAGATCGCCGCCGTCATCCTCGAACCCTACATCGGCAACGTCGGCTTCATCCCCGCCGCCCCCGGCTACCTCGCCCACGTCCGCGCCGCCACCGCCCGCGAAGGCGCCGTGTTGATTTTCGACGAGGTCATGACCGGGTTCCGCCTCGCCCGGGGCGGCGTGCAGGAACTGGAGAACATCGTCCCCGACCTCACCTGCCTGGGCAAAATCATCGGTGGCGGCCTGCCCGTCGGGGCCTTCGGCGGACGCGCCGAGATCATGGACAAACTCGCCCCGCTCGGGCCCGTCTATCAGGCCGGCACCCTGTCGGGCAACCCGCTCGCCCTCGCCGCCGGCATCGCCCAGCTCCGCCTGCTCGAGGAGCTAAAGCCCTACGGCCGGCTCGACGCCCTCGGCCGCCAAGTCTGCGCCGCCGCCGCCACCGCCGCCCGCGCCAAGGGCCTGCCGCTGCAAACCCAGCAGCGCGGCTCGATGTTCAGCTTGTTCTTCAACGAACACCCGGTCGTCGACATGGCCACCGCGCTGGCTTCGGACGCGAAGCTCTTCGCCCGTTTTTTCCACGCCTGCTTGAACGGCGGAGTCTACCTGCCCCCCAGCGCCTACGAGGCCTGGTTCCTCAGCACCGCCCACGAGGGCGCGGCCATCGACCGCGCCTGCGAAGTCGTCACCGACGCCATTCGCTCGCTCTGATCGGCCTCGCACGCGCGCGGGAGGCCACTTGCGGCTCGCCGTCGCCTTGCCGGCTCCCGCAGCATCGCCCTCCCATGTCCTCCCCTGCCAATCTCCGCACCCAAGCCGAATACTACATTCGCGGCCTCACCGAAGGCCGCATCGAAGCCGCCGAGGTCATCGCCTGGGCCGACGAGGTGATCGTCGCCGCCGCCAAGACCGAGGACTGGATGCTCGACATCTCCACCGCCACCCCGGAGGACCGCATGGGCGTGCTGCACCACCTCCACGCCGTCAAAGGCGAGGTCGACGAGGCCGCCCTCGCCGCCCTCCTCGCCGCGAAGAAGTAAGTCCCGATCCGGCGGCGCGGCGCGGCTCGAAGATGCCGCTTAGAACAACGACGCCTGCGCCGCGCCGGCCGACGGCGGCCGTCCGTCGTTCGCCCGGATCGCCGCCGCCCGCGCGCGAATCGCCGCCCGCGCCGCCGGCGTCAGCCGCGCGAGATTTTTCACCTGCAGCGCCATGCGCGGATTCGCCGCCAGCCGCGCCTCATGGCGCTCCAGAAAATCCCAGTAGAGCGTGGTGAAGGGACACGCGTCGTCGCCGGACGCCTTCGCCGGATCGAAGCGGCAACCCGCACAGTGGTTGCTCATGCGCTGGATGTATTTGCCGGTCGCAACGTAGGGCTTGGAGGCGAGGTAACCGCCGTCCGCGTGCTGCGACATGCCGATGACGTTGGGCAGCTCGACCCACTCCACCGCGTCGACGTAAACCGCCAGATACCACTCGTGCACCCGGCGCGGCTCCACCCCGAGCATCAAGGTGTAGAGCCCCGTGACCATGAGCCGCTGGATGTGATGCGCGTA
>JAIXVP010000047.1 GCA_027482905.1 Opitutaceae bacterium
GAGGAATTGAAGGCGTTGGAAGCCAAACTGAAAAGCCTGCGCGAACAAAAGGACCAGGCCATCCAGGCCGGGTTGGACTTCGATCTGGAAGTGGAAAAGGCCCGCATCGCCAAACGCGCCTGCGAACTGGAGATCCAGCGCCTGGTCGAGATGATCGCCCGCAAAGGCGGCACCTCCCTCGCACCCCTCGCCGCCACCCCGTAACGGGGGTGAAAACTCGGCTACATCGGCCCGGAGTTAATCCGGGCCGTTCTGTTTGGCTTGTGGCGTGAGCCGAGCGGGAAAATTTTCTAATTCACGATGTCCCCCGGATTCCCGCGGCAGTTTTTTACGGAAACGGCTAATCAGTAGGAAATAAGCCGGATCAGTAATCACGCCTAAGGTTTTTTTAACACTTGGACTTAGTCGCCGGGTCCGTATCTTTCGCTGGAGTTTAACGATTCGATGGCGCTACAAACTCCGACGATAGTTTCGCTGATATTTTGCGTTAGTGCCTAGCATGGACCCCGCCCACACCACCACACCGTTTCTCGCTGCTCCGCCGACCATTGCGCAGCTGCCTGTGCGGCTGCGCGATTTACTTAAGCGCGAGGTATGTTTGGACATCAGCCGGGCGCATATCGAGGCGGCCTTGAATCAGGTGGAGCGGGACGCCGAGGAGCTGCGCAAGACCCGTCCTCCGTTTCTGTTTTTGCACGCCAAGCCCACGCGCACCGATTTCCAAAGTCGCGAGGCCGGCGCGGTGGAGAGCCTGGCCGCGTTGACGAAGGGACTGCAGAACGTGGCGGCTTCCCAACCGCGCGTGCGCGCGTGGGTGGAGGATGATTTGGAGACCTTCCTGCGCGACTCGCAGCCCGCCTACATGCTGGGGCTGGCGACGCATCGATTTCCCGACGACTGGCAGCGCGCCATCCAGCGTTTTGACCAGCGGGTGGCGGGTTTCCGCTCCGCCCTCGGCCAGATCCAGGCCGCCCTCGGCACGGTGCCGGGCGGGGTGGTGCTGGCCTCGCATCCCGCCGCCTTCGAACAATTGATGACGGCGCGCCAGTGGGGAACGTTGCTCGACTACGAATTCCTTTTCTTCAACCGCGTCGCCGACCTCCAGCGCCGGACGGCGGAGCTTGGCGGCGATACCCTGAAGCGCACGCCCGACCATCAGTTCGGCAACCATGTCGCGCAGTGGGCCCGCGTGGAGGCCGAGGTGGTCCGCCGCGGAATCATGGAGCTGCGTGCGCGGCTGGAGCTCGCGGCGATGGACGCCCGCGCCACCTACGTCGCGGAGGCAGCCCTGGCCGGCGCGACCGCGCGCAGCTTCGTCGCGCCGATGTGGGAGGCGCTGCGCCAGCTCATGCGGCGCGAGATCGATCCCGAGGAGGTCCAGGCCGTCGTGGCCGAGACCGAGCGGATGGTCGCGGCTGCGGGCGGCTGAGGCGGCCCGCGAAATCCGTATCTAAGTATTCAATACCGACGGACGTAGACGGCGCCCCGCCGGTCGTTGAACACCACCTGGCCGTCCTGCACGCCGGCGAAAACCAGCTCGTCGCCGACGGACTCCCCCGCGTTGACGATGCGGCCCTGATACATGAGACGGGGTTTTTCCCCGGGCAGCACCGCGGTGATGGCGAGTTCGTTTACCGTGCGGTAGGTGTCCGCCCTCGGTTCCACGACGGGGACGGCCGGTGCGGCGCCGTTGCGGGCGGGCAGGACGAGGGCGGGCGGGCCGGCGGGTTCGGGCGGCGGTGCAGGCGCCGGGGCGGGCGCGGGCTGCGGCGCGGCCGCGACCACCGGGACGGCGGGCTCCGCGTTCGCGGAGCCGAGCCGGTTCCAGAGCATGACGGCGGTCAGGATGGCCGCGATGGAGAGCAGGACGACCCACAGTCGCTGGTGGTTGCGGGCCTTGCGCAGGGCCTCCTGCTTGGCCTTCTCCTGGGCCGCGATCAGGCTGGTTTGACCCGTTAGAAAAGGGGCGGTGGTGGTGCCGGTGCGTTCTTTCGCCTTGGCCAGGGCTTCCGCGATTTTGCTCATGTTGTCGCCACGTCATGGCGGACTAAAGTCCGGCCCGCAAGCCGGGTTGTGGCGAAGCCGGCCGGGAGGGGCGTTTCTAGAGTTCGTCGTCGGCCGCCGCCGGCAGCAGGCCGGAGCGCGGGTCGCGTTCCGCGCGTGCCAACCAGTCGCGCATCAGCGGGTCGGCGGCCGCGAGCGCGGCGGGGAAGGGCGCGGCGAGCAGGTCGATCACCCGCAGGCGGCCGTCGGGGTCTCGCACCAGGTTCTTGGCGTGGATGTCGGCGATGAACCAGGGGCGCCCGGCGACGAAGGCGAGGCGAGGGTGGTCGCGGTAGGCGCGGAGGAAGCGTGCGGGGATGGGGATGAGGTCGGCGGGCAGCGACGCGCTCACGTCGGCTCCCTCGGGCAGGCGGTCGCCGAGGAGCTGCTTGGCCACGAGCACGCCCTCCGGGGTGAGGGAGACGACCTCGGTGGGCATGCCGTCGAGGGCGAGGATGAGCGCGAGTTTCTCCAGCAGGTCTCGATAGGATCCGAGACAGGCCTCGGCCTGGAGCGCGGGCGCGTCTGGTCCCTCTGCCGGCCGGCGGGCGGCGAAGGCGAAGGTGCCGCCGACGCGGCCCTCCTCGCGCGGAAGATAGAATTTGTAGATCAGGCCGTCGTGGAGGGACTGATAGGCCGATGCCTCGACGCCGCTGCCGATGCGGCGCAGGCGCGGGCTGCCCTCGCCCATCGGGTCCTCGTGGTCGGCCGGAAAGCCGAATGCCCCGAGCGAAACGATGGGCAGGAGGGCACGGAAAGCGGCGGCGGCGGCGGCGAGCTCGCTCCAAAGGGCGTCGGCTCCGGCCAGCAGGCTCAGCTCGTCGGCTTCCCAGAGGACGAGATCATCGTCCGGATCCGTTCCGATGCCGACTTTCTGCGCTGCCGCGCCGAGGCGAGCGAACGCTTCCAGTCGTCGCTGGTGATCGTGTTGAAGAGCGGCCTGGACGTCGGGACCGGGATCACGCCCGCCCCGGAGGAGGGTCGGGTGTCCGGTGAAGGGGTCTTGCATGGGTCGGCGTTCACGGCGGGAGTGGGGAGAAGGCTGCGGCGCGGGCCCGGTTCGACAAGGTGAACTTGTTCGCGGTTGTTCGCAGGTTGTTCGCCGCGCCGAAACCTCAGGCGGGGTCTTCGTCGTCCTTGTCGGGCGCGGGTTCGGGCAGGCGGGCGGCAAGGATTTTGTCGATGCGGTGGCGGTCCATGTCGATGACCTCGAAGCGCCACCCGGCGTGGTCGAAGTGGTCGCCGGCGCGAGGGATGCGGCCGAAGTAGGTCATCACGAAGCCGCCGGCGGTCTTGTATTCGGCGGTTTCCTCGTGGGGCAGCTCGTCGAGGCCCAGCAGTTCCTTGAACTCGGGCACGAGCAGGGTGGCGTCTATCAACCACGAGCCGTCCTCGCGTTTGCGGGCCTCGGGCGCGGCGCGGCGGCCTTTCTCGGGCAGGTCGCCGGCGATGGCCTCCATCACGTCGATCATCGTCACCAGGCCCTGCATGGCGCCGAATTCGTCGGTGACGAGGGCGAGGTGCTGCCCGGTTTTACGGAACTGTTCGATGAGGTGGATCACGGTCATCGACTCAGGGACGATGAGCGGCGACGACATGACGCTCTTGAGGTTGGACGGCAGGCCGAACGCGGAGTTCGCCCACAGGGCCTTCACCGTGACCACGCCGACGACCTGGTCGCGATGAACGGTGTAGACCGGGTAGCGCGAATGGCCGCTGGTGACGATTTTTCGCCAGTTGACCTCGTCGGGGTCGTCCAAATTCAGAAACACCATCTTCGGCCGGGGTGTCATGATCGCGGTGACGCCGAGCTGATCGAGGCCCAGCACGCCGGCGACCATCTCCGTCTCGGTGGGGTTGAAGGCGCCGGTCTTGAGGCCCTGCTGGACGAGGTCGTTGATTTCGCCCTCGGAGACCGACTGGTCGCGGGCGAGGCCGAGGCCGAAGAGTTTGAGGATGCCCTCGGTCAGCCAGGTCAGGCCGGCGACGACGGGATGGGCGAGGCTGGAGAGCCGGTCCACCGGTCCGGCCACGCGGCGGGCGATGCCCTCGGGGTTCGAGAGCGCCACCCGTTTCGGCACGAGTTCGCCGATCACGACCGACGCCAGGGTGATGCCGACCACCACGACGGCCAGCGCGACGGTGCGGGCGTGGGGGCCGACGACGGGCAGGCCGGCGAGCGCGGCGGCCAGGGAATCCGCGAGGGCGGCGCCGCCGACGGCGCTGGCGAGGGTGCCGACGAAGGTGATGCCCACCTGCACGGTGGAGAGGAAGCGGGTGGGGGACTCGGCGACGGCCAGGGCGCGGGCGGCGTGGCGGTCGCCCTCCTCGGCGAGTTCGCGCAGGCGGGTCTTGCGGGAGGAGACGACCGCCAGCTCGGCCATCGAGAAGAAGCCGTTGGCGAGGAGAAGGAGGAACAGGAGCACCAGCTCCGGGAGGACTTGGTTCATGGGACGGTCGAAGCATCGACCGGGCCGGGGCCGGGCGCAAACCGGATTCGGCGGGCCAGGTCCGGCGTCCGGAACCACGCCGCCGGCCGTAATCATAAACTGGATACGCGCGTGTTTTTGCACGAAAAACACGCGACTTTCGCATCTCTTGCTTGCAAAGAAACCGGCGGCATGAATGCTGCCGCTCACGCAGCGCAAAGTGCGCGGTGTCCGGCGGGCCTTTCCCCAAGGCCTTCGTCCGGTGTCAGACCCAGAACCAAACAAACAACAGGAGATACATCATGGCCACTGCCAAAAAGACTGCAAAGAAAGCCGCTCCGGCCGCCAAGGCCGCTGCGAAGAAGCCCGCCGCCAAGCCCGCCGCCAAGGTCGCGGCGAAGAAGCCCGCCGCCAAGAAGCCCGCCGCGAAGAAGTAAGGTCCCAGACCTCACGACCAGCGGCCGCGCCCAGGCGCCGGCACCGACCGCCGCCTCCCTCCGGAGGCGGCGGTTTTTTTCGGGGCGCTAGCTTCGGCCACGCGCTCGACTTGCCGGTCATCCGGCTCCATTTTTCAGACGCGATCCGGCGCGGTTTCCGGGTTTTATCCCCCTTTCCATGAAGGTTCTCGCCGTCGAAGACGAACCCTCGGCCCTCGCCATTCTCACCCGGGCGTTGGCGCGGCTGGGCCACGACGTGCTGACCGCGACGGACGGCGAGGCGGCGCTCGATGTGCTGGCGGCGGATCCGGTCCGGGTGGTGGTCAGCGATTGGATGATGCCCGGGCTGGACGGACTCGAGTTGTGCCGTCGGGTGCGATCCCGGGCGGGCAGCGACTATGTTTATTTCATCCTGCTGACGGCGCAGACGCCGTCCGAGGAAAACCAGCGGGCTGCGATCGAGGCGGGGGTCGACGACTTCCTGCAAAAGCCCCTCCAGCCGCAGGAAATGTGGATGCGCCTGCGCGTGGCGGAGCGCATCGTGGGTTTCGCCACCCAGGTCCGGCAGCTGGAGGCCTTTTTGCCCATCTGCGGCTACTGCAAAAAAATCCGCGACGACGGCAACTACTGGCAGCAGATCGAGAGCTACATCAACGCCCGGACGGGCACCGATTTCAGCCACTCGATCTGTCCCGATTGTTATACCAGCGTGGTCGCTCCGCAGCTCGAGCAGCTCAGGCGCGACGCCGAGGCGGAGCGGGGCGGCGCTGCGGTCGCGGGCTCGACAATGCCGCCGGTCGCGGGAGGAACCCGTCCCCATGTCCGACGAGCGAATTGAGCGGGTCGAGGAGCGGGTGGCCTGGCTGGAGCACCATGTGACCCAGCAGGACCGGGCGATGCTGGAGCTGGCGCAGCGGCTGGATCGCGTCGTGCGCGAGTTGACGCGACTGCGCGAGCGGTCGGCGGGCGCGGGAGCCGCCGGCGATGCGGGCGGCGCGGAGGCGGCGGAGGAGCGGCCGCCGCATTATTGATCGCGGGCCCGCGTTGCTTCAGCCGATGAGTTTGCTCAGGCGGGTGCGGTAGCGGGCGGCGAGGGCGATGTTGGCCTCCATGCCGCCGGGCACGTTCTGGCTGGTGACCAGCGGGAGCGCGTGGCCATTCGTGCGCAGCCACTCGACGACCTCAAGGGCGAGGAGGTTGAGCAACAACGAGCCGGTGAGGGTGGACGTGGGGCCGGCGAAGCGGCCGGGCTCGACCTCGACCACGGCGTCGCCGGGCACGCCACCGTTGTCCAGCGCGTGGTCGCAGACCGCGTGGAGGTTTTGGCCGCCCGGGTGGACGGTCTGCGTGGTCGTGCTCATGCTCAGCGCGGTGAGCGCGATGGTGACGAGGCCGCGCGATTTCGCGTGGAGGGCGACCTCGATGGGGGAGGCGTTTTTGCCGGAGTTGGAGATGACGATGAAGCACTCGCCGGCCTGGAGGCCGTAGGTGTTTTCGTAACGCCGGGCGAGGCGGTCGCCGTAGCCGACGACGTTTTCCGAGAAGCCGTAGCCGGGGTCGAAGAGGCCGGTGACGGGCATGAGCCCGCCGGCGCGGCCGATGATCTCGCGGGCGAGCATCTCGGAGTGGCCGGAGCCGAAGAGGTGGAGCACGCCGCCGGCGGCGAGGGAGCGGCCGATGATCGGGCCGAGGGCGCGCAGGGTCGGCAGGTTTTTCTCCCGGACGGAGTCGAGCAGGGCGAGGGTGGTGGCGTGGTAGGCGTCGGCGAAGGACATGGTGGCGGCGCGCCGGTGCGCGCCGTGTCGAATGACGAAGGTCGAACGATGAAGGGCGACTGGAAAATGCCGGGCGGGGACCGCGGCGCCGGTCAATACTGGTAGGTGACGCTGACCGAACCGAAGATCTGGGCGGAGTCCTGGCCGTCGAACTCGCGGGTGCGGAAGGCCTCGGCGTAGCGCAGCTGCCAGTCGCCGACGGCGATCCCGAGACCGACGTAGGCGTCGGCCACGAAGGATTTTTTGTCGACGGAAGGGCTGTCGCGGAAGGAGTTTCCGTCGAGGGTGATGTCGCGCGCGACCGCGCGGCCGTCGACGGCGCCGAAGACAAAGACGGCGAAGGGCGGTGGCGTGGCGTCGGAGTTCGAGTCGCCGGAGGGGCGGATGAGGTTGCTGCCGAAGTCGGCGGGCAGGCGCCAGCCGGCGCGCACCTCGGCGCCGGCGTTGGCGTAGGTGAAGATGTTGCCCAGCGAGAGGCCGGCGTGGGGGATGAGATCGGCGCCCCAGCCGGTGCGGGCGGAGGCGGTGGAGAAGCGGTAGCGGCGCTCGTAGACGAGGTTCAAACCGGGCTCGTCGTGGATCTGGTGGTCCCAGCCTTGGGCGCCGGGGATGTCGATGATCTGGTGATAGCCGTTCTGGAACTGGCGGCCGAGGGCGGAGGGGCCGACGACGCCGAGATCGACCTCGTAGACGTCCAGGCGGGCGACGTCGCCGGTGTCGTCGACCACGTGGAAGGCGAGCCCGACGTAGAGCCAGGCGGAGTAGGGGCGGTCGTCGGGTTGATAGGTGGGGACGGTGATGTCGGCCGGCGTGTAGATGTTTTGTCCGAAGGTGAAGCCCAGTTTGTAGCCGTGGCCGGGCGGGACGAGGGAGCCGAGGCAACGGATCGGGACGGGCACGCCGTCGGCGTCGAAGGAGGCGAGGTTGGCGGAGAGGAAGCTGAGCTTGAAGCCGTTGGTGTAGAACTGGTCGGTGTCCCAGAGGTAGTTGTCGTTCTCGCTGTAGGCGGTGAAGGAGCCGAGCCGCAGTCCCCCGGGGGCCTTCTCCGGGATCGGATCGGCGGCGAAGACGCCGTTGGCGAAGAGCGGGAGGACCGCGGCAGGAAGGGTGATACGGGAAAGACGCATGAACTCGATGATAACGGGCGCCGACGGTTACGCGAAGCGCCTAAGCGCCTTTATCCGCCGACCTGCCAGCGGCCGTAGATGCCGCAGGGGAGGACTTTGGCGTAGTCGTTTTTCGCGTCCGGGATGGCGTCGGCCTGGATGGGCAGGCCGACCTCGCCGGCGGTGATGCGGCCGCCGGGACGGTCGCCGAGCAGGGCGTGGAGCAGGTTCGCCACGACCGTGGGGGAGAGGCGGGCGGTGTAGGCGTTGACCAGGAAAAACAGGGGGCGCGGCGTGAGGATCTCGCGGCATTCGCGGAGCAGTTCCCACAGGCTGTCCTCGAGTTTCCACATCTCGCCGCCGGCGCCGCGGCCGTAGGTGGGCGGGTCCATGATCACGGCGTCGTAGCGTTTGCCGCGCTTCAGTTCGCGGCGCACGAACTTCAGGCAGTCGTCGACGATGTAGCGCACGGGGGCCTCGGCGAGGCCGGAGAGGGCGGCGTTGTCTCGGCACCATTTCACCATGCCCTCGGAGGCGTCGATGTGGGTGACGCTCGCGCCTGCCTTGGCGGCGGCGCAGGTGGCGGCACCGGTGTAGCCGAACAGGTTGAGGACGTTGATCTCGCGGCCGGCGGCGCGGGCCTCGCGGATCAGGGCGGAGGACCATTCCCAGTTCACGGCCTGCTCGGGGAAGAGGCCGGTGTGCTTGAAGCTCGTCGGCTGGATGCGAAAGGTGAGGCCGAGGCGTTCGTAGCCAATGGTCCAGTGTTCGGGTGGTTGTTTCTTGAACTCCCAGCGGCCGCCCCCCTCGGCGCTGCGGTGGTAGAAACCGTCCCAGCCCGTCCACTCGGGTCCGTCGGCCTTGGGCCAGATGACCTGAGGGTCGGGGCGCACGAGGTTCACGCGGCCCCAGCGTTCCTGCTTCATGCCGAAGCCACAGTGCAGCAGTTGGTAATCCCGCCAGCCGTCGGCGAGGAGGAGCGGGGAGCGTTGGATGACGGGTGCGGTCACGGAGGCGGAGCGAAGGCGCGCGGCCCGGAGGTGTCGAGCGTGCGCGACGGGAAGGGGCGGGCGAGGGGGTTTGACAGCGTCGCGGCGGGCTTTTTTGTCGCCGGGCCCATGAAACCCTCCCCCCTAAACCTTCTTCGAGCGCTGTTCGCCCTGCCCCTGGGCTGCGCTCTTCTCCAGGCCGATGTCGTCGAAACCAAAACCGGCGCCCGTCTGATCGGCACCGTTTCCCAGGTCGGTGGGGGCACCGTCACCCTCGTGACCGATTACGCCGGCACGCTCAGCATCAAGCAGAGCGAGGTCGTGAAGCTGGAGACCGAAAAACCCCTCTTCATCCGCCTGACCGGCGGCACCACCATGGAAGGCACGGTCGAGGCCAGGAAGAACGGCGAGATCAAGATCAAGGGCAAGGACGGCACCATCTCCACCACGGTGGACAAGGTCGCCGCCACCTGGGCGCCCGGCCAGATCGATCCGGCCGTCGCGCAGCTCATGCGGAAGTGGAAATACGAGGCCAGCTTCAGCGTCTCGGGCAAGACCGGCAATCGTGAGCAACTCGGCTACTCCGGCGGCGCCAAGGCGACCCTCGCCAGCCCGGAGGACACCCTGCTCTTCTACACCGACTTCGGCTACCAGGAGACCGACAAGGTGAAGTCCGAGGAGAAGTTTCGCGTCGGCGCCGACTACTCCCGCTACATCACGCAACATGTCACGTGGTATCTCCGCGACGAGGGCGGCTTCGACAACGTGAAGGATATCAACTTCTACAACGTCGCCGCCGGCGGTCTCGGCTACGACTTCATCAAGAACCTGCCGACCCAGAAGTTGACCGGCCGAGCGGGTGTCTCGTATCGATTTGAGGACTACGGGAACCCGGCCAACGAGGACGTGCGCAGCGCCGGTCTCGATCTGGGCGTTTCCCATGTCTACCTCTTCAAGAACGCGGTCATGCACAACGACGTGACCTATGTGCCGTCCTTCGAGGACTTCTCCAATTACCGCGCGATCCACGACTCCAGCCTCGAGTTCCC
>JAIXVP010000139.1 GCA_027482905.1 Opitutaceae bacterium
CAGGCGGGCCTCGGCCTGGGCGGCGGCGGCGGTCTCGGCGGCCTGCTCCAAGGTGAACAAGGGCGCGGCCGCGTCGACCCGCGTGCCGCGGGTGACGGCGAGGCTGTCAAGCCGGCCGGCCAGCGGGGCGGCGACATAGACGAACTCGCCCTCGAGGTAGCCCTGAAAAGAGGTCGCGGCGGGCCGGGAACAGGCGGCGAGCATGAGCAGGGCGAGACAGCCGAGCTTTTGGGCGAGGGAAGTGATTTTCATGCTGGACCCCGAAACGGAGGTTTTTGGCAGGCTTGAGCGGGGATGCGTTGGCCGCAACGTGGTTCGCATGTCACTCAATCCGGCCGGCGTGTTACCTGCGATCGCCACCCTCGCCCATGGCGCGGGCGAGATCATGCTCCGGCACTTCGCGGCGCCCATTCCCACCACCAGCAAGACCAGTCGCATCGATATCGTCACGGCGGCCGACACCGAGGTGGAGGCTTATCTGGTGGTCGAGTTGAGCCGGCTGTTTCCCGACCACCACATCGTCGGCGAGGAGGGCGGCGGGCAGGGCGCGGCGGCGGCGGGAGCGGCGTATCACTGGTTCGTGGACCCGATCGACGGCACGGTGAACTTCGCGAGCAAGCTGCCGCACTTCTGCACGAGCATCGCGCTGGCGACGGCGGACCGGGAGCCGCTGCTCGGCGTGGTCTACGATCCGACACGGCGGGAGTTGTTCACGGCGGTGCGCGGCGGCGGGGCGTGTTTGAATGGTCAACCCATCCGCGTCACGCGGACGGCCGAGTTGGTCGACGCGGTGGTCACGAGCGGTTTTCCCTACGACAAACACACCAACCCGGACAACAACCTACGGGAGTGGGGCGCGTTTCTCACCCGGATCCGCGGCGAGCGGCGGCTGGGAAGCGCGGCGCTGGATCTTTGCTACGTGGCGGCGGGGCGGCTCGACGGGTATTGGGAGAAGGATCTGAAGCCCTACGACGTGATGGCGGGGATGCTGATCGTGCGCGAAGCGGGCGGCGTGGTCACGGACTACGCGGGCGGGCCGACCCCGCAGAGCGAGGACCGGGGGCGCTACGTCGCCAGCAATGGCCGCGTGCATGCTGAAATGCTGGAGGTGTTGAAGTCCGTTTAACGTCCGCCCGTCGCGAAACGACGATGGCGGCGACGACGCTCGCGATACCGCCCGCCGCGATCAACCATGGATAGAGCGTGTGAAGAGCATCGTCGGGCGCACCGCACATCTCGGCGCGACCGAACGCCGCGGCTCCGATTCCGATGTAGGCGAACACGCACAGCACGCACTTGGGCGCGAGCGTGAGCGAGGCCATCACCGCCAACCATCGAATCGGGTGTCGCATGGGAATCGCCTCGGCCCGCCTCAGACCGCAGCGCGCGCCGCCGTGTAACGATCGTGGTGGCGCACCCACGCCATGCCGTAGTCCAAATTCGTTTCGTCACGGCCTTTGGGCACCAGGTCGAGCAGGTTGTAGGCGGTCATCGCCACTTCCACGCCCCGGCCAAAGGTGGAGTAGGTATGATAAATGGTGCCGGCCGCGTCCCTGACGAAGATGCTTATGCCGGGAAGCTCGTTGTTTGGCACATCCTGCAGCGTGAAGTTGTAGGTGACCTTACCCTGAGCGATCTGCTCGGGCGTGAACGACACTTGGAAGTCGGAGTTAAAATCGGTGCCGTGGGCGGAGACCCAGTTGATGTTCCAACCCATGCGTTGCTTGAACGGCAGGATCTCGGTCAGCGGGGCGTGGGAGATGGCGGCGAATGAGACGTCGCGGGCCTTTAGATGCACCACGGTCGGTTGGAGATGATCCATCATGAAGGAGCAGCTTTTGCACCCTTCCTCCCAACCGGGACCGAACATAAAATGCTGGACGATCAACTGGCTGCGACCGTCGAACAGATCGGCCAGCGACACGCGCCCGCGCGGCGAATCGAAAGTGTAGGGTTTCTCGATCTTCACCCAAGGGAGCGCACGCTGGAGGGCGGCGAGGGCGTCGCGCTGGCGAGTGAGTTCCTTTTCCTGACGAAGAAGTTCCCGCCGCGCGGCGAGCCATTCGCCGGACGATACGATGTTCGGATTTTCGAAGGAGGGCGTAGATAGGGTGCCGGCCGGTGTGTGCCGGGAGATTTCCTGCTGGGCGGCGAGCCACTTCTTGCTGGGTGCCGCGAGGGGCGTTTGGTCGGGTGGATGGTTGCTCATGGGATGCTTGGGTTGTGTTCGGTCGGTTGGAGTAGGGGCGCGGGAAAATGGACAAGGCAGTGGCCGGAGGTCGGATTGCGACGGGACGATTTGTTCGCTCAGGCCTTCTGAATGTCGGCGTAGGTGTTCGAGTAGTCGGCCTTGAGCCGTTTATGCGTCGCCCAGAAGGGTGGGGGCGTGGTCCCTTCGAGGATCGCGACGAGCAGGGCGAAATGGGTATGCCAGCCGCTCGCGTAACCGGGGATCGAGGGGATATCTTCACCGCTGGCGCGGTGGGTCAGAACGAGGATCACGTCATTACCCTGCGGAGTGAGCTCGAAAGTCACCTCGGACGCGTCGTCGAAGGTGTAGCTCAATACGCGCGGCGGCTCGCAGCGCAAAATGGTCGAAGGCATGGTGAAGCCCGACTCGTTCATCTGCTTGTATTGCTCGGGCGGCTCTTCGTTCGGCGAGAGGTTTTTGTGCTGGAAAACGAGGTCGTTTTTGCCGCCCGCCTTCGGTTCGCAGACCCCGCCGGCGAACCAGCGCGCGCGTTTTTCCGGATCGGTGAGGTAGGTCCAGATGCGTTCGATCGGGCCCGGCAGGATGCGCACGAGGCGCACTTCGGCGGGGCCGTTGAACGTTCCGTTTTGGTCGTTGGTTTTCATCAGGATTTTTTCATTTTGGCGGCCCTGGCGTCGCGCGCGTCCTCCGCCCGCAGTTCGCGTTCGAGGGCATCGAGACGGCCGGACCAGACGGAACGGGTCTTTTCCAGCCAGGCGTCGAGTTCGTCGAAACCGTCGGGGTTGAGGGACTGGATGCGCGACTGGCCGGCGACGCGGGTGACGACAAGGCCGGCCTCGCGGAGGACGTTGAGGTGCTGGGAAATCGCGGGCGCACTCAGCTCGAAGGCTTGGACGAGTTCGCCGGCCGTGCGTTCGCGCTCGGCGAGCAGTTCGATGATGCGCCGACGAGTCGGGTCGGCGATGGCGGCAAGGCTTTGCATACCCCTTTAATTAAGTTAACTCTTAATTAAGCGAGCATAAAATTAAGATCACGGTTATCGGAAGCGATCAAGCCGGGCGCGGGGATGCGGCCTACGCCGGCGCATCGTTGGACATCCGTCTCAATTGCTTTGGGTTGCGCGGCGGTAAGACGGCCGGAGAGAGGCTTAAACGGCTGAAACCCGGGTCTGGATTCTAAAAAGTCTGGGCGCGGGGTCCGGCTAAGATTGGATCTAAATCCGGGACCTGTCCTGAGCGGCCCCAAGCGGCGGGGATTGAGCATCCATTTGAACGTCGCCCAACGGGACAAGATCCTGCGCCACCGGGTGCGTTTTTCACAAGATCCCTAGGCGAGCGGCGGTTGGGTAGCGCGGCGCCGGACCTTCGCCCCGTGGCGGCGGGGCGGCTCGACGCATACCGGGAGAAAAATCTCCAGACCCAGGGATGATGGTCGTGCGCGAGGCGGGCGACGTGGTCACGGACTACGCGGGCGGAGCGTGGCTTTGGTGTCTGGAGCGTGCTCGCTATGTTGCGAGCAACAGCCGGGTGTATGCCGGAATGCGGGAGGTGTTGAACCCTGTCGCCCCGGCTTAGGCGGGTGGGGGGGCGACGCGGGGCGGGTATTTCAGCATTTCCCCTTTTCCGGGTTTCCCCACTGCTTCCCCGCATGTCATCCGCCGCCAAAGCCGACCGTCTCGCCCGTTTCAGTGTTTCCCTGCCCGAGAGTCTGCTCGACGAGTTGGACGCGATGGTGAAACGCCGCGGCTACGCCAGCCGTTCCCAGGCCGTCGCCGCCCTCGCCCGCGACGGGCTGGTCGAATACGCGGCGCAGCTCGGCACCGCGTCGGTGGCCGGCACCATCAGCCTGGTCTACGACCACCGCAAAACCGGCCTCCAGGCGCGGCTGGCCGCCATCCAGCATAAGTATTTCCTCCTGGTGGTCACGTCGATGCACGTCCACCTGGAGCACCATCACTACATGGAGGTCCTGCTCGTTCAGGGCCCGGCCGAGCAACTCCAGACCCTGGCCGACGAACTGGTCACGGTGCGCGGCGTGAAGCAGGGCAAGCTGAGCCTCACCGCCACCGCCCTGCCGCCCCTGCTTTGATCCCGCCTCGGCTTTGGGCTCAGGCCGCGCCGGGGTTGAGCTTGCGCTCGGTGAGGGGCAGCATGACGCCGCGGCGGAAGAGGGTGACCTGGCCGGTGCTGGACGACACCACGATGCTCACGCACTCCGTGGCGACGGACACGGCGGCGGCGGCGGCGTGGCGGCTGCCCAGGCCGCTCGGCAGGGCGTGGTCGGTGTCGGCGGCGAGGAGCAGGCTACCGGCGCTGGCGACCACGCCGTCGCCCCGGATCACGAAGGCGCCGTCGATGGAGGAGAACTCCTTCACCGTCTCGTCCATGAAGGGGTTGAGGATGTTGCGATCCTCCTCCTTGTATCCGTAAAATGGATTCAGGACGAGGGGCTTGGTGAGCTTCTCGACCCGCGCGGCGTCGCCGACCACGAAGAGGCAGCCCACGGGCCGGCCCTCGCGGCCCTCGACGCCGAGCTCCATGGCGATGCCGATCACGCGTTCCAGCACCTCGGGCTTCACGTCCTCGGGCAGGAGGTCGGCGTGGCCGCCGAGCAGGGTCTGGAACTCGCGCTCGACGTCCACGATCACGACAGTGTCGAACTGGTTGCTTCCGGCGAGGCCGCCGACGCAGCAGATGCGGTCGTTGAAGGCGATGACGCCGCGGGTGAGGGCGATGAACATCGCGCTGCGCAGCTGGGCCATGCGCTGGGTGGAGAAGGAGCGCACCTGGATGACCTGCACGGCGCGGTCGGCGGCCGACTCATCGTCCAGCTCCACGTGGTTGCGGGTCACGAGGATGGTCTTGGCCTTGGGGAACCAGGCGCCGGGCTCGATGCCGCCGACGAAGGTGTCGCCGAAGACCATGATGGCGCGGCAGACGGCGCCGCGGGCGATGCGGTCGGCCTCGCGGATCATGAGGCGGTTGACCCGGTTCTGCTGGGCCTGGACGGGGCGGGCGAGGATGCCGCCGACGCCGGCGACGAGGCGGCTGTGGAGGGCGTTGAGATTGGGCGCGCCGACCAGGCTGGCGACCAGTTCGGGCTCCTTCACCAGGCGGGCGATGGTGGCGAGGACCTGGAGGTAGTCGCGGGCGCGTTCGTCGGCCAGGAGGAGCAGCAGCAGGTGGGCGCGTTCGTCGCCGAGGGAGCCGTCGTGCTCGACGCCCTCGCGGCTGCGGCCGACCACGAGCACGTAGCGGCGGGACATCTTCACCCGCACGTGGGGCAGGGCGACGCCGTTGCCCAGGTAGGTGGTCATCGTGCTCTCGCGCTGGAGCAGGCCGCGCAGAAGGGACTCGCGGCGGAGGTCGGAGAAGCAGGCGGACGCGTTCTCCAGCAGTTCGCCGAGGGCGCCTTTCAGGTCGGTCGACTTCAGCTCGACGAAGCGATTGCGGGAGATGTGGCGTTCGAGGCGCATGCGCTCAGGCGGAGGCGGGCGGGGCGCCCGCGGGGACGGCGGCCGGGGCGGGCCGCGCGAGGGTTACTTTTCCCACTCCAGCGCGCCCTTTTTGATCTCGTAGAAAAGACCGAGCACGAGCACGCCGAAGAAAAAGCCGATGGGGGCCAGGATGGGGATGTGGTTGGCCAGGAAATCGCGGTAGATCAGGGACCAGGGGATCAGGAAAACGACCTCGATGTCGAAGAGGATGAACAACATCGCGGTGACGTAGAACTTCACCGAAAAGCGGGTGTGGACGATGCCCTCGGCCTTCACGCCGCACTCGTAGGCGGTGTCGGTGATGGCGGTGCGTTTGCGCGAGCGCTGGCCGAGGAGGTGGCTGACCCCGACGATCAGGCAGGCGAGGCCGGCGGCGAGGAGGAGCTGGATCAGGACTGGTGCGAAGTCGGCGACGGTCGTCATGGCGGGCAAAAAGGTGAAGGCGAAGGGGACCCGGCCCGGGGTCGGGTCGCAAGGGTGTTTTTCCGTGCCCGGGGCCTTATTTCGGGGCGGCGGCCACCTCGGCGGGCGCGTCGCCCTTGCGTTTGCCGACGCCGAGGGTTTCGGCGAATTCGAGGGTGCGGATTTCGTCGCTGATCGGCTCGAAGCCGGCCTCGCGGCGGGCCTGGTTGATGCGGGCGAGCATGAGGGCGTCCATGCGGACCGGGTCGGTGCCCAGCCAGAGGCGGGGCTCGCCCCGGGTGTAGAGCGAGTTGAAGGCCGGGCCGCCGACAAATTGCCACTGCTCCAGGCTGGCTAGAGTGAAGGCCCAAGTCTGGCGCAACTCGGGGATGGCGGCCATCTCCGCGACGGCGGCGGGGGCGCTGCGGGTGCTGCGGAAAAAGCGTGAGGTGTTGGACGCGTTCCAGAGGGTGGCGTTGACGAGGGCGCCGTTCACGCCGAGCGACTCGTGGTCGGTGTAGACGGGGAGGTTGATCCAGAAGTCGGCTTCGAGGAACAACGGCGTGGCGAGGAAGCTCTTGCGGTCCGCGTCGCGGTCGGCTTTCGGGTCGGCGCTGGCGGCGGCGAGGCGGTCAAGGTCGTAGTCGGGGGCCTGGTCCTGGCGGCCGGAGAGGATGGGGTCGAAGCGGGAGGGCAGGGGGCTGTCGTAGAACCAGACCGGGTCGTAGAAGCGGCCGGATTCGAGCACAAAAAACGGGTGGCCCGCGAAGGGCGGGGCGAGGCGCGGATCGTTGGGCAGGTAGCCGCTGAGGCGAAGGCGAAGCTGGTTCAGGCCGACGAGGAAAATGTTTTCGCGGGTGTAGCCGCGGCGCATCAGGGCCTCGATCACGGCGCGCACGAGGGGCTGGGGGGTGGCGAGGCCGGGGCCGGATTCGGCGTAGAGTTTGAGGCCGACCTTGGCCTTGGCGCCGGGGGTGAGGCGGCGGCCGACTTTGGCCTCAAAGCTTTGCAACAGCGACTCCACCGCGTCCGCGTAGTGATCCGGGCTGGCCATGGCGGCGCTGACGCCGGGCGCGAGGGGGGCCAGCCGGGCTTCCCAGAGGGTTTGCGCGCGCGCCGGCGAGGCGGCGGCGAACAGCAGGGCGAGGGTGGTGAGCAGGAGGCGGAGAGACATGGGCGGGCGCAGTCCTTGACAGAGCAACCCCCGGGCCGAAAGTGCAAATCCGCCCGCGATGCCGCGTCTCAAAGAAAGCTGCAAACAGGACCTCAAGCTGCGCATCAACATCGTGGACGTGGTTTCGCGCGTCGCCACGCCCCGGCGCGCCGGCGGCAACCGCTTCAAGGCCCTCTGCCCCTTCCACCAGGAGCGCACCCCGTCCTTCCACTGCGATTCGGACAAGGGTTTCTACAAGTGTTTCGGTTGCGGCAAATCGGGTGACATCTTCTCCTTCGTCCAGGAGACCGAGGGGCTCAACTTCACCGAGGCGGTCGAGGCGCTCGCGCAGCGCTTCAACGTCGCGCTCGAATACGAGGAGGGCGGCGGCGGGCCCTCCCGCGAGGAGCGTTCGCTGCGGCAGGAGTTGTTCGATCTGCACGAGTTCGCGACCGAGCACCTGCATCAGGCGTTTAAGGGCGCGGGCGACGCGGCGAAGTGGATGCGCGATTACTGGACAACCAACCGACGCTTTCCGGCCGAGCTGGCGGACGAGTTCAAGATCGGCCTGGCCGACGCCCAGTGCAGCGGGCTCGGGGCGGCGGTTTTGCGGAAAAAATTCTCCGAAAAAGCCATCCGCGAGTGCGGCTTGTTTTACCTCTACGACGACGCGCTGCTGACGGTGCAGGCGCTCAAACCGCGCTTTCGCGGACGCCTGATGATCCCGATCCGCGACCACCAGGGGCGGGTGGTGGCCTTCACCGCGCGCCAGACCGCGTTGACGCCGGAGGACGACAAGTCGCGCGAGGCCAAATACGTCAACTCGCCGGAGACGCCGATCTTCACCAAGGGCAACCTGCTCTTCAACCTCGACCGCGCCCGGGCCCACGTCGGCGAGGGCAAGCCCTTCGTGATGGTCGAGGGCCAGCTCGACGCGCTGCGCTGCTGGTCGGTCGGGCTCAAGACCGCGATCGCGCCCCAGGGGACCTCGATCACCGAGCCGCAGCTCCTGCTCATGCGACGCTACCACGCCGAGCTGGAGTGCTTTTTCGACAGCGACTCGGCCGGCCAGAAGGCGGCCAAGCGCCTGCTGCCGATCGCGCTAAAAAACGGTATCGAGGTGCGCTTTCTCACCCTCGCCGGGGACGGCAAGGTGGACCCCGATCTGCTGTTCTTGGAAAAAGGCCTCGCCGGCTACGGCGAGGTCAAGGCCGCCGCCTTCGGCGGCATGCAGTTCATGCGCCGCTATGTCCTGCCCGATGCCCGCACCGCGACGGCGGAGCGAACGCAGGGCGCGGTGCGCGAGATCTACGCGGTCATCGCGGCGGCGGACTCGGAGCTGCTGCGCCGGCGTCTGCTAGGCGAGATCGCGCCCGCCTTGGGGGCCCTGCAGGTGACGCCGGATGTTTTTGAGCGGGATTTCGCCTCGTTTCTGGCCAAGGGCGGGCGGGCCGCCGCGACCGGCCCCGCGCCGCTGGCGAGCGAAGCGGCGCGGGGCGATATCCGCCGGGAAGAAAACGATCCGGGCCCGGCGGGAGATTTCGCGAACGCCCGTCCGGCGCCGCCGCCGGACGACACCGCCACCCCCGAGCGCGACCTGCTTTTGCTCGTCCTGCACTTCGAGACCCTCGGCCGGGCCCTGGCCGCCGCCTGTCCGCATGACTGGGTGGATGACCGCCTGCCCTCGGGCGGCTTGTTGAACCGGTTTTTGGCGGAGTTTTCCGAGGGACAATGGCCGGGTCGGGATAACTTGGACGGCCTGCTGGAGACCGACGCGGAGCGCGCCTTGGTGGCCTCGTTGCTCTTCGAGGCGCCGCAGATCGACGACCCGGCCAAGGTGGTCGTCGAGGGGCTCACCCGGCTGCGCACCCGGGCGCTGGCCCCGCGGCTCCGGCAGATCGACACGTTGCTGGCGCAGGCGGCGACCGACAATTCCTTTGACGCCACCGCCTTGCTCAAGGAACGCTCCGAACTCCAAAGGCGTCTGCGCTCCCCCCTTGCGCTCGCCGCCGTCGCCTGATAGCGTGCTCGTTTTTCGCCTCTCCACGCCCGCCTCCCTCGTTCGTTCCCTCCGCCACCCTCATGCCGCGCAAAGCCAAGCCCTCCCCCGCCGCCGACACCCATTCCGACGCCGTCGAGGCGGTGATCGAGACCCAGCCCCTCGCCGAGGGCGCCCTGCCTGACAATCCGGTCGACAGCCTCCCGCCCGGCGGGATCAACGACAAGATCCGCGCCCTGATCCGCCTCTCCAAGGAGCAGGGTTACCTCACCTTCGACGACATCAACGAGGCCCTGCCCGACTCGGTCGAGAACCAGGAGGAAATCGACAACGTCCTCTCCATTTTGCAGAACCTCGAGATCGAGATCC
>JAIXVP010000401.1 GCA_027482905.1 Opitutaceae bacterium
GCGACCCAACAGCGCCCCGTCTAACGCGGTGGATCGCCTGACCTTTGCCACCTCTTTGTCCTTGGCCGGTAACACGACCTTCGACTTGGCCGGCTCCAATTATACGGGCATCACGTCCACGGGTGCGACGACCTTCAACGGCGCTCTTGCCATCAACCTGGTCAATACCCTGACCGAGGGCAGCTATAGCTACAATCTGTTCGACTTCGGCAGCCAGTCCGGTGTCTTTAGCTCCATTGGTATCACGAGCGTGGGTTCCCTCTCTCGCGACGGAGCAGCCAACGGAATCGGCACCTGGTCGGGCGCATTCGGCCTGAATAGCTACCAGTTCACCGAATCCGATGGTATCTTGGGGATCACGGTCTCCGCCATCCCCGAGCCTTCCACCTGGGCCGCCCTCGCCGGTCTTTCCGGCCTCGCCTTCGCCGCCGGTCGCCGCCGTCGTCGCGCCGCCTAATCCAGCGGCCTTCCCGATCCGGCTCCCCTCACGAGCCCGCGTCCCCCCTTGGACGCGGGCTTTTTTGTGCCCGGCCGCTCGCTTCCCGCGCCGGTCGTGTTTCCGTGCGTCCCCGATGCCGGTTCCTCCCGCCCCTCCCGCCCTCGCCGTCGCCGGCGTCACCAAACACTACGGCCCCCGCCGCGTGCTCGACGCCGTGTCTTTCGACGTCGCCCCCGGCGAACGCGTCGCCCTGACCGGCCCCTCCGGCAGCGGCAAGACCACCCTGCTCAACTGCCTCGGCGGCGTCGACCGGCCCGACTCCGGCGAGATCCGCCTGCTCGGCGCCCGCATCGACCGGCTCGACGCCGACGGCCTCAACCTCCTCCGCCGCGAACGCGTCGGCACCGTCTTCCAGTTTTTTCATCTCCTGCCTACCCTGTCGGTCGCCGAAAACATCGAGCTGCCGCTCCAGTTGCTCCGCGTCCCCGCCCCTGAACGCCGCGAACGCGTCGCCGCCCTGCTCGGCCGCGTCGGCCTCGCCGCCCGATCGGCCGCCCTCCCCTCCCAGCTCTCCGGCGGCGAACAACAACGCGTGGCCATCGCCCGCGCCCTCGTCCACCGCCCCGCCCTCCTCCTCGCCGACGAGCCCACCGGAAACCTCGATTCCGCCAACGGCGCCAACATCCTCGCCCTCCTCCGCGAGCTGACCGACGAAACCGCCACCGCCCTTGTCCTCGTCACCCATAGCGAGGAAGCCGCCGCCATCTGCCACCGCCGCGTCCGCCTGCGCGACGGCCGCGTGGTCGAAACCTCGTCGTCTCAAGCCTGATCTCCGCCGCCACCCGCCTGCTCTCGTGAACGGCTCCCTCCTCCCGCTCCTGCTCCGCCGCCTGTCCCTGCGGCACGCCCGCCTCGCCCCGGGCCAGACCGCCTTGCTGGTGTTTATCCTCGCGCTGGGCGTGGCCGTTTTCACCGCCGTCCGCCTCGCCAACCGCGCCGCCGTCTCGTCGTTCACCCATTTCACCGACACCCTGACCGGCCAGTCCGACTGGATCATCCAGGCCCCCGCCGGCCCCCTGCCCGAAAGCGTCCTGCCCGAACTCCGCGCCGCTCTGGCCGACCTCGCGGTGCAAATCCACCCGGTGGTGGAAAGCACCGCCGCCGAACCCCTCGCGCCCGACGCCCCCGCCGAAAAACGCTTCGGCCGCCGCACCTACACCCTCCTCGGCGTCGACCTCGTCGCCGTCGCCAACCTCGCCGCGCAACAAGCCGCCGCCGACCCGTTTTTCCGTGCCCGCGCCGCCGCCGACACCCCCGCCACACCCGCCGGTTTTTTTGATCTCTTCGGCCCCGAGCCCCTCGCCTGGGCCAGCCCGCGCCTCGCCTCGCCGCTGCCCGAAAGCCTCGAACTCATCATCCAGGACCGCCCCGTCCGCCTGCGCATCGCAGGGCCCATCCCACGCGCGCCCGATGGCCCCGTCGCCCCGCCCAACCTGCTCGTGCTCGACCTGCCCCGCCTCCAGGAACTGGTCGGTCGCGCCGGCCGGGTGGACCGCGTCGAGTTCGTGCTCGAAACCGGCCTCGCCCTCGAAACCCACCGCGCCGAGCTTGGCCGCCGCCTGGAACAACTCGCCTCGCCCGCGACCGGCGAACCCGCCCGCTGGCTGGTCTCGACGCCCGGCGCGCGCCGCGACACCGCCGCGACCATGACCCAGGCGTTCCGGCTCAACCTCACCGTCCTCTCCCTCATCGCCCTGCTGGTCGGACTCTACCTGGTTTTCCAAGCCCTCGACGGCGCGGTCGTGCGCCGCCGCGCCGAGATCGCCGTGCTGCGCTCGCTCGGGGTCGACGCCGCCGTGATCCGCCGCGCCTGGCTGGCCGAGGCCGCCCTGCTCGGTCTGCTCGGCGGCGCCCTTGGCCTCCTCCTCGGCTGGGCCGGCGCGCAGGTCGCCGTCCGGGCGGTCGGCAAGACGGTCAACGCCCTCTACTACACCACCACGGTCGACGCCGCCGGCCTGGCCTGGGGCGAGGCCGCGCTCAGCCTCGCCGCCGGTGTTGTCGCCAGCGTGCTCGCCGGCTGGGCCCCGGCCCGCGCCGCCGCCGCGACCCCGCCCGCGCAGGTGCTGGTTCGCGGCGCGCCCGGCGCGGTCGGCGGACGCTGGCTGCGCAGCCCGGCGCTCGCCGCCGGCGTGCTCGCCCTCGGCGTGGTCCTCTCCCGCCTGCCCCCGCTCGACCTCGGCGGTGGCACGCGTTTCCCGCTCGCCGGGCATATCGCCGCGTTCTGCGGCATCCTCGGCGGCGGCATGCTCGCCGCCCTCGCCCTGCCCGTCCTCGGCCGCGCCCTCCGGCCCCTCTCCGGCCGCGGCGCACCGTGGCGCGTCGCGCTCGGCCACCTCGCCCGACCCTCGGGCCGGCACCGCCTGGCCGCCGCCGCGCTGGTCTGCGCCATCGGCATGGCCGCCGGCATGGCCATCCTGGTGGCAAGCTTCGAAAAATCGGTGCGCACCTGGGTGCAGACCGCCCTCCAATCCGACCTCTACCTCTCCAGCTCCGGCGCCCAATCCGCCTCGACCGACAACCACATCGCCCCCGATACCTGGCGCGCCCTCGCCGCCCATCCCGCCGTCGCCCACGCGTCGGTATTCACCGCCTACCCGCTCACCCTCGACGGCAAGCCCACCACGCTCGGCGGCGGCGACCTCGCCGACCAGGCCGGACGCGGCGGTTTTCTGTGGGTGGACGGCCCACCCCCGCCCGAGACCCTCGACCCCGCGCGCAACGCCGGCCTCGCCCTCGTGAGCGAGAGTTTCTCCGACCGCTTCCGCATTCGGCGCAACGACACCCTGGCCGTGCCCACCCCGGGCGGGCCGCAAACCCTGCGCGTCGCGGCCGTATTCGCCGACTACGGCAACGAGCGCGGGACCGTGCTGGTGGACCGGATACACACCGTGCGCTGGTTCGCCGACGACCACGCCACCAGCCTCGCCCTCGACCTCGCGCCCGGCGCCTCGGCCGAGACGGTCCGCGCCGAGTTGCTCGCCGCCCACCCCGGCCTCGCCATCTTCACCAACGCCGCCCTCCGCGTCGAGGTGCTGCGCGTGTTCCGCCAGACCTTCTCCATCACCTACGCCCTCCAGGGCATCGGCCTCGCGGTCGCGGTGGTGGGCCTCGCGCTCAGTCTCGCCAGCGTGCTGCTCGACCGTCGCGACGAGCTCACGACCCTGCGCGCGCTGGGCTTCCGCCGCGGCGAGATCGCCCACGCGACCGCCGTGGAGGGCGGCGTGCTCGCCCTTTGCGCCGCCCTAGCCGGGATCGCGCTGAGCTTCGTCCTCGGCTGGCTGCTCATCCACGTGATCAACAAACAAAGCTTCGGCTGGACCCTCGCCTTCGCCGTGCCCGGCGGACAACTCGCCGCCCTCGGCGCGCTCGTGGTCGCGACCGGCGTGGGCGTGAGCCACCTCGTCGGCCGCTGGGGCGCCGACCTGCCGGCCGATCGCGAGGAATAACTCCACCCATGCGCGCCCTCGTTTCCCTCCTCTGCGTCGGCTTCGGCCTCGCCGCCCTCGCACTCGCCCTCGCCCCCGCCGCGCGCGGCCTGGAAATCCCCGCGCTCACCGCCGACGGCTTCGCCGTGCCGCGCCCGGATCCGGTGTTCGCGTTCCCCCGCGATCACGGCTCCCATCCCGACTACAAGATCGAGTGGTGGTATCTCACCGGCCACCTTTACGCCAACGAGGGCGCCGCGCCGCGCCGCTTCGGTTTCCAGGCGACCTTTTTCCGCTCCGCCGCCCCGCGCGCCGTCGCCGCCAACGCGGGTCCCTCCTCCTTCGGCCACGATCAGATCTACCTCGCCCACATGGCGCTGATCGACGTCTCCACCGGGCGTTTCCTGCACCAGGAACGCCTCAACCGCGCCGGCTGGGACGCCGCCGCGTCCGCCACGACGCTCGACGTGCGCAACGGTGACTGGTCCCTCACGCTCGCCGACCCCGCCGCCGCGCCCGGCGCCGAGACACTCACGCTGGTCGGTGGCATCCGCGCCGATGCCCGCTTCGCCCTGACCCTCGTGCCGAAAAAACCCCTCGTGCGCTTCGGCGCCGGCGGCTACTCGCGCAAGGGCGCCGCGCCCACCGCCGCCAGCTATTACCTGACATTCCCGCGCCTCGCCGCCACCGGCACCCTGACCCTCGACGGCCGCGCGCTGCGGGTCGCGGGCGAGGCCTGGATGGACCACGAATACAGCAGCAGCCAGCTCGACCAAAACCAGGTCGGCTGGGACTGGCTCAGCGCCCAGCTCGACGACGGCCGCGAACTGATGTTCTACCGCCTGCGCACGACCGACGGCGGCACCGACCCGGCCTCCACCCTCACGTGGGTGAACCGCGACGGCCATGCCGCGACCGCCCCCTTCCGCTGGGAGCCCCTCACCACTTGGAAAAGCCCGCACACCGGCGCGATCTATCCGCAACGTATCCGTCTCACCACGACGGATCCGGTGACCGGCGCCGAGGCGGTATTCCTGGTCGAGCCGCTCCACCCCGACCAGGAGCTCGGCGGCTCGCTCGGCGGCGTGACCTACTGGGAGGGCGCCTGCCGGGTGCTCTCGCCCGCGGGCGCGCCGCTGGGCGCCGCCTACCTCGAACTCACCGGCTACGACCGCGCGGTCGAGGCCCTGCGGTAAGCGCCTTCGTTTTCCCTCTGCCATGTCCACCTCCGACTCCTCCCCCGCCCCGTTCGTCCTTATTGCCGGCCTGACCGGCGGCATCGGCGCCGACCTCGCGCGCCGCCTCCACCGCGCCGGCTGGCGGGTCGGCGGCTTCGCCCGCTCGCCCGACCGCCTCGCCGCGCTCGCGACGGAGTTGCCCGGCCTGGAGACATCGGTCGCCGACGCCACCGACCCGGCGGCGGTCGAGGCCGCCCTCGCCGACCTCACCGCGCGGGGCGGAGGCCAGCTCGACGCCTACGTGCACTGCGTGGGCTCGATCATCCTCAAGGCCGCCCACCTCACCTCCATCGAGGAGTGGCGCCGCACCCTCGACCTGAACTTGAACTCCGCCTTCTACGGCCTGCGCGCGGCCGTCGGCCCGATGCAGGCGCGGGGCGCCGGCGCGATCGTGTTGCTCAGCTCGGTCGCCGCCACCACCGGCCTGCCCGGCCACGAGGCCATCGCCGCGGCCAAGGGCGGCATCGAGGGCCTGGTCCGCGCCGCCGCCGCCAGCTACGCCTCGCGCAACATCCGCATCAACGCCGTCGCCCCCGGCTTGGTTGATACCCCGCTCGCCGCCGGTCTGCTCGGCAACCCGGCCGCGCGGGCCTTCTCGGAGAAAATGCACCCGCTCGGTCGCGTCGGCACACCGGCCAACGTCGCCTCGGCCATCGCGTATCTGCTCTCGCCCGACGCCGATTGGGTGACCGGCCAGGTCTGGGGCGTCGACGGCGGCCTCGGCACGGTCCGCCCCCGCCCCAAGGCCTGAGCGGGCGGAGGCGTTCGTCGCCAGGTCCGCCGAAAACTTTCCTCGAAAAACCGCTTGCATTCGCCGGAAGCAAAAGGCTTTTTGACCATCCTGTTTCGCACAGGGGCTCTTAGCTCAGTTGGTAGAGCGCCTCAATGGCATTGAGGA
>JAIXVP010000395.1 GCA_027482905.1 Opitutaceae bacterium
GGGTGCCTATATGTTAAAGGGTTGATCCGTGGGTGAAGGGCGGTCGCGGCTTAGCAACGACGACGCTTCTTGGGACGGCAGCCGTTGTGCGGGATGGGCGTGACGTCGATGATGGAGGAGATCTCGAGGCCGATGGCCTGGAGGGCGCGGATGGCGCTGTCGCGGCCGAGGCCGGGGCCGGAGACGTGGATGACGACGTCCTTGAGGCCATGGGACATGGCGTTGCGGGCGGCGTCCTGGGCGACGACCTGGGCGGCGTAGGCGGTGGACTTGCGGGAGCCGCGGAAGTTGCACTTGCCGGCGCTGGACCAGGCGATGACCTGACCCTTTTGGTCGGTGATCGAGACGATGGTGTTGTTGAACGTGGCGGCGATCTTGGCGATACCGCTGGAGACGTTCTTTGAACCCTTGGCCTTGCGGATCTTGATCGTGCCCAGCTCCTCTTTCAGGAGCTCCTCGGCGGTGGGCTGGCGGGCGACGCCGCCGATCAGCTCGACGGGCTTCTCGGGGGCGGCGACGGCGGCGGGCGCGGCGCCTTCGGCGGCGGGTTTATCGGAAGCGGGGGCGGCGGCCTTCTTGGGGGCCTTCTCCTTCGCGGCGGCGTCGGCGGGCTTGCCGGCGGCGGGCTTGGTGTTCTTGGCGGGCTTGGACTCTTCGGCCATGGTGGTGGTGGTTTAAGGGGTTGGGATTATTCCTTGGCCTTGGTGACGCCGACGGTGCGGCGCGGACCCTTGCGGGTGCGGGCGTTGGTCTGGGTGCGCTGGCCGCGGACGGGCAGGCTCTTGCGATGGCGGATGCCGCGGTAGCAACCGATGGCCTGGAGGCGCTTCAAGTTGCCGGTGAGCTCGCGGCGGAGGTCGCCCTCGACCACCCACTTGTGCTCGGTGATGACGTGGAGGATCTTGTTGAGCTGCTCCTCGGTCAGGGCTTCGGCGCGGGTATCCGGATGGATGCCGGCTTCGGCGATCACCTGATCAGCACGGACGGGACCGATGCCGTAGATGTAACGGAGGGAATACGCGACTTTCTTCTTCGCGGGAATTTCTACACCGAGGAGACGTGGCATAGGGAGTGTGTGTTAGTGGGTTGTTGTTGGTGAAAAACGGACGGGAAAGGAGAGGGAGCCGGGAGCAAGGAGCGGGGAGCCAAACGCTGGGCTAAGCGGCGGGGGGCACGGTGAGGATCTCGGGGCCTTCCTCGCGGGTGAGGACGGTGTGCTCGAAATGAGCGGAGGGAGCGGCGTCGGTGGTGACGATGGTCCAGCCGTCGGAGAGACACTTGGTGCGGTAGGTGCCGAGGTTTACCATTGGCTCGATGGCAAGCGTCATGCCGGGGCGGATCTTGGCGCCGGTGCCCTTGCGCCCAAAGTTCGGGATCTGGGGCTCCTCGTGCATGTCGACGCCGACGCCGTGGCCGACGAGATCGCGAACAACGCCGAAGCCGTTCTTTTCGCAATGGACCTGAATGGCGTGGGAGATGTCGCCGATGCGGTTGCCGACGCGGGCCTGGGCGATGCCGAGGGCGAGGGCTTCACGCGAAACGGCCAGCAATTTTTGGATGGCTGGCGACACGGCGCCGACCGGGACGGTAAAGGCGTTGTCGCCGATGTAGCCCTGGTGCTCGACCACGATGTCGAGGGAGATGATGTCGCCGTCGCGGAGGACGCGCTTCAGGGAACCGATGCCATGGACGACCTCTTCGTTGACCGAGAGGCAGGAGTAGGCGGGGAAGCGGCGCTCGTCGATCTGATAGCCGAAACAGGCGCTGCGGGCGCCTCGGGAGGCGATCAGGTCCTTTGCCAGCTGGTCCAAGTCGTAGGTGGTGACGCCGGGTCGCACGTGCTTTTTCAGCTCGTGGAGGACAAAGGCGGCGACCGCGCAGGCCTCGCGCATCCGCGCGATGCCGGTGGCATCTTTGATCGGGATCATGGGCGGGAGGCGGTGCCGACGGCTGGCTCGAGGAGCAGGCCGTGGGTGCGGTAATAATCGGCGAGCGTGCGATCCGCCGAAGAGGCGGTCCGGGAGGCATAGACGGCGTCGAGACTTTCGTCGCGGGCGTCGAGCCACTCGTCGAGGATACGGGCTTGGAGCAACGTAGCCGGGAAGCCGGTCAGGGCGAATCCCGCATCGGGTTTGCGCGCCATGAACCAGCGCCGCACGAGGGCGACGATGGTTTCGGCGGGGACGGGTGTCCCACGCTGCATCGCGAGCTCGGCGGATTGGCCGAGCGGCGAGCGGCGACAAATCTCCTGGCTTACCAAAGTGCCGGGAGAGACGTGCTCAATGTGCAAAGAACGAAGGTGGTTCGACCAATCCCCATGGAGGGCGGTCGTCTCTTCGAGGAACAACAGCTTTGCGGAGCTGCGATTCGCGAAGAGAAAAGGGTTGTGAGACGAATCAGACACGCGGCGGCATGTAAAGCCGCTTTTTCAGCGGACGTGTTATTTATTTTTTAACCAGCCAAGCGGCGATGCCGACGGCGAAGATGATCCCGAGCACAAGCCAGAGCTTGCCGACGGTCTGCATGTCGGCCGCTTCGTTGAGGGCGGTGGCGACATTACCGCCGCGGGAGCGGACGCGGCCCTTCTTCAAGAAGCCGTCGTAGTGGCGCTGGAGCAGGAAGGTCTCGACCTGCTTCATGGTGTCGAGAATGACGCCGACGGTGATGAGCATGCCGGTGCCGCCGAAGAAGATCGCGATGCGCTGGGGAACTTTGAGCTGGTTCATCAGCAGATCAGGGAACACCGCGATCACGGTCAGGAAAACCGCGCCGGCGAGGGTGAGGCGGGTCATCACGAAATCGAGAAAGCGGGCAGTCGGCTCGCCGGGGCGAACGCCGGGAATGTAGCCGCCATATTTCTTCAGATCGTCGGCGATCTGGATGGGTTTGAACATCACGGAAACCCAGAAGTAGCTGAAGAAAAGGATCAGCGAACCCATGACCACGTAGTAGACCCAGTGGCCGCTGACGAGATTTTGGGCGAACTCAACCAGGAACGGGAGATCGAAGGCGGCGCCGAGCTAGGAGAAAATCTGCTGGGGGAAAAGCAGGATGGCGCTGGCGAAGATCACGGGCATGACGCCGGAGTAGTTGACCTTGAGGGGCAGGAAGGAGTTCTGGCCGCCCATGACCTTGTTACCGACGACGCGCTTGGCGTATTGGACGGGGATCTTGCGTTGGCCCTGCACGACGGCGATCAGGCCCATGGTTACGACGAGGAACAGGATCAGCATCACAATGAGCTGGGGGGCGCCGAGGCCCTTCACGCCCACGGCGGGATTGATCAAATTCCAGAGGGTCGTGGCGGCTCCGGGGATGTCGGCCAAAATGCCGATGGTAATGAGCAAAGAGGTGCCGTTACCGATGCCTCGGGCGGTGATCTGTTCGCCCAGCCACATCAGCACCATGGTGCCGGCGGTCAGGAAGATGACGGAGGTCAGGAGGAAGGTCGTATGCCCGGCGATGACGATCTGGCCGTAGGTGTTGACATCATAGCCTTGGAAAAGGCGGGACGGGTTCTCCAGCGTCAGGATTAACAAGGTGCCTTGGATCAAACAGATGAGAACGGTGGCGTAACGTGTGTATTGGGTCAGCTTCTGGCGACCGACGTCGCCTTCCTGCTGGAGGCGGCTGAGGGCGGGGATAACCGCGCTCATGAGCTGGAAAATGATTGAGGCGCTGATGTAGGGCATGATGCCCAAGGCGAACACGGCGCCCTTGAGGAGGGCGCCGCCGGTGAACATGTTATACAAGCCCACCACCGCGCCGCTGGCGCCGCCGGCGTTGGCGGCGAAGAAGTCCTGCAGGGGCTTCGGGTCGAGGCCGGGCAGCGGGATGTGCGCGCCGACGCGGGCCACGAAGAGGAGCGCGAGGGTGTAGAAGATGCGGGAGCGCAGCTCGGGAATCTTCAGGGAATTGGTGAAGGCGGAAAACACGTTGGAAA
>JAIXVP010000122.1 GCA_027482905.1 Opitutaceae bacterium
CCCTCGTCATCCACAATATCTCCGACACGCCGCCCTTTCCGCTCACCGACGCGGGCGGCGACAAGGTCAACGAGGACCTGCGCCTCACCTACCGCTACCTCGACCTGCGCCGGCCGAAGATGCGCCATAACCTCCAGGTGCGCCACAAGGCCACCAAGGCCATCCGCGACTACTTCGACTCCCAGGAGTTCATCGAGGTCGAGACGCCCGCGCTCTTCAAATCCACCCCCGAAGGCGCGCGCGAATACCTCGTGCCCTCGCGCATCCACGCCGGCCAATTCTACGCGCTCTCGCAGTCGCCACAGCAGTTTAAGCAGATCCTCATGGTTGCTGGCGTGGAGCGTTATTTCCAGATCGCCCGGTGTTTCCGTGACGAGGATCTGCGCGCCGACCGCCAGATGGAGTTCACCCAGGTGGACGTCGAGGCCTCGTTCATCGACCGCGAGGATGTTTACCGGATTTTCGAGGGCATGGTGAAACGTATCTGGAGCACGGTGCTCGGCGTGGACATCCCGGCGCCCTTCCTGCGCATGCCTTTCCACGAGGCGATGAACCGTTTCGGCGTGGACAAGCCCGACATGCGTTTCGGGCTCGAACTGACCGACCTGTCGGAGGTTTTCAAAAACTCCGCGTTCAAGGTGTTCCAGGCCACGGTGGCCGGCGGCGGCGTGATCAAGGCCTTTAACGCCAAGGGTCTGGCCGACCTCACCCAGGGCGAGCTAAAGGCCCTCGAGGACATCGCCAAGAGTCTCGGCGCGAAGGGCCTCGCCTTCATCAAATGCGAGGGCGGCGAATGGAAGTCGCCCATCGTGAAATTCTTCTCCGACGCCGAGAAGGCCGCGCTCACCGCGCAACTCGGGATCGAGGACGGCGACATGGTGTTCTTCGCCGCGGCGCCGTGGGATAAGGCCTGCGCCATCCTCGGCCGCGTCCGCCTGGAGGCCGCGCAACTCCTGGTGAAGCGGGGTAAAATGACCATCCGCCACGACGACTGGAAGTTCCTCTGGGTGGTCGAGTTCCCGCTCATGACCTACGACGAGGAGGCCAAGCGCTACCTCGCCACCCACCATCCGTTCACCGCCCCGGTGCCGGAGGATTTGCACCTGCTCACGACCGCGCCCGACAAGGTCCGCGGCCAGCACTACGACCTCGTGCTCAACGGCATGGAGCTCGGTGGCGGCTCCATCCGCATTCACCAACCGGCGGTGCAGGAAATGGTCTTCAAGGACGTGCTCAAGATCCCGGCCGACGTGGTCGAGAGCCGCTTCGGCTACATGCTCAAGGCCTTCACCTACGGCGCGCCCCCGCACGGCGGCATCGCCTTCGGTCTGGACCGCATGTGCGCGCTGCTCTGCGGCACCACCAGCATCCGCGACGTCATCGCCTTCCCCAAGACCCAGAAGGGCCAGGATCTCATGGCCCAATCGCCCACGCCGGTCACCGACAAGCAGCTCAAGGAGCTTCACATCGCGGTGGTGGCCCCGGTGACGCCCGAAGCGGGCTAAAGCGGGGAGCAGGGAGCTGGGAGCGGGGAGCCAGAAGACGGAAAGAGTTTTTCGCCGCGCTCCGGTTGGGGCGCGGCTTTTTTGTTCGAGCTTGGCGGGGAATCTGCGGAGGTGGGCGGCGTATGCCGAACACCTGGTGGAAACCCTGGCGCTGGCCGCTCGCGAACCGCATCCTGGCCGGGCTCCTCTTCGGCGTGCTCGCGGGGTTGGTGGCCAATGAGCTGATCACCACCGATGCGGGCCGCGCGGCGCTCGACGGGTGGCTCGTTCAGGTGATTCAGCCGGCGGGTAAATTGTTTATCCGCATTATCTTCATGATCGTGATCCCGCTCATCTTCTCGGCCATCACGCTCGGCGTGGCGGAGATGGGCGACGTGCGGAAACTGGGGCGGGTGGGGCTGCGCTCGGTGGGCTACACCGTGCTGCTTTCGACGGTGAGCGTGCTGGTGGGTTTGACCCTGGTGAACTTCTTCGCGCCGGGGCGGCAGCTCGATCCCGTCACGCGTGACGCCTTGGTGGCCCGCTACTCGGGCGATGCCGCCGCGAAAGTCGCGCAGGGCACGCAGGCGGCCAAACCCCTCGCGGAGACCTTGCTCGGCCTCATTCCGCAAAATCCGCTGGCCGAGGCGGTGAACGCCTTCGCGCCGAATTACACCGGCGGCGGCCTGATTTCGGTTATGGTGTTCAGCCTGTTGTTCGGAGTCGCGATGGCCCTGGCTCCGCCGGAGAAAATCGCGCCACTCACGGCCGTGTTACAGGCGGTTTTTGAGGTATGTATGCGGGTGATCGGCTTCGCCATGACGCTCGCGCCGTTGGGCGTGGCGTGTCTTGGTTTTGGGCTCACCGCCACGCTCGGGCTGGGGCTGCTGCAAACCCTCGGTTTTTACGTCGCGGTGGTCTTGCTGGGACTGGCGATCCAGCAGTTCGGCGTCTATTCGCTGTGCCTGCGGCTGATCGGTGGGGTTTCGCCCCTTTGGTTTTTTGGCCGGGCGCGGGAGGCGATGTTGACCGCGTTCAGCACCTCCTCGAGCAACGCCACCCTGCCGGTGTCGATGCGCGTGGCGGAGGAGCAACTGGGGCTGCCGAGGCGCATCAGCCGCTTCGTGCTCACGGTCGGGGCGAGCGCGAACCAGAACGGCACCGCGCTCTACGAGGGCGTCACGGTGTTGTTTTTGGCCCAGGTCTTCGGGGTCGAGCTCTCTCTGGCGCAGCAGGTGGTGGTGGCGTTGATGTGCATTCTGGCCGGCCTGGGCACGGCGGGCGTGCCGGGGGGCTCGCTGCCCTTGGTGGTCGGCGTGTTGGTGACCATCGGCGTGCCGGGTGAGAGCATCGCCATCATTCTGGGCATCGACCGCCTGCTGGACATGTGCCGGACCTGCCTGAACGTCACCGGCGATCTGGTGTGCGCGGTGCTGGTGTCGAAAGGCGAGCCGGCGGAATCCGACGCTGCCGCCGCGTGACCGTCGTCAGTCGGCGAGGCGTGAATTGATCTTCCCAATTCCGTCGCATTAAGCGTTTTAAATCAAGGTTTTGAGTTAATCCTGCCGTCCCTGATTTCGGCGGATCCGGTTGCCGTTGCCGCGGTGACGACCGCATTGGCACAACCCGTGCTCTCTTTCTTCGTCCAGCTTATCGAAAATGATAAGTTATTTGATAATAACAACCTAACAAGGATTATATATGAAGTCCCCGTCCCGGTCCCTTGGTGGGCCGCCCACCTTGACCATGGCCTTCGCGGTCCTCGCCTTGGCCACGTCATCATTCGCGCAGGAGGCCGCCGTCGCCGCGCCCGCCGCGCCTGATCTCTCGCACTTCAGCTCCCTGCGCATCGGCATGGATACCGTCTGGGTGTTGGTGGCGGCGATGCTGGTGTTCTTCATGAACGCGGGTTTCGCACTCGTCGAATCCGGTCTTTGCCGGGCCAAAAACGCGGTGAACATCCTCTCGAAGAACTTCATCGTCTTCGCGCTCTCCACCATCTCGTTTTACGTGATCGGCTGGGGATTGATGTTCGGTGACGGCAACGCCTTCTTCGGCACCAGTGGTTTGTTTTTCGTGAGTGGCGCGGACAACTCGCCCGCTCTCTACCCTGGCTACGAGGCGATGAATCCCTTCTCCACCGCCGTCTACGAGGGCGTGTATGGCTCCATCGCTTGGACGCCGGTGCCGCTCTGGGCCAAGTTTTTCTTCCAGCTGGTTTTCGCCGGCACCTGTGCGACCATCGTTTCCGGTGCGGTCGCCGAGCGCATCAAGTTCATCGCCTTCATCGTGTTTAGCCTGATCTTGGTTGCCTTCATTTATCCCGTCACCGGTCACATGATCTGGGGTGGTGGTTACCTCGCGTTGAACAACTTCCGCGATTTCGCCGGTTCCAGCGTGGTGCACTCGGTCGGCGGCTGGGCCGCCCTCGCCGGCATCATCGTCCTCGGGCCCCGCCTTGGAAAGTTCAAGGACGGCCGCGTGAACCCAATCCCCGGGCACAGCATGACCTCCGCCGCCCTCGGCGTGTTTATTCTCTGGATCGGCTGGTTCGGCTTCAACCCCGGCTCGACCATGGCGGCCATGGACGGCACCGCGATTTCCCACATCTTGGTCGCGACCAACATGGGCGGCGCCTTTGGTGCCATCACGGCGACCATCACCGCCTGGGTGCTCCTGAAGAAGCCTGACTTCTCCATGACCCTGAACGGCTGTCTCGCCGGCTTGGTCGCCATCACCGCGCCCTGCGCCTTTGTCAGCGTCGGTTCCTCCTGCGTGATCGGCGCCATCGCCGGTGTGCTCGTGGTGCTGTCCGTGCTGTTCTTCGACAAGGTCAAGATCGACGACCCGGTCGGCGCGCTGTCCGTCCACTTGGTCAACGGTGTCTTCGGAACGCTCGCGCTCGGGTTCTTCTACGATGGCGAAATCGCCGCTACCATCGCCGCCCTGCCGCCTGCCTTGGCCGAGGGTCAGACCTGGACCGCGCTGGATCAGACCATGATCCAGCTCAAGGGGGTCTTGATCGTCGGGGCCATCGTTTTCCCGGCCTCCCTGGCCGCTTGGTATATGGTCAAGGGGCTGTTCGGTGGCGTTCGCGTCAGCGCCGACGAGGAGGTCGAGGGTCTCGACATCGGCGAACACGGCAACGAGGCCTATCCCGATTTCACGCCCGCGACCCACAAATAAAGCTCACGTTTCGCCAAGCGGCGCGCGGCGACAAACCTTGCGCCGCCTTGGCGGACGCTCCACAACATTTCAGCATTCAAAACACCCACTCGTATGAAACTTATCATCGCCATCATCAAACCCTTCAAACTTGAGGAGGTTAAGGAGGCTCTCTCCGAAATCGGAGTCGAAGGCATGACCGTCACCGAGGTCAAAGGCTTCGGCCGCCAGAAGGGTCACACCGAGATCTGCCGCGGCAGCGAATACACCGTCGATTTTCTGCCCAAGGTGAAACTCGAGATCGTGGTGGCTGACGACGTCGTCGCCAAGACGGTCGACGCCATCGTGAAGTCCGCCAAGACCGGCAAGATCGGCGACGGCAAGGTCTTTGTGGTCGGCTTGGAGGACGCGGTCCGCATCCGCACCGACGAGCGCGGTGACGCGGCGATCTGAACGAATCCGACGCACACCGCACGTTGTCTTTGCCGGCCCTCCTTTGCGGGAGGGCCGGTTTTTTTTGCGGCCAAACTCTTGGGCGCGGAGGTCATCCCGGGGGCTTACAGGGTGGGGGACGAACAGTGCATTTAACCCCAATAACACCGCCCGGTGAATAAAAGTTACCAGTTCCAGCTAGGTGACGATTTTCAGTGATCGCGTAAATATTTGAAATAAAGCTATATGCACGTGTGTGAAAAGTATTCATGCGAATCTCTTCAGATGGCCTGCCGTTTGCTAAGTGGTTTCCCGTCTATGAAGTCATTCCTCAAATCCATCCTTTGTGCGCTGGCCTTGGCTGGCGCTTCGTTCCCCGCCTTTGCACAAGAGGCTACCCCGGCCCCGGCCGCCGAAGCGGCGGTCGAGGCTCCCGCTCCGACGGTTGACGGCGCCTTCGCCGCCTACGTCAACAACGTCGATCCCGGCGCCGCCCTCCCGGGCGTGGCCGGCCCCGGCCACAACGCGTTCATGATGATCTGCGCCGCCCTGGTGCTCTTCATGACCCTCCACGGCCTCGCCCTTTTCTACGGCGGTTTGGTGCGCAAGAAGAACGTCCTCTCCGTGCTCGCCCAGTGTCTCGGCATCACCGGCTTGGTGACCATTCTCTGGTGGGCCTTCGGTTACTCCCTTGTGTTTGGTAAGAGCTTCGGCAGCCCCTTCCTCGGCGGCACCGAGTTCCTCTTCCTGAAGGGCGTCACCTCCGCGCCGAACACCGACTACGCCTGGTGGATCAGCCAGAACGTGTTCGCGATGTATCAGATGATGTTCGCGATCATCACCCCCGCCCTCATCGTCGGCGCCGTCGCGGAGCGTATGAAGTTCTCCGCCATCCTCCTCTTCGTGACCATCTGGATGGTCGTGGTTTACTTCCCTCTCGCGCACATGGTCTGGGGCGTGACCGGCTTCATGAACGGCGTCTGGAACGGCGACGCGGTGGTCAAGGCGATCGACTTCGCCGGCGGCACCGTGGTGCACATGAGCTCCGGCTGGTCCGCGCTCGTCCTCTGTATCATCCTCGGGCCGCGTATCGGTTTCGGTAAGGAGAAAATGACTCCTCACTCGATGGTCATGTGTATGATCGGCACCGGCATGCTCTACGTCGGCTGGTTCGGCTTCAACGCCGGCTCCGCCCTTGCCGCCGACGGCGTCGCCGCCAACGCCTTCATGACCACCATGATCGCCGCCGCCGTCGCCGGCTTCGTCTGGGGTATGATCGAGCTGGTCTTCCGCGGTCATGCCTCGATCCTCGGCTTCTGCTCCGGTGTGGTCGCCGGCTTGGTCGTCATCACGCCCGCCGCCGGCTTCGTGGACTCCACCGGCGCCGTGATCATCGGCGTGGTCGCCGCCATCGTGCCCTACATCTTCTGCACCATGCTGAAGGCCAAGTTCGGTTACGACGACGCCCTCGACACCTTCGGCGTTCACGCCGTCGGCGGCACCCTCGGCGCGCTCCTCACCGGCATCCTCGCCACCTCCACGGTCAACGGCAACCTCACCGACGCCAACACCTACGCCAAGACCAACGGCCTCGACAAACTCGTCGCCGAGGGCGGCCTCTGGCTCGAGCAGGTCAAGGCCATCGGCATCACCCTGGTGCTCTCCATCGTCGCCACCGTGGTCATCGCCTACATCGTCAAGGCTGTCGTCGGCCTCCGTCCCACGGCCGAGGTCGAGCGCCAGGGTCTCGACATCAACGAGCATGGCGAAGAGGGTTACGTGGACTAATTCCCGCCCCGCTTAACACTCATCCCATCCAAATCACATGAAACTCATCATCGCCGTCATCAAGCCCTTCAAGCTCGAGGAAGTTAAGGAAGCCCTCGCCGGCATCGGCGTCGAAGGCATGACCGTCACCGAGGTCAAGGGCTTCGGTCGTCAAAAAGGCCACACCGAGATCTACCGCGGCAGCGAATACACCGTGGACTTCCTGCCGAAGACCAAGCTGGAGATCGTGGTCGGCGACGACCTCGCTCCCAAGGCGGTCGAGGCCATCACCGCCGCCGCCAAGACCGGCAAGATCGGCGACGGCAAGATCTTCGTCCTCCCGGTCGAAGAC
>JAIXVP010000456.1 GCA_027482905.1 Opitutaceae bacterium
CGCCCGGCTCCGCCTTGCCCCAGACCGGCACGGGGAGTTCGCGTTGCAGCACGAGGTGGTCGGTGAACGGACTCGCCAGGGTCACCTCGGCGCGCGCGCCGCCGACCACGAGCAGGAAACCGGCACCGAAGGCGGCGATCCAGCGGCTCGACGAGCGCGGGCGGGCCGGGGCGCGACGCGAAAACAAAACGTTGGAAAAAGACGAAACCGGAGTGGGCATGGGGTAAACGAGGACCGGACGGGATTGACCGCGTTACTCGTGGCGAAGGGCATCTCCGTCCCTTCCGCCACGCAAACCCCGGCCCTGGCTTACTGTCAGAACCCCGGAGACACGGCGCCTGCGAGACCCGCCCGGCTCGAACCACGCGCTCGGAAGAATGCCCATAAAAATGCGAGCTTCGGGCAAACACCGTGGTCAGCGCCCCGGTTTTCACCCTTGGAATACCCGCTCCAACGCTGTGTGGTAACCCTTTAGTCCCAATAAACCGCCGCCATGAAACCCCTCCTCGCCCTCGCCCCCGCCTTGCTCTGCCTCGGATTCCTCGCCGGCTGCGGCAAATCCGCCGCCCCGGACGCCGCCTCCGCTTCGGCCGCCCCCGCGAAAATCAAAATCGGCTTTCTCGTCAAACAGCCGGAAGAACCCTGGTTCCAATATGAATGGAAGGGCGCCGACAAAGCCGCCGCCCAATACGGCTTCGAGGTCATGAAGCTCGGCGTCCAGGACGGCGAGAAAACCATGGCCGCGATCGATAATCTCGCGGTCGCCGGCGCCAGCGGCTTCGTGATCTGCACCCCCGACGTCCGCCTCGGGCCGCAGATCATGCGCCGCGCCACCGAAAAAGGCCTCAAGGTCGTGACCGTGGACGACCAATTCGTGAAAGACGGCAAGTTCATGACCGAGGTTCCCTACGTCGGCATGTCCGCCAGCCGCATCGGGGCCAAGCAGGGCGAGACCCTCGCCGCCGAATTCAAGAAACGCGGCTGGTCCGCCGCCGACACCGCCGTGTGCGCGGTGACCTTCGAGGAGCTGGACACCGCCCGCGAGCGCACGGACAGCTCCATCGCCGCCCTCAAGGCCGCCGGCTTCCCCGCCGACCGCATCTTCAAGGCCCCGCAAAAGACCACCGACATCCCCGGCAGCTTCGACGCCGTGAGCGTGCTCCTGACCCAGCACTCCGACGTGAAACACTGGCTGATCCTCGGCATGAACGACACCGCCGTGCTCGGCGCCGTGCGCGCCGTCGAAGGCCGCGGCTTCACCGCCGACACCGCCATCGGCGTCGGCATCAACGGCACCGACTGCATCGACGAGCTGCGCAAACCCAAGCCCACGCCTTTCTTCGGCTCCATGCTCGCCTCCGCCCCGCAGGAAGGCTTCGACTCCGCCGAGATGCTCTACAAGTGGATCAAGGACGGCACCCCGCCGCCGCTCGACACCCGCTCCGAGGGCATCCTGATCACGCGCGAAAACTTCGAGGAGATCCTCAAGAAGGAAGGCATCAACTGAGGTCGAGGTCGCCCGTCGCCACCCATCCCGCCCGCCCTCCCGTTTCGTTTTCCGCTTCGACGTGAGCACCGCCGCCCAGCCCTACCTCGTCTTCGACGACATCACGAAAACCTATCCGGGCGTGAAGGCCCTGCGCGGCGTCAGCTTCGGCGTGGAGGAAGGCACCGTCCACGCCTTGATGGGCGAAAACGGCGCGGGCAAATCCACCCTGCTGAAGGCCCTCAGCGGTGCGCACCAGCCGACCACCGGCCGCCTGCGCATCGCCGGGCGGGACCACGTCTTCGACTCCACCTCCGCCGCGATGGCCGCCGGTGTGGCCGTGATCTACCAGGAGCTTCATCTCGTGGCGGAGATGACCGTGGCGGAAAACATCTACCTCGGCCACCTCCCGCAACGCGGCGGCATCGTGGACCGGCCCCGGCTCAACGAACTCGCCGCGATCCAGCTCCGCCGCCTCGGCGAGGACATCGATCCCGACACCAAGCTCGCCCGCCTGCCCATCGGCCAGCGCCAGATGGTCGAGATCGCCAAGGCCCTCACCCGCGGCGCGAAGGTCATCGCCTTCGACGAGCCCACCAGCTCGCTCTCCGCCCGCGAGATCGAGAAGCTCTTCACCGTCATCCGCGATCTGCGCCGCGAGGGCTGCGCGATCCTCTACGTGACCCATCGCATGGAGGAGGTGTTCCGCCTCTGCGACGCCTGCACCGTCCTGCGCGACGGCGCCCACGTGCGCACCCACCCCTCCCTCCGCGCCATCACGCCCGACGTGTTGGTCAAGGACATGGTCGGCCGCGATATCGCCGACGTTTACGGCTACCAGGCGCGCGCCCACGGCCCCGTGGCCCTTCGGGTCGACGGCCTCGCCGGCCCCGGCGTGCGCACCCCGGCCTCGTTCTCGATCGCCCGCGGCGAGATCCTCGGCCTCTTCGGCCTGGTCGGCGCCGGACGCACCGAGTTGCTCAAGCTTCTCTTCGGCGCCACGCCCGCCACGGCCGGCACGATCCGGGTTCACGATGTGCCGGTGAAGGTGCGGCGCCCGGCCGACGCCATCCGGGCCGGCGTCGTGTATTGCACCGAGGATCGCAAGAAGGAGGGCATCGTCCCGATCCGCTCCGTGTTGGAGAACTGCAACCTGTCCGCCCGCCGCAGCCACGTGAGCTTCGGCGGCGTGATCAACGAGAGCTGGGAGCGGGAAAACGCCCGGACGCAAACCGCCGCCCTCGCGGTCAAGACGCCTTCCCTCGACCAGCTGATCAAGCACCTCTCCGGCGGCAACCAGCAGAAGGTGATCCTCGGCCGCTGGCTATCCGAGGACGTGAAGGTCCTCATGCTCGACGAACCCACGCGCGGCATCGACGTCGGCGCCAAGAGCGAGATCTACAAGCTCATGTTCAAACTCGCCGCCGAGGGCATGGCCGTGCTGGTCGTTTCCAGCGACCTCCCCGAGGTCCTCGGGCTGGCCGACCGCGTGCTCGTGATGCGCCAGGGCCGGCTCGCGGCCGAGTTTTCCCGCGCCGACGCCGTCCCCGAACGCGTCCTGGCCGCCGCCCTGCCCATCGACACCGCCGCCGCCTGACCTTTCGCCCACTTCGGTTAGGGAACCAAAAGCCCAGATACAGAAATGATGAATTAGGAATTCAGCCGGCCGGCCCAACGAGTTCCGCCCTTCGTTTTCCGCGTTTCCCGATCTCCGCATCTCCAACTTTCAAATTTTCCGCGTTTCCAAATTTCCCCCTTCACTCATGACCGCCAGCTCCGTCCCCGCCTCCCCGCCCAAATCCGGTGGCGCCGCCGCCCTCCTTGATCGCGCCGGCATGCTGCTGATCCTCGCCCTGCTGGTGGTCGTCTGCTCGTTCACGGTGCCGAACTTCGCCTCGCCGAACAACGCCGAGAGCGTGCTTCTGCAGGTTTCGACCGTCGGCATCGTCGCCACCACGATGCTCTTCTGCCTCGCGTCGGGGAACTTCGACCTCTCGGTCGGCACCCTCATCCCCGCCGGGGGCGTGCTCTGCGCCCTCGTGTTGAAGGATACCGGCAACCTCGTGCTCGCGATCGGCGCCGCCCTCGGCTTCGGCGCCTTCGTCGGCCTGATCAACGGCGTGGTCGTGGCCAAGTGCAAAATCAACCCGCTCATCACCACGCTCTCCACCATGATGATGGTCAAGGGCGTCGCCTTCGTGTTCGCCGACGGCAAATCCATCGGCATCGCCAACGACGCCGTGCTCGATCTCGCCAACGCCGCGTTCCCCGTCTTCCGCAACGAGCGCGGCGGCGTGCTGTTCCAGATCACCGCGCCCGTGTGGATCTGCTTCGCCCTGTTTTTCCTCTTCGGCTTCCTGCTCAACCGCACCATCTTCGGCCGCAACACGCTCGCCATCGGCGGCAACGAGGAGGCCGCCCGCCTCGCCGGCATCCCGGTGGACCGGGTGAAGATCACCATCTTCGTGCTGCAAGGCGCCATCGCCGCTCTCGCCGGCGTGCTGCTCGCCTCGCGCATGGGCATCGGCGACCCCAAGACCGCCCAGGGCATCGAACTCTCCATCATCTCGGCCTGCGTGCTCGGCGGCGTCTCGCTCACCGGCGGCGTCGGCCGCATGAGCTACGTCATCGCCGGCGTCTTCATCATGGGCATCGTGGAGAACGCGATGAACCTCCTCAGCATCGACTCGTTTTACCAATACATCGTGCGCGGCGCCATTCTCCTGAGCGCCGTGCTCTTCGACCGCTTCCGCACCCGCCGCTAGCCGCTTCGTTCTGACTGTCCGATTGCGGCGCGCTCCGCGTTCACGTCCAGATCGATAGCACTCCACCACCCCCTATGTATGCGCCTGCTTGGTCCGGTTGCCGGCTCGATGCCGGATTGCGTTGGCTAAGTCGATTCGCTCC
>JAIXVP010000086.1 GCA_027482905.1 Opitutaceae bacterium
CTTCCTCCAGGCTGGTGAGCAGGCCGGCGAGGTCGGAGGCCTTTTCGACCACGGGGCCGGAGGTGATGCGCACGTTGCGGCCCATCTCGGCGCCGAGGATGAGCGAGAGGGTGGTCTTGCCGAGGCCGGGCGGGCCGCTGAGCAGGATGTGGTTCAGGGCCTCGCCGCGGGTGCGGGCGGCGCCGACCATGATCTTGAGGCGCTCGACGGTCTTGGGCTGGCCGGCGAAATCGGCGAAGTTCAGCGGGCGCAGGGCGGCCTCGGCGTTGGAGACGGGCGCGGCGAGCTGCGCGGCGAGGTAGCCGAGGCCCTTGACGTCGGCGGGCGGAGTGGCGGGGGCGGAGGGCGGCTTGGGCATGGGTCGGAGGATTTAACCACGAAGGCGCGAAGGCACGAAGGTTCGGAGTCGGTTTAGGGGAGTTGAGATGGGATTTGGGGTCTGGCTTCGTGCCTTCGTGACTTCGTGGTTCAATGGATCGGAGGATTTAACCACGAAGGCACGAAGACACGAAGGTTCGGATCAGTGGACGAGGCGTTTGACGCCGTGTTTCAGCAGCGGAACGTTGAAGTTGATCAGCAGGCCGATGCGGTGTCCGGAAAGTTTCAGGTAGGTGAGGATCTGTGCCTCGTGAATCGGGGCCAGCTGGTCGACCGTCTTAAGTTCCACCACCACCGAGTTCTCAACCAACAGGTCGATCCGAAAGCCGCATCCCAGGTCGCGGCCCTTGTAGATGACCGGCAACTGAACTTGCGCCGCAAACTGCAGGCCGGCGTCGGTCAATTCCTGCGCCAATGCTTTTTCATAAACCGTTTCCAACAGCCCCGGCCCAAGGGTGCGATGCACCTCTAGCGCGCAACCCAGCACTTTCTGGGAAATGGCGTCGAATTCCATCTTCGTGCCTTCGCGCGCTTCGTGGTTAAACCGGATCGAAACTTCGCTTACTTCCACTCCATGTCCGCGCCGAGGCTGCGGAGGTTTTCGACGAAGCGGGGGTGGGCGCGCTGGATGATCTCGGCGTGGCGGACGACGGACTTGCCCGGGATGGCGGCGGCGACCATCGCCAGCGCCACGGCGGCGCGGATGATGTAGGGGGAATCCACGACGGCGGGGCGGAGCGGGCGGTTGCCAAACACGATCAGGCGGTGGGGGTCGCTCACCACGGCGTGGGCGCCGGACTTGGCCAGCTCGGGGATCCAGGCGAAGCCGTTTTCGTAGACTTTGTTCCAGAAATGGATGGTGCCGTCGCAGCGCACGCTCAGGGCGATCATCAGGGGCAGCAGGTCGACCGAGAAGTAGGGCCAGGGCGCGGCCTCGATCTTGGGCAGGAGGTTGCTGGTGTAGGGTTCCTCGATGCTCAGGCGTTGGCCGCGGCGGACGATGGCGGTGCCGCCGTCGGGGCCGGGCTCGTGCTCGACGACCACGCCGAGCTTGGCGAAGGCGCGCACGATGAGGTCGAAGTGGTGGGGCAGGGCCTTGGTGACGCGCACCTCGCCGCCGGTGATGGCGCCGAGGGCGAGGAAGGTGACGATCTCGTGGTAATCGGTGCCGATGGTGATGTCGGCGCCGTGGAGCGAGCCGACGCCGCGGATTTGCAGCCGGGAGGTGCCGAGGCCCTCGATGCGCGCGCCCATCGCGACGAGGGCGGCGCAGAGTTCCTGCACGTGGGGTTCGCTGGCGGCGTTGATCAAGGTGGACTCGCCGGCGGCGAGGGCGGCGGCCATGGCGAAGTTTTCCGTCACGGTCACGGACATGTAGTCGCACCAATGGCGGGCTCCGACAAAGCCGGACGGCAGGGCGATGACCAGCGGGTCGCCGGAGCCGACGGTGGCGCCGAGCGCGGCGAGGATTTCGAGGTGCGGATCGATCTCGCGCACGCCGAGCGAGCAGCCCTTGGCGTTGGCGAGCAGGGTGATGCGGCGGAGGCGGTGGAGCAGGGCCGGGAACAGCAGCACGGTCGAGCGCATGTCCGAGGGCAGCTCGTCGTTCGCGAGCTGGCTGCGGAAGCCGGAGTGGTCGAGGCGCATGACGCCGGCGGCGCGGTCCCATTCGATGCGCGAGCCCTGGGCGGAGAGGAAGGCGACCAGTTTGTTCAGGTCGGTGATGTCGGGGACGTTCCGCAGGGTCACCGGTTCGTCGGTGAGCAGGGTGGCGCAGAAGATCGGAAGGACCGAGTTCTTGTTGCCGGACGGGACGATGGTGCCGGAGAGCGGCTTGCCGCCGTGGACGTGGAGGTCGGATATGGAAGCGGGGGACGGGAGCTGGGAGCGAGGAGCGTGGAGCGGGGAAAAACGGACAAAAAAGAAGCGCCCGCCGGTGGGCGGACGCTTCGGAAATGCGCGGGGAGGCGCGGGGCTTGGCAAGGTTTATCAGGCCGGCGGGCGGGCATCGCCGCCGGAGGGGCGGGGGCCGGCGCCATCAGGGCGGGGGCCGCGACCGCCACCGCCGCCGTGGTGGCGACGACCGCCGCCACCGCCGCCGGGTTGAGCCTGGCCTTCGGGACGCGGACCGCGGCTCTCGCCGCCGGGCTGGCCCTGGCCTTGGAAACCGCCGCCGCCGCCGCCATTGCGGCCGCGACCACCGCGACGACGACGACGGCCGTCGCCGCGACCCTGGCCTTGGCCTTCCGGACGGGGACCGTCGGGGCGGGGGCCGCGTTCACCGCGGGGCTTGTCGCCTGGGGCGCCGGCGGCGGGGGCCTCGGGGGCGCCGCCGCCGAAGATGTTTTTCAACCAGCCGACAAAGCCGCCGGCTTTTTCGCCCTTGGACGCGTTGGCGGCGGACGGGGTGGAGTCGGGAGCGGCCGGGGTCGGGCGGTTGCCTTCGCGGCGGGGATCGGCGCCTTCGCGACGGCGATCATCGCCACGGCGTCCGTCGCCGCGACCTTCGCGGCGGGGTTGTTCGCCGGCGGGCCGGCCCTCGACGGGGCGGAGCGGGGCGATTTCGCGGGCCACGATGGGCTTGCGCTCGACTTGGAAAACCGGGCGGGGGCCGGCGGCGGGCGCGGGGGCGGCCGGGAGCGGGGTGCTCGCGGACGCGCCGGGAGATTCCCAGCTCGTGGCCGGCCGGGGCGCGGCGGGCGGGAGGATGTTCAGCTCGGCCTTGGGTCCGGGCGGGGGGGGCGGGGGGGCGGGGGGGAAAATCGCGGGGGCCGGGGTTTCGACGGCGGCC
>JAIXVP010000444.1 GCA_027482905.1 Opitutaceae bacterium
CGTTGCGCACGGTGAGGGTGGGCGTCCCGTGGACGGGGTCGCGCTCCAGGATCTCTTCGCTGGCGAAAACGAGGTTGGTGGCGATGTCTCGCTCTTCGGAGGCGACGAGGCGCCCTTGGGCGTCTTCGGTCCGGGTGGAGCGGGTGCCGTAAAGGATGGCGGTGGTGCCCGCGTCGGGCGTGCCGTTTTCTTGGATGGTCACGGTGTGGCCTTCCGCGTCCGTGCCGTAGGTCCAGCGCGTGGCGGAGCCGTCGGGGAAAAATTCCCAGGCGGTCTGGCCGGCGTGGGCGCCGTCCGCGAAGGACCATCGGGTGGTGGTCCGTTTGTCCGGTGAATCCCAGGAGGTGGAGGAGGGTGTGATCGCCTGACGGGTCTCCTCTTTTTTGTAGTTCACACCGGCATTGGCGAAGGCGGCGCTGTAGGCGATGACGTGGGTGTAGCCGGTGCGTTGGTCGGGCGAGGAAATGTTCGTCGTGCTGGTCAGCTTTTCGTATTTCTGGTCCGCGTCGAGGTCGCCCAGCTCTCCGCCGACGCTGGAGCGGTAGTCGGAACTCCCGTCCTGATAACTCGTGAATTGGGACGTGGAGCCAATCGAGTCGGTGTCGGTTCGCGAATAGAGTTCATGCGTCCCCACGCGGTAGATTTGTCCGCCGCTAACCGGATCGGTGACCAGTCCGCGAAGAATATCCCCCGTTGCGCCGAGCTGCACGTTCTCCTTCTCTTTCAAAGCCCCATCCACCATCCCCCAGACCCGGCGGTAACGGGAAACCAGGCCGTAGACGGGATCGCTGGTTTTGCCTTCCTCCACGATGGTTTCACCGCTGGAATAGCGCCGGTGCGATTCGGACACGCCGTTACGCACCAACTCGATGCTCCCGTCGGACAAGGTGCGAAATTCCCACCCGGCCGACCCGGAACCCGCGCGGGTGATCGACACCGAACCGGTCACGGTCCCCGGTCCCACGGACCAGACCGTGTGCGGGGTGCCCGCCGGAGTGGCCACCGGATGGGCCGGATCGAAAGCCCCCCCCGCATCCTCCGGATAAAAACGAATCGCGTAGGACGTGGCTGAAGTCGGGACGATATCCACGAAGGTCTGCGGGGCGCGAATCTGGCGCAGGACCCCCGACACTTCGATGGCACTGACCTCCGATGACCAGTCGCTCGCGGTGCTGCCGATCAATTTTAAAGCGGCGGGAGTCACTAGATCGGACGTCACGCCGGGCGAGCGCAGCACGATGCGGCCCGCCGAGCCGCCACCGGTCAGCAGCCCCAGGTTCAAATCCAGATGCACGGAACCCAAGGTGGGCCCGCCCGAGCCGGGGTCGCCGCCGCCAGATGGACCGCCGCAGCCGCAATCCACGGGCTCCAGGGTCATGGCGTGGTTCAGCCAGGACTCGGGGTCGGGGTTGTTGAGGGCGTCGCGATGCAGATCGACGCCGTAGGCCTCAGCCTGCTCGGGTCGGGTGATCAATTCATAGCCAACTCCAGTCGGGTGGTTTTCCGTTTCCGGAACCGGCGGAATGGGAAGCGGGATCGCATCACCTTCCATCCAGCCGTCCTCGCCGATGGTCACCTCGATTTGGGTGCGTTTAAGACTCGCATCGTTGCGCGCGCCCATGTCGATCTGCGAGCCCCAGGTCCAATAACCCCCCGGGCCGACTTGGTAATCAAAGCGTCTATAAATCGGTTTGTAGGCGCCGACGGAATAACTCAGCAGGTATTTCCCGGGGCAACATCCCTTAACCCGGAATTTTGTCGTCTGCCGTCCCCAGCGGTAATCCGCCAGGGTGAACACATAATCTTCGGAGCCTTCACCGTCGCAAAGTTTCCCCCAAAATTTGGAAGTCGTGGTCTTTAGTTCGATATTGGTTTGATACGATGTATTGAGAAGGTCCGGCTGGCGACCTACGTTGCCGTCTGTCGGAAGCGCGGACTTCGCCAGACCGTCGAACTCAATTTCTGTCGTCAGATTGGCTTCGGTGATCGCGGTTTTGGTGTATCCCGTGTATTCGCATTCTTGCGTCACCGGGCCGATTTTGGCTGCGGTAATGTCCGCCGGGGGAGGTGCATAATAACTATAGGATGAGCCGACCGGGCTCTCTTGAACGGCGATTTTCGCGAAGACCGGGTTGAAATCCACTCCGAGGCCAAAGGTCCCCTCGCGGGAGACATCGAACTCGGTATCGACGGGGTCGGATTCCACTTCCCAAAACCAGTTCATGGCGCCGCCTTGATACAGTATGCCGGACTGGTGCCCGGTGAAGGCGTCAAAGCCAACCCAGTGCCCCATCTTCGGATCCGTGGTATACGCGACCTGATCCTCCGGATTATCATCCGAATAGTCGTTCAAAAGGATGATGTTTTCCACTTTGCCCGCCTGCGCGAAGGGCAGGGCGAACAACAGGGCGACAACGGCGAATAGTCGGCGTATGGCGGGAGGCATGGGAACGAAGTTCGAAGTTAAATCATGAATCATTATGCATACTCGTTCACGGTGAGTAGACGATGAGTCCGGTCGGCGTGGTCGTGGACGGATCGGCTCCGGGGCCGAGGGAATTTTGATAGAGCGCCAGGTTGCTCAAGTTACCGACGACGACGGCCGCGTCGCTGGCATCAAAAGGATTGAGTCCATGCTCCAACTCCCAGCCATCGGGCATCCCGTCAAAGTCGCTGTCAGCACTATAGCTGTCAAAATTGTATCCAACTACAGAAAAACCAAAAACGTATTTTAACTGGCCTAGATTCACCAATGAATACGCGTCATCGTCGGTTTCAGATTCAGTCCAAGGATAACGTTGACCCGGCTGCAAGGGTGCACCGGCGAAGCCAAAGACGGCCAGCCGATCGTAAAATAGCCCAGCCACATACTTAAGCTGACCCTGGTTTAGGGCGGCATAGTCGTCGCGAGCAGAGTTCTGAATTTGTGGATTCCAGCTATTGACAAGAATTTCTATCGTGGTGCCTGCTCCACCGGGAACTGCAGCAGCGAACTCGGCGGCGGCTTGGGTGGCAATGTGCTTTAGCTGGCCAATGTTTGCGGCGGCGTAGTCGTCGGCTACCGGGTAGTCACCGGGCCAACTGGGGCTGGGCTTGTCGTCGGCGGCGGGAAGGAGGGGAATGACATTCTGCTTGAACCACCAGGCGGGGTAGGCGGCGGGCTTGTTGGGGGGGACCGGGCCGGCATGGAGGACTGAGAGCGCAACAAACAGCCCAGCCACCAAGTGAAAACGCAGGAAATTCATGGTGAAGAATCGTGCAAAACGACCTTACAGCTCGGGATTGGTCCCGGACATAAAATCGCCCATTCCGATGTCGCCGGCCGGCGAAACGCGAAGCACCCTGCGATTTTTAACCATAACATCTCCCGTAACGTTCACCTCCCCTCGCAGTTCACTTTTCCCATCGACGATCACTTTACCAGTGCCGTAAGGTTTGAGGCTAACATTCGTATAGGTGGTGGAATTGCCAGTGGTGGTGACCTTGGCGGCGGCGTTTTCATCGATGCCTAGGCGAACCTCATCAGTGTTAAGTTTAAGCACGGTGCCAGATAGATAAAGGCTCCGTCCGCCGCCAAGCCAGAGTTCATCATAGCTCGTCTGCTCGAGAGATCCTGCCGCTCCATACATGATGAAGGCTCCCCCGGGCGAAACGAAGCCGTCACCAAAACTCACCCCGCCGCTGAAATGCGCCTCGCCATTCACCTCCAGTGCGTATCCGGTCATGGGTTCGGCCCCGGTGCCTATACTGACGCCTCCGCCGGAAGTAATCAGCACTTGAGTGCCGGGAGCGCTACCTCCCAATCTTGTATCACCCGTTAGCCTGGCGGACGCGAGCGTTTTATTGACCAGAGTCTGCGGGCTGTTAAGTTGAACTGCTTCAATCGGCAGCCGAGAGGCAGGAAGGCTGCCATTGGAAATATTGGATGCATTTAGGTTGGTGATACCAGCGCCGTTACCACCCGCGGTCGTGAGCACGGCAGCACCGCCAACCAGCATGCTGCCGCTGATTTTAGCGTTGCCGCTTACATCGAGCCGCTCGGTCGGGCTGGAGGTGCCGATACCGACATTGCCGGCGGATGAAACCGTAAGACTGTTGCCATTAACCTGAATTACATTCGCGGTTTGCGCGGGATGCTTATTAACCGAGAACGTGGCCGTCGGTGCTTCAAGCTTAACACCCATCCGCGTGTAGGACAAATTGTTTGCTTGATTCCCTGAATCTCTGAACGATATTTTGTAATCCGCAGTTTGATACTCGTCGTGAACGATAGCCAAAGAACGGAGGCCATACCAATTCGTAAATGACAACGGTTCAGCATCGGTCGGGGCAGACGGAGGCAACCCGACATACTTAAAGCTCCCGTTGGTCCGAATGTTACCAGCGACAATGTTGCCGGCTACCTCGAGCTTCTCGGTAGGCGCACCAGTGCCTATACCCACATTACCTAAAGCGTTGATCGTTAGTCGGTCTTGGGCCGGACTCGAGCCATCACTGGTTCGGAACAGCAGTTTTCCAGGCGTATTCGCAAGGCCGGGCGTGCCATCGACGACCCCAATAACCGAGACCGACGGATAACCCAAGAACCCACCGTTGTAGGCGTTGAACGAAAGATCACCCAGCCAATCGCCGCTGATCACATTGGCCGGAGAAGCCGGAGTGCCCCGTGCGCGACGTAGATTGATGGATGCACGCTCCCAGCTAATTCCCGTGTGGGAATCGAAATTTGCGGAAGTAAGGCCACTGCCCACCACGTTGAGTCTACCCGAGGGATTGGTCGTGCCAATCCCGAGGTTCCCTGAGCTATCAATTCGCATCCGCTCCGTTTCGTTGGTGCGAAACAGCAGATTCGCGCCAGCCAAATTGAGATCGGCCCAGGCGGTAAGATTTGGATTGTGTGCGCCGATGACCGCGCCGTTTGTGCCGCTTCCCAAGTAACCAGCAATGACTTTGTTTTGGTTATCGGCGCCGATTACCGCCGTGCCTTGCCATGAGGGATTGGGGTTGACGGTCCCTCCGACGCGCATGCGGCTGGTGGAACCGGACCCGGAAGTGGAAAGACCGGGATTGGAGATTGTGCCGGTGATGCTGGCGTCACCCACCACATGTAGCTTGGAAGTTGGTGCCGAAATGCCGATTCCGACATTACCCGAGATAAAAGTGGTTCCATCTTTTTTCACGGAAAGCGCATTGGCTCTTTGCGTCGAAGAGGAACCATTCCCGATTACAAACAAATCGTCGGTGGGGACCCAGGTGGAAACATCCCCCTGAACCAAATTGAAACGACCCAACACAACCGATCGGCTGGCCTGCGCGGTTGTGTGGTCGCCAAGCGCAACAGAATATAGACCGGATGCGAGGGTGGCATAACCTTGGCTCAACGCGCCGATATTTGCAGTTACGGTTTCGTAACCTAGGGCTTGCGAATAGTCGCCTAACGCTTCCGAGTTGTATCCAAACGCCAAGGAACCGTCACCTTCAGCAACCGTAATCGAACCAAATGACGCGGAGTGATCACCATTAGCCAGTGTATCAAAACCAAACGCCGACGATGCATACCCGATAGAAGTGGTGTTGGCGTTTACCGCAAGCGAATCATTACCCAAAGCACTGTTTCCGTGACCACTAGTGAGTGAGCCGGAATTCACCAAGTTCGTAGATACAGATTGAGCCGAAACCAGGCCAATGCTGAGTCTAGTATAGAAGGCAAAGTATGCTATTTTCTTCACCACAGCCGATGATGCTATGTTTTTCATGATAAGTTTTATTACAAGTTCCTATATACTAATTGAGAGTGCGATTTCTGGAATCCCATAAAGCCAAACGCCAGCGTCGAACATGTCTCGATTGTTGGAAATACCCTATCGCCGTGCTTGGAAACTTCTACGGTCGTGGAAATCGCGGCCGCGAGATCGGAAGTGACCTCATTTGGTCGGAGCAGGGCGAAATCCCCCTGGGGATAGCGAGCAGTCTCTTCGGCGGCAGGTTCGGTCGAACCCAGAACTGACCGAAGTAAAAAAAGGTGGAGGGAGAGGACATAAAGAACGCGGGGGCCGGAGAGCATACGTAGCTTTTTCTGCCAAAATACACTTAGGGACTTCTCCAACGGGCAAGTCCAAAAATGCAGCACCGGTGGCGCGGCGGTGAACTTTAGGTGACGAAGGGAACCCGGGCGGAACTCGTCGACAAAGCTGCCAAACAGTTCCCAACACGGATTTCACGGACTCGAACGGATGCGCACGGCATTCTCAATCTAGGCACTTTGGTTCGGCGGGTGAGCTAGACGAATATGCCGATCAAACAGGCGAGAATATTCCCTCCGCAGGCATTCGGAGGCCAAGCGCAGGCGCTTCACCCGCGAAGAAATGCGCTGCGTGATCACCAGCATAGCGCACGCGGCGGGCGGAATGCAGTTCGCAGGCACTCGCATGCCGTCGCCGCAGGGGCGCAATAGTCCACGGCCGGCAAAAAGCGCTACGCCGGGCGCCAACCATGAACTCGCTGGTGTCGGTCACGGTTTCGCCCCGAAGACCAATCAGTTTTCCGCCGCCATCTAGGCTAATGCCGACCCCCACAACACGGGCTCTGTCCACTTTGTCCGGCGTAGGGTGCGTTGCGGGTAAAGACCGGCGGCACGACTTCCGAGCGAGTGCTCGCCCAACTCCGCCTCAGGCCCCTTTGGCGAAGAGCAGACGCAGCGAGTTCAAGCACACCAACACCGTGCTGCCTTCGTGCGCCGCCACGCCGAGCGCCAGCGGCACGCGGCCGAAGATCGTCGCCAC
>JAIXVP010000301.1 GCA_027482905.1 Opitutaceae bacterium
ACCTCAGCTTTTGTTTTAAACTCGGAGACGAAGTTTTTGTATGACGGTTGGAACCTGCTGACCGAACTGGATGCTTTGAACGGCAACGCGCTGGTTCGCTCCTATGCCTGGGGCGTGGATCTGAGTGGCAGGCCACAGGGCGCGGGCGGCGTCGGAGGCCTACTCTGGGCCAACACGCCCACCCATACCTTCGCCGCCAGCGCAGACGGAAACGGCAACATCGTCGCCTACATCAACACGGCCACATTGGCCGCCGCGGGCCGCGCCGACTACGGCGCCTTCGGCGAGGTCGTCATGCAAACCGGCGTGGCCAAGGAATTGCCCTTCGGATTTAGCACCAAGTATACGGACAAGGAGTCCGGGTCGCTGTATTACGGTTTCCGGTATTACGCGCCGAGCATAGGGCGCTGGCTCAGCAGGGACCCGATTGGTATTAAAGGCGGATTAAACCTTTTTGGAATGGTCGAAAATAATCCAATATCGTATTTTGACGAATTGGGCCTTGAATTATCAGACTTTAAAGACCCCGACTGGCATCATAGGTTAGTCCAAGAATTTAGATCTGAATTCAAAAGCCTAGGCTTTGATATCAATGCGCCGGAATGGGGCTCGTTTATCGAGCATGATGTGCATAATAAGATGAGTAATGCGTATTCCGGGGCTTGGCGCGATTTCTTCAGTCGCAACGAGGGGAAAAACATAACGCCCGAAATGGTTACAGAAGAACTGCGCGCCATTGAGGGACGTTTTAACCAAGTCTTACGCGGTGCGGAAACTGCGACAGTGCGTTACGGCAGGGCTTGGCGTTACGCGCGAAAAGCGCAGGGGTTTATACGTGTCAGTGGAAAGGCCATCGGGAAATGTGCTCAAGTCATTACAATTGTGGTCGTGGTCCAAAGTTATAATGAGTTGAAGGCTGCTGGACTTTCAGAGCAGGACGCACTTAATGGAGCAGCCTTCGAGGTCGTTAATCTGACCCCTTGGAGTGCTTCTGAAATTATTAAAATGCATAAAAACGCCTCGGATTGGGAGGCCACTATGGAGTCAGCACTTCAATCAGCTACCGCAGGTGGAAATCTTCTGAATGGTGGGTTACCTAATACTATTCCCGGCTCCCGTGCGTATGAATTAAACTTATTCCTCAATGCGCAAGGATGGGAGTCCAAGACCAATAAACCCTAGAATTTACATCCATGATATTATGGCGATTTACATCGGACGCGGAATACTCGTCGAAGAACATGATCGAGGTTAAATATAAGACACTTCCCGGCATTCGCTGCCAAGCTTGCAAGAGAACGTGGATTGCAATTATGCGAGATCCTGCTCGGGTGCCCGATGTTTTAGTAAAAAAAATAACTAAGCTGAATGGCCCCCAGTCAAACGTAACAATTGATGCGCTGCGACTCGAGCTTAATGCGGCAGGCATCACTTGCGTTAAACCGGGATTAGCTTATGGGGCAGTAAACATAAAGAGTGTTGTAAATAAGTCCGGGGTTGATGTCTTATGGCACGGGGGTAAGTCTTTCTGGAGGCGTGATGCTGTTTTTCGGCTCAACAACTCGGTTCGTGAACGGTTGCGATTCATGGAGTGCGAGGGTAATCCTGATTACCTGGAGCTAATTCCTTTGGTTGTTCCGCAAATGGATCGTTTTGGCTCACGCCTATTGTGCAAGGAATGCGGATTTACTGATGACGAGCATATCGCGCTCGGTGCCGTTAAGGATCACCTTTACAGCAAGGGTGACTTTTTTTGTGTAGTGATTCCGGGCGGAACTTATATAAGTGACCTCGTGGCTGACGACTTCAGGAGAAGTAAGATCAGTAACATGCGGATCATCCACACCGCATAATGGTGCGTAAAACGCCTGCGCCGCGGTAATACAAACGTGATCCAAACGGCACATGTCGCGCCAGGCAGCGCCCCGAGCCGCGCTGTCCATCACGCCGTCTGCTTCCTCCCTTACTGCGCTCAGTTGTATGATCCGGAGACATTGGTGACAGACTGTCCGGGGACGTAGGTTACACTTTGGGGCAAATGCCCTTTAGAACCACGACCCCGATGGAAGAAGCCATAAGATTCGCAGTGCTGGCGCGGCCCACGGCACAAGAATGTGCCGTAGAGGCCGCATCCCGACGGGTTCGTGCCGAGAAATGCATATTCCCGAGTAATCTCAAAGGGGTCGCGCGAGAATTGCGGATGTGGCCCCCTGAAACGCCCCGGCCGCGTAGATACAAATCGATAGGGCCTACGGCCTGCGGCACACGACGCGTCCGCCCGCGGCCGAGCCTCTGGGCAGTCACGCCGTGAGCTTCCTCCTCCGCGCACAAGGCCCGCTCAGTCCGGTGGAGTGCAACCCTGCTGGGACGGCCCACGTCACAAGAATGTGTCGAGGGGGAGGCGCACCCATAAGATCCACACCGACACGTAATGCATTCCGTGCGCCACGCTCCCGGACTCCGAGCCTAGCCCGTCCTTGAGCGACGGCGGCAGAAAAGGTGAGGGAGTCGTGCCGAGATATGCAAAACTCCAGAGACGCGTAATGCCGACAGGGTCGCGCCGACTTTCGTGATATTGCCGCCCCCCCGTCCGCCAAGCCAGCGGGAAGGCGCCAAGAATCGTTTACTAACCCACCGAACCGTCCCCATCTCAGTAGTATTCCTTTTTGAGCAATTGATAAACAACCCCATTGGGCTGGCTGGAGTGTCATATTGTATTTCTCGGCCGAACCTTTCGTGCATAGACGCCTACCCTTTGTGCATAGTCACCCTTGTGCAAGTCGCCCGATCTTCGGGGGCGTCAGCAGGCGCCGCAAATCCCGGTGCCTATTTCAACGCCGGCGCGTCGCCCAGTCCCGATTGCCACGTGAGCCGTTCGACCCGTCCCGGCTGGTCGCTGAATAGCCAGGGGAGACCGTGGGCGTAGATGGTGTGCGCGACCGCAGCGTGCTTGAGATCGGGATACATCGCGAACCGCAGCTCCGTGCCCACGCCGCCGCGTCGCTCGAAGGCGCGCACCGCCTCGACCAGTTCGGGCGAAAGCGTGCAGTCGGCATACTCCCGGCCGGGCGCTCCGCTGCTGACGTCGAGCCGCGCGCGCGGCAAGGGCGCGTCCCGGCGGGCGACCGGCGCATCGGTTTCCAACCAGGCCCGCAGCGCCGGATTCCAGTAGGGACTGGCCGCGAGCACGCGGCGGTAGAACTCCGGCCGGGCCGCCCACGCGTAGAGCGCGAAGTGACCGGCGTAGGAGTGGCCGGCGAGCGCGCGCGCCACGGGATCGGACGGATAACGCGCCTCGACCCACGGCGTCAGCTCGTCGGTGAGAAACCGCAGAAACGCGGGCGCCCCGCCCGCCGGGCCCGGCTCCGCCGCCGTGCCGAAGGTCAGGTCGAGCTGCCGCTTCTTCAGCACCTCGGGCACGGAGACCGGATAGTCGATCGCCACCAGCATCACCGGCGGCATGTCGCGGTCGAAAGCCAGCCCCGAACAAAGCGCTTGGGTCCGCGCGAAATGCCACAACCCATCCAGCACGTAGATCGTGGGCAGCTTGGCGCGGGGGACCGCCGCGTCCGGCATAGGCGCCGGCACATGCACCGTGATGCGGTAGGTCTCGCCGGTGGCATTGGAGACGAGGGTCGAGACTTCGGTTTCCGGGATGACGGCGAGTTCCGCCCATGCGGTCGCGGTCAGGAATGGAAGCAGAAGCAACCAGGACACGAAATGCCGGAGACCGTCGGTCGGAAATGTCTTCATGGTGGTGTAATGATGCGAATTCCCGGCGATCCGTCCGCTTGGCACAAGCGCCGAGCGCCTCGCGAAAACGGTGGGCGCGGCCGTCTCTCAATTCGTTCCCGGCCAAGCCGGCGGCTGCACGTGAAAATCCGGCGTGGCGGGAAACTCGCGCATCGGCTGGTGGTAAACCGGTGTCGTGGCGGGCGACATTGGCGGCACGATCCAGTCCCAGCGCGCCGAGACCTCGCGACCGGCTTTCCGCTCGCGCTCGCAGAACCGCATGAACTCCGCGGTCGCCGCGTGATGATCGACCAGCTTCACACCGGCCTCCGCATAGGAGTGCAGGACCGCCTCGTTCAAAGTGAGCAGCGCCCGGTCGCGCCACAAGGTGCGCTCCGAACGCCGATCGAGACCCAGCCGATCCGCCACCGTCGGCAGCAGGTCGTAGCGAGCCGCGTCGGCCAGATTGCGCGCGCCGATCTCCGTGCCCATATACCAACCGTTGAACGGCGCGGCCGGATAATCGGTGGCCGCCGCGTGAAAAAGCATGTCCGTGATCACCGGCACCGCATACCAGCGCAAACCGAGTTGCTCGAACCAGGGCAGATCGGGATGGCTGAGTCGCACCTCGCGGACCAAGCCCTCCTCCAAAGCGAACAACTCCGGTCGGCCATCGGGCCCCGCGATGATCCAAGGCAGCAGGTCAAAGCGCCCGCGTTCCGCCGGTGGTTCCCATCCCAGCGCGAGGGCGCGCGCGGTCAGCGCCAAGTTCTTCGGATCGCCGAGCACGCCCCCGCTCCGATCACGATAACCCGCATACGCGCAGAGCTGGTGGTTCCAGATGCGTGGCGCCGGGCCGCCGGCCTGTTCGGGTGGCGCGAAAACCGTGAGCAGCGAACGCACCGACCCGTCGCCCTGGGCCGTCACCAGGTGTTCGCGCAGCGCCTCGGCGATGCGCCCCGGCTCCGTCACGTCGCGCCTATCCCGGACCTCGAGGCTGTGCCAATGCAGCCGGCCGATACAGCGGGAATGGTTCCGCCAAGCCACCCGACCCGCCCAACGCAACTCCTTCGCGCTGAGTGGCGACGGACGCCCTTCGGCAACAGCCGCGCGGCAGGCGGCCAGACGCTCCGGCGGAGTCGCGCCGCCGTGCGCCTCGGCCAGAAAGCCAAACTCGTCGGCCGTGTTCGTTTCACACCCGACGGGAAAGGAGACCGGGGTGTCGTGATGAAAGGGGCAGCGATCCATGCAACCCTCAAAAGCGCCACTCCGGAGGCAAACGAGCAACCTCATATCCCCCGCCCGGCGTCGCCCCTTTCGCCAATCAACTACAAGGCCGCGTGAATACGGCGCGCACGGGCGTGATGATCGGCGATCAACGCGTCCAGATCGAGATCGACAAAACGGCCGCCCGCGATGCGCACCTCGCCGCCGACGATCAAGCTCTCGACCCGGCGCGACCAACAGATGAGCAACGCGTCGACCGGGTTCTCCGCCCCGCTGGAGTGCAGATCCACCTCGGGGAAAATCGCCAGGTCGGCGCACTTGCCGATTTCCAGCGAACCCAGGTCGGCCCGTCGCAACAAATCGGCGCCGCCCGTCGTGCCGAGCGCGATCGCATCGAGCGCCGACATCGCCCCCGCCCCGTAGCGCACCCGGGCCAGCATGAGGGCCTGGCGCAACTCGCCCAGCACGTGGCCGGAATCGTTCGACGCACTTCCGTCGACGCCGATGGCCACCTTGGCTCCGGCGCGTTGGAGGTCGCCCACCCGGCAGATACCGGAGCCGAGACGCATGTTGGCGTAGGGACAGTGGGCCACGCCGATGCGGCGATCGCCGAGCCACTTGACCTCGGTATCGGTGAAATGGATGCCGTGGGCAAACCACACGCCTTCGAAATCCCAGCCGCACTCCGCAAAATACTCGAGCGGGCGCACGCCGAATTTCTCCAACGAAAACGTATCCTCCTCCACCGTCTCCGCGCAGTGGCTGTGCAGACCGAGCCCGTGCGCCTTGGCGTAGCGGGCGGACTCGACCAGGAGCGCCTTGCTAGCCGAGGTCGCGGCGCAGGGCGCGAGAAACACCTGGCGGAAACTGCCCGGCGCCGGGTCATGGAATTCCCGGTGCAGGCGCGCGACGTCGCCCATGATCTCGTCGGCGGTCTGGATGGCCCAGTCGCCGATGAGCTTGGAGGGCACGTCCATGCTGCCGCGCGCGCAATGGAACCGCACCCCGAGCTCGGCGGCGGCGCGGAACTGCGCGGCGAAGTTGTCCCCGCTGCCCGCCGGCACGACGTAGTGGTGGTCGGCGGCCGTGGTGCAGCCGGTGAGCATCATCTCGGCGAGGGCGAGTTTCGACGCCACGTGCAGATCCTCGGCGGTGAAGGGCCGCCAGAGTTTGTTCATGTGCGCTAGCCAGGGCAGGAGCGGCAGGTTGTTACCCGGCGTGTAGGCCCGCGCCATCGTCTGGTAGAAATGGTGGTGGGTGTTGATCAGGCCGGGCGTGGCGATGCCGCCGCCGGCGTCGTGCACGGTCGCGCCGGCCGCGAGTTCAGGCGGCGGCGCGCCGACGCCAAACGCGGAGATGAAGCCGCCCTCGGCGGCCAGCCAGGCGCCGCGCAGGACGTCGCGGCGGGCGTTCATGGTCACGAGGTGGCCGATGTTTTTGACGAGAAGGCGGCGAGGGGTGGACATGGGAGAAGGATTTTTAACCAAGGATTTCACGGATTAGCACGGACAACGGATTTTAAAGGTATCCGTGATAATCCGTGTTATCGGCGGTTCAATGGGCTTGAGGAACCGCGATTGGCGCGGGACGCGGCAGCAGAAGGTTGAGCAACAGCGCGCACATACCCCCGGTGCTGATGCCGGAGCCGAGGATGAGGCCAAGCGTCGGCGGCAGGGATTTGAGCGCCTCCGGGTGGGTCTCGACCCCGAGACCGAGGCCGAGCGAGATGGCGACGATGAGCAGCTCGCGTTGTCCCAGCGCGGTTCGCGAAAGGATGCGCAGGCCGGCGGTGGCGATGAGACCGAAGAGCACCAGGGTGAGCCCGCTGATGACCGGCGGCGGGATGCTCGCGACCCAGCGACCTAGGCCGGGCAACAAACCGAAGCCCACCAGCAGGGCGCCGCAAAGGTAACCGCAGCGGCGGCTGGCCACACCGGTCATCTGGATGACGCCGTTGTTCTGGGCGAAGGTCGTGCTCGGGAAACAGTTGATCAGCGCGGCGAAAACGCAGTTCACGCCGTCCGCCAGCACCCCACCGCGGATGCGCCGCCAGTAGGCCGGGCCCTCGGTGGGTTGCCCGGAAAGATCGGAACACGCGGTGAGGTCGCCCATCGTTTCGATGACGGTGATCAGGTAGACGAAGGCGAAGGGGATCACGAAACTCCAATCGAACGAGAGGCCGTATTTGAGCGGGCTGGGCAGGGCGAACCAGGCGCCGCTGGGCGGGCTTTGCACACCGTTGAAAAACACGCACGCCAGCAGGCCGCCGGCGAGGGCGAGCAACGCGGCCGAGATCCGCGCCCAGGACGCGCCGAGGGCGTTGAAGAGCACAACGAGCGCGACCACCAGCGCGGTCACGATGAGGCTGTTGACCGGAGCGTTCCCGTTGGCCAGCGGGGTCTGCACGCCATACATCGAGGTCGGGATGAGCAGCAGGCCCATCAACAACACCACCGTGCCGGCCACGACCGGGGAAAACACCTTCTGCAAACGCGGCAAAAAGCCCGCCAGCCCGATAGGCACGATCGCCATCACCAGCGACATGCCAAAGACCAACGCGAGCCCACCGGCCTTGCCCGCGAGGATGATGGGCGTGATGAAGGCGAAACTCGTCCCCGTGATGGACAACAGCCCGGACCCGAAGCCGCGAAACGACATGACCTGGAGCAGCGTGCCGACGCCGCTCGCGACCAGCGACATGTTGATCAGGTAGGCGCGGTCCTCGAAGGGCAGCCCGAGCGCGCCGGCCACGATGGTCGCGGGCGTGATGGTGCCGACGAACATCGCCAGCAGATGCTGGAACGCGATGACGAGGGCCTTGGGCCACGGGATGGGATCGTCGAGGCCGTAGACCACGGACGAGGAGGCGGGGACGGGTTCGGAACTCATGTGGAAAGGACGCGCCAGACGCGCTCGGGGGTGACGGGCAAGCTCGTCACGCGGCGGCCACCGAGGGCGCGCGCGACGGCGTTGGCCACGGCGGCAGGGGCGGCGTTGGTGGTGAGTTCACCGATGGACTTGGCCCCGAAGGGACCGTCGGCGTCGGAGGGCTCGAAGAAGGTCGTCTCGAGCGGCGGCAGGTCGCCGAGGGCCGGCACGCGGTAGTCGCGGAAGCATGGATTTTCCACCGCGCCATCCGCCCCGATGACCAGCTCCTCAAACAGGGCGAAGCCGAGCGACATCACCGTGCCGCCCTCGGCCTGGCCGAGGCAGACCCGGGGGTTGAGCAACTTGCCCGCGTCAAGCGCCTGCACGCAGCGAAGCAACTCGACCCGCCCGGTGCGGCGGTGGACGCGCAGGTGGACGCCAACCACGGCGAAACTCATCGAGACCTTGGGTTGATAGAAATCCGCCAGCACCACCTCCAGTCCCTCGCCACGAGCGGAGAGCAACGCGTGCAATTCGGCCAAAGTGATCAACGGCGAACCCATCGCGTCCACCACCGCGTCGGCGGTGAGCCGCAGACCGTCCGTCAGGGTCAGCTCCAGCTCGCGCGCGGCGGCGGCGAGGAGGTCGTCGCGCAGGCGTTCGCAAGCGAGCTGCACCGCTCGGCCGGCGATGAAGGTGGTCGCGGACGCGTAGGCCCCGGAATCCTCCGGCGCGCCGCGACTGGTGTCGCCGGACGAGATCGCGATGCGGTCGAAGCGGGTGTTGAGGGCCTGCGCGGCGACCTGCGCGAGCGAGGTGTCGGACGCGGTGCCGAGATCGGCCGTGCCCACGCGCAGGAGATAGCCATCCGCCGTCAGGCGGATGCGCGCGCCGGATTTGTGGATGTGAGGCAGGCCGTTGCAGACGTTGGCCACGGCGAAGCCCTCGCCCGGAAGCCAGTCGGCATCGGCGGCGGGCAAGGCCTTCTCGGCGAGGCGGGCCCGCACGTGCTCGATGCAGGCGTCCAGCGCGTAGGCACCGATCTGGTGGCCCTCGGAGGGACCGTCGTCGACCAGCAGCTCGTCACCGGCGCGCACGAGATTGCGTTGGCGAAACGCCCACGCGTCCACCCCGGCGGCGGCGGCGAGGTCGTCGATCAGACACTCGACCGCGAAGGTCGTCTGGGTCGCGCCATAGCCGCGGAAGGCCCCCGCCGGAACGGTGTGAGTGTAGACCGCCCGGCCATGGATCGCCTTGTGGGCGCAGGTATACATCGCCATCGACTCGAACCCGGCGCACTCGAGCACGTCGGTGGAGTGGTTGCCGTAGGCGCCGGCATTGGCGACGTAGTCGATGCCCAGCGCGAGCAGCGTGCCGTCCCGCCGGGCGGCGCCGCGGACCTTGATCGTCATCGGGTGACGGGTGCTGGAGGCGGTGAACTCATCCGCGCGGGAAAACTCCCAGTGCGCGGGGCGTCCGGTGCGCAGCGCGACGAGCGCCACAAGATCCTCGGATTGCACCTCCTGCTTGTTGCCAAATCCGCCGCCGATAAGGGGCTTGAAGACGCGGATGGATTCTTCCGAGCGCTCAAATATCTTCGCCAGGGTGCGGCGCGCGAGGAACGGCACCTGCGTGCTGCTTCGCACCACCAGCGTGCCGTCGGGCTCGATCCAAGCGGTGGAGACGTGCGGTTCGAGGTGGGTGTGCTGCTGCCGGCCGGTGGTGAACTCGCGGTCCACCACCACGCAATCGGGATCGGCCAAGGCGGCGGCGAAGGCGGCGGCCGGATCGCCCCGCGTGCGGTCGTAGACGCCGACAAGGTTGCGCGCGCGGTCCACGATCTGGGTCGATTCGGGCTCGGGGTGGACGAGCGGCGCGCCCGGCTCGAGGGCGAGTAGCGGATCGGTGACGTGCGGGAGGATCTCGTAATCGACGGCGATGAGGGAGCAGGCGCGCTGGGCGGCGATCTTGCTCTCGGCCGCGACCACCGCGACGCGTTGCCCGACGAAACGCACGGTGTCGTCCAGCAGATAGGTGTCCATCGCGTCGCGCGGGTTACCCGGGTGGCAGGCCGTGGTGTAGGGGATGCGCTTGATGTCGCGATGGGTGAACACGGCTACGACCCCGGGCGCGGCGAGCGCGGCGGTCGTATCGATGTTTCGGATGCGGGCGTGGGCGTGCGGCGAGCGCACCACCGCGAGATGCAACATGCCGGCGACGGGGAAATCGGCGGTGTAGGCGGGCGCGCCGACCACGATTTTGGGCCCGTGGCGGTTGGGCACGGCGTCGCCGGTGTGCCCGGCGGCGGCCGAGTCGGACGCACGGGCGCAAGGCGCGGGCGAGCCGTCGGGTTCGCCGGCGGCGCGCTTGATCGCCGCCCAGCCGGTGCAACGGCAGATGTTGCCTTTGAGTTTCTCCGCCAGCGAACCGCAGGCGGCGGCCCCGGGCGCGGCCAGCGTCATCATCATGCCGGCGGAGCAGTAGCCGCACTGGTAACCCTCCTCGCGCAGGAAGGCGGCCTGCACCGGGTGGAGCGCTCCCGCCAGACCGCCCGAGCCGCACGTCCCGGCGGTGGAGCAGGTCGCGGTGAGGCCCTCGATGGTGGTGAGCGCCTGGCCTTGCGCACGGTAGGCGGGCAGGAGGCAGGATTGGACCGCGTCGCCATTCAGCCAGACGGTGCAACACCCGCAGTCGCCGGATTCGCAGCCCTTCTTCGGGCCGTGGACGCCGGCGGCGCGCAGGGTGGTGAGGAGGCTCGCGCCGGGTTCGTGGTCGGTCGCGAAGGCGCGGCCGTTGAGGTGGGCTTCAAGCTGCATGGTCGGGCGTGGCGAGGGCGGCGAGGGCTTCGGTCGCGAGTTCGCGCAGAAGGAGGCGGCGGTAGTCCCCGCCGCCGTGGGAATCGACCAGCACGGGATGCGCGGCGCTGGCGGCATCGACTTGCTCGGCGACGGACGCGGCGGGCGAGAGCGTTATCTTGACCGGATAGGTGAGTGCGCCGGAGAGCGTGAGCGTGGTCGCGCCGGTCGCCGGATCGGCGGCGGCGATGACCATGGCGGTGACGTGGCTGCTGGCCTGGTGGGCGGCGCGGCGCAGGACGAGGCGGCGGGAAAAGGCGTCGCGCGGCACGCGGATGGCGCGCACGTATTCGCCCGGACCGAGAATGGTCTGGCGCACGCCGGTCTGGAAGGCGGCGGCCGACACCAGTCGAACGTTCGCGGGCGCCCCATCGGCGGCGGGCGTGACCAGCTCGTAGCGGGCGTCCAGCGTGAGGAACACCGGGGTCATCATGCCCTTGGCGAAGGCGAGGCCGATGTTCCCCCCCACCGTGGCGAGGCCGTAGGTTTTGAACGACGACGACAGCGACCGGATGGCGATGGGGAAAATCCGCCCGGCCGGCAGTCCGGACCAGTCGAAACCTTCGAGCTGCCGGTAGGTGCAATTGGCGGCGATGACGACTTCGGTGGGCGTCGTGGAAATGGGCGTCCACGCGATCGCCGAGAGATCGATCAACCGACGCGCGGCGGGCTGGGCTTCGGAAAAGAGCCAGGTGCCGCCGGAAACATACGTGTCTCCGGGGGTGAAGGAAGGCAGGGCGGATTCGTCGGCGGGGCGGAAGACGGATTCGATGTGGATAAGATCCATGAACGCCTTTCAGCAGTTCGGGGGCCAGCGAAGGCGACGATGACGTAGCGGTTCAGGTGATATCGTCGTCGCCGGTCCCAAAAAGAGCGAAGCCGGCTTCGGCCCGTCGCCCGCGTTTGGGCCGGACATCCACCGGGCGTGAAAACCTCGGCACCCGGGCCGAAAAGAGATGTGCGGCGGCCATCCCCGCTTTCGTCGCGACTGATCGATCTATCCCCAATAAACAAAACTCGCCGCTTTTCGGCCCCGCGCCCCGTTTTATTCCCCTTATTCGTCCTCCTTGTTGATCTATCATCCCAACGCGGCGTCCTTAAATTGACGCCCACCCTCGTCAGGTCGCACTGAGGGATTTGTAGATCAGGGCGCGTCCGCCCGGATGGCTACTAAAGAAGCATCACCCCATAAATCGAATGAAATCCCCGCAATCCAGCAAGTTACAACGTCGCACGCTATCGCGCCCCACCCTGCTCGCAGCTTCTTTGCTCGCGGCCATCTCTTCCTTGCACGCCCAATCGACTTGGGTGGGCGATACCAGCAACGACTGGAACAACGCCGCGAACTGGAGCAGCGATCCGGCCGCCCCGTCCGGCGACTTTGTCGTCAACACCTCCACCGGCAACTATCCGGTCCTGACCGCCTCCTCGGCCTTCACCCCGGTCGATATCTTCATCGGCAACGGCGCGGGTAACTCCGGCCGTCTCGACCACAGCGCCGGCACCCTCGCCGCCGGCTCGTTCAATTGGTCCTTCGTGGGTAACGGAGCCGGCGCAACCGGCGTTTACAACCTTACCGGCTCCGCGAGCTTCACCTCGGGTCGCCTTCTGGTCGCCCAAGGCGGCAGCACCGGCACCCTCAACATGAACACCACCGGCAGCGTGACGGCCAGCGTGGCTGGCAACGAGTGGTGGAACAGCAGCGCGATTCTCGTGGGCGTGGGCGGCGGCAGCAACGCCACCCTGAACCTCCAGGCCGGCACCATCAACACCACCGGCACCAACGCCAACCTCTGGGTGGGCGGCCTCGGCGGCACGGGCACCCTTAACCAGACCGGCGGCACCATCAACGTGGCGGGCACCCTCAGCCTCGCCCGTTATTGGGGCGCCGGCACGATGAACGTGACCAACGCCGTCGTGAACGCGGGCTCGGTCAACCTTTCGCACGCGGGCGCGGCGGTGGATCTCGTCACCGGCGTCATGAACCTGAACAGCGGAGCGACCGTGAACAGCGGCGGCGACGTGGTCGTCGGCTTCGCCGGCACCTCCAGCTCCCAGGGCACCCTGAACGTCAACGCGGGCTCCATCCTCAACGTCGGCACCACCGCCGAGCGCTGGATGATCGTCAACCAGTGGGACACCGCCAAAGGCGTGGTCAACGTAAACGGCGGCACCGTGAACCTGAACGGCAACACCGACCTGCGCTTCAGCACCGGCAACGGCACCGGCGCATCCTCCGTCACCCTGTCCTCCGGCGCGATCACCTCCTACAGCGCCGACGGCACCGGCGGCGCCACCAGCGGCGTGCTCGACCTGAACAATGCCGGCGGCGCGGGCGCGAACAACACGTTCAACCTCGACGGCGGAGTTCTTACCATCGCCCAGGTCGTCACGGGCAGCAACAACGGCACCGCCACCTTCAACTTCAACGGCGGCACCCTCCGCGCGGCCAACGCCGGCGCTTCCTTCATCGACCTCGGCGGCGCCTCCCAGACCGCCGTGGTCAAAGCCGGCGGCGCGATCATCGACACCAACGGCTACGACGTCACCATTCCTCAAGCCCTCCTCGACGGCACCGGCGGCGGCGGCCTGACCAAGAACGGGGTCGGCGTGCTCTCCTTGACCGGAGCCAACACCTTCACGGGCGACATCCTCGTCAACGCCGGCACCCTGAGCATCAACAGCGCTTTCATCAACGACGCCGCGGACGTGAACGTGATCACCGGAGCCACCTTTGATCTGAACTTCTCCGGCGCCGACACGATCGCCTCGCTGTTCATCAACGGCGCGCCCCAGGCGGTCGGCACCTACGGCGCGATCGGCAGCGGAGCGTTCTTCCAACTGAGCGCCTTCACCGGCACCGGTCTGCTGAATGTGACGACCTCGTCCATCCCCGAGCCCTCGACCTTCGCGGCTCTCGCCGGTATCGCGGCGCTCGCCCTCGGCTGCACCCGCCGCCGCCGCTCCTGAGCGTCGGTTCGGTCTCAGCCATCGACTCCAAGGCCGTGCGGCGTATCCCGCCGCACGGCTTTTTTGCGTCCAAAGCGCGCCGCCGTTCAGGCGATTTCGTCGTCCGCCCGGGGCACGGTGAAATAACGGGCCGCCAAAAAAATCAGCGTCATCGCGCCGTAGCCGAGCGCGACGGGCGCGGCCGGAAACAAGGTCGCCCCCGGCGCCAGCCGCCCGGCCAGCCAGTCGAGCAGCGGCAGGCTGAGAATGCTATCCTGCCCGGTGAGCGCGTAGGAGTGCATCAGCCCGAGCAGCGCCAGAACCGCCCCGACCGCGCTCCAGGCCGCCGCGCGCAGCCATTGCCGGTCCACGATTCCGACCACGATGGTCGCCCAGATCATCGCGGCGTAGAGAAACCCCTGCTCCAGCGCGAAGCCCCCCCCGAGGTAGGCGCCGGCGGCGTGGGCCTTGGCCACCAGGCCGGCGTCGAGCGAAGCCCCGCCGGCCGCGACGGCGGACTTGATCGCGAGCATGGCCCAGGCGGCGATGCCCGGGAAAAGCCCCACCACCACCGCCACGTGATGCCGCGCCGGCGTCACCTCGAAGGCCTGCGCGGCGATGATGATGCCGATCCAGAGCATGATCGCGATGCCCGCCTCGGACGGGATCGCCCAGGTCAGCGCCGACATCGCCCCGGTCATGCAGACCGCCGTGATGGCGACACCGTTGAGCACCGAGTAGCCCGCGCGCGCCCCGAGTTTTTTCCAGGCCGGGTGGCCGATGTAGATCGAGGTGGGGAAAGGCGACCCGAAGGCCGCCGCCGCGATCGTGCCGAGGCCGTTCGCGATCAGGCTGGAACGCACTGGATAGTTGTCCCCGGCCGCCGCCGCCGACTCGATGTTTTGCAACGACGCCAGCACCCCGAGCAGGCCGATCGGGATCACCACCGAAAGGTAGGCGAACAGGTGCCCGCCGCCGAGCGCGGCCAGCAACTCGCCGAGCAGCGGCAGCGGCGGATAAAACCCCACGTTGGCCAGCGGCGCCGCGTCCGCCCCTCCGACCGGCGCCAGGCCGGTCAACCACGCCAGCCCCGTGCCCACGCCCAAAACCACCAAGGTCGCGGGCAGGCCGCCGCGAAACCGCATGCGCCCGAAAAACACCATAAACACCAGCGCCAGGGTCACGATGCCGACCACCGGCGCGGCGAAGATCTGGAAGAAAAACGCCAGCCCGAGAAACCCCATGCCCACCCCGCCGAGCGTGGCGAGCATCGCCGCCGGCGGCGTGTGGCGGCGGATGAACGACGCCACGAAGGCCCCGGAAAACTCCAGCACGCCGCCGAGGAAACACGCCACCAGCCCGGCGTGCCAGGCGAAGCGCTCCGGGTCCGGAATACCCTGCGTCACCGCGAGCTGGCGGGCCGGCAACATAACCAGGAACACATGCGCGAAGAGCCCCGGCGTGCTGATGCCGTAGGGCAGCGCGCAGACGTCCGAACGTCCCTCGCGTTTGGCCAACTGGAGCGCCTGCCAGGCGTAGAACAGATTGCCCACCAAAAAGGAGACCGCCACGCCCGGCAGGATGCGGCCGTAGATCAGCTCCGAGGAGAACCCCAGGACGCCGGTGCAGAGGGACGCGAGGATGAGCAGTTGGACGAGGTTGTTGACGAAGGCGGCCACGAAGCCCTCGCCGTCGCCCTTGGTGAAGAGTTTCATGACTCCGCCGCCCCCGCTCCGCCCTTGCCCGCCGCCCCGGCCGCGTGCAGCCGG
>JAIXVP010000025.1 GCA_027482905.1 Opitutaceae bacterium
GGTCCGAGCCCTCGACGATCTCGATGCCCATCTGACGGGCGAGGAAACTGTGTTCGAAATAGGCGCTGTTGTAGACGCCGGGCGTGAGCAGCACGACGGTGGGCTCGGGCACGTGCGCGGGGGCGAGGTGGAACAACAACGCCAGCAGGTCGCTGGTGTAGGTCTCGACCGGGCGAACGCGGTAGTCGCGCAGGAGGTTTGGGAAAACCCGCTTCATCACCTGGCGGTCCTCGAGCACGTAGGAAACGCCCGAGGGGGTGCGAAGGTTGTCCTCCAGCACGCGGTAGGTGCCGTGCTGGTCGCGCACCAGGTCGGTGCCGTTGATGTGGACGTAGAGGTCCCGGGCGATGGGCACGCCGACCAGCTCCGGGCGGAAGTTCTTCGAGGTCAGCACCATCTCGCGGGGGACGATGCTCTCCTTCAGGATGCGCTGCGGTCCGTAGATGTCGGCGAGGAAAAGGTTGAGCGCCTCCATGCGTTGGCGCAGGCCGGCCTCAAGGTGCGCCCATTCATGGGCGGGGATGATGCGCGGGATCAGGTCGAACGGGAAAATCTTCTCCGTGCCCTTGTTGTCCGAATAGACGGTGAACGTGACGCCGCGGTTGACGAAGGTCTGGTCGGCCGTGCGCTGGCGGGCGAGCAGGTCGCTGATGCCGTCCATCTGTCCGAAGCGATCAAAGAGCCGCTGATAATGCGGATGGGGACGCCCCGGGGCGGCGAACATCTCGTCATAGAACTTATCGATATCGTAGGCGGCAAAAAGATCGGGCATGGGGGAAAAGGAGCACGCGGCCGCCTACCGGCTAGTTCCGGGCGGGCGTCGCGGCGTCGACTGGCGCGGCGGAAGCGACGGCGGGCAAAGGCGGCAACGACCACAGGAAACTCTGCTCGCGCACCAGCTCGTCGCCGGCGGGGCCGAGCAGACGCAGGCGCCACGCGGTCGGGGCGACGGCCGCGCCGGGCCAGTCGGGTCCGGTCAGGCCGGCGAGCACCGCGCGCGAGCCCCGGGGCAGGTCGAGCGGGAAAAACTGCACGCGGGGCGACTCGTCGCCCGGCAAGACATACTCCAAGGCGAGGATGGAACCGGGCAGCGCCGCGTCAGCCTTGAAACGGGTCAGGAAGTAGTAGCCGGCGCGCGAATCCTCCTGCGAACGCACGATCAGCTCGGGGGACTTCTCCTTGCCGCCGAAATACTCGCCGATGCGGACAAACGAATCCGCCGCGCGATAATCGGGCCAGACGCGGACGATTTTAACCTCCGCCGCCGAAACCAGGGCGGGAGCAAAGGCGAACACGAGCAGCGCGAGGCGGAACAAACGGGGGAAGCGGGAACGCATGATGCTCGGGTGAATAGGAGCGCCGCGCAGGCGGCACAAGGAGAGAGAAGTCGGATAAACAGCTCCGTGGAGGTCGCAAGAGTCATGCCACCAGCGCCGTGGCATGAGCGGAATCGATGAATTGTTTCACGCTTGGCGCGATCCCGCAAAACCCTGTCATCCCGTCGTTCAGCGCCCCGATTCGGATCGGTCCACCGGGCCGGCTTCCCGGCGTGGGCGCAACGTCCCGCGCTCTCCACCCTTCCCCACCCTCGCCATGCCCCTGATCGACCTCCCCTTGGAACAGCTCCGCACCTACGCCGGCCGCAACCCGCGCCCGGCCGATTTCGACGCCTACTGGGACGAGGCCCTGCGCGAGCTGGACGCCACCGACCCGCGGGCCGAGTTGACGCCCAACCCCGCGCTGAACGCGCCCGGCGTGCAGTGTTTCGACCTCTGGTTCACCGGCGTCGGCGGCGCCCGGGTCTACGCCAAATACCTGCGTCCGACGGCGGCGGCGCGCGCGGACCGGCCGGCACCGGCCGTGCTCCAGTTCCACGGCTACTCCGGCAACGGCGGCGACTGGGCCGGCAAACTCGCCTACGCCGCGTCGGGCTTCTGCGTGGCGGCGCTGGATTGCCGCGGTCAGGGCGGACGCTCGGAAGACGTCGGCGGCGTCCGCGGAACGACCCTCAACGGCCACATCGTGCGCGGCCTCGACGACCCGGACCCGAAAAAACTGCTCTTCCGCCAGATCTTCCTCGATACCGCCCAACTCGCCCGCGTCGTGCTGGCCCGGCCCGAGGTCGATCCCACGCGGGTCGGCGCGATGGGTGGTTCGCAGGGCGGCGCGCTCACCCTGGCCTGCGCCGCGCTGGAGCCGCGCATCCGGCGCGCCGCCCCGGTGTTTCCCTTTTTGGCCGACTACCGTCGGGTCTGGGAGATGGACCAGGCCAAGGACGCCTACGCCGAGCTGCGGACTTTTTTCCGCCACTTCGATCCGCGCCACGAACGCGAGGACGCGATCTTCACCAAACTCGGCTACATCGACCTCCAGTTCCTCGCCCCCCGCATCCGCGCCGAGGTGCTGCTCTTCACCGGTCTGATGGACACGATCTGCCCGCCCAGCACGCAGTTCGCGATCTACAACAAGATCACCGCGCCCAAGACGGTGAAGATCTATCCGGACTTCGGCCACGAGGGCCTGCCCGGAGAACCGGACCTGACCTACAACTTCCTGCGCGGACTGTAGCGCGTTCAAAATCGGCGAAGCCCTTCGCCCGCAAGCCTCACCGCAGGGCGGCGATGGCGTTCATCACGAAGACGCTCAGAACGACCCAGACCACGAAGCTGGTCAACTTGGCCGCCATCGCGACCGCGACCGCGCGCGGCAGGGTGCAGGCGTGGGTCGTTTTGCGCAGCACGATGAGCATCACCAGCAGGGCGACGGCATGGTCGACGTAAAACAGGTCCGGCGCCCGCCACAGCGCGAAGGCCCCGGCGCGCAAAAACGCCAGCGTGAAGGCGTTGGCCAGCGCCGGGATCGGCATCTGGGACCACTCCGCGTGCACGTCGGCCCATTTGAAGGCCAGTTTCAGCGCGACCATGCCGACCGCGAATTGCACCAAAAACATCGCGACCAAACCGACCCAGAACCCGCCTCCGGCGCCGATCCCATGAGCCTCGCCTCCGATCAAGGGCGAGGTCGCGCCGGCGTGCGCCCCGCTCTGCGCGCCGGGGCCGCCGGGTTGACCGTGGGCGTTGGCCAGCCCCTCGGTCACGCGCTCCAAATCCTGCAACGCGCCCGCCGGCAGCGCGACCGGTTCGCCCCGGGCCGCGGCCGCTGCGGCCGCGCGAGCGTTCGCGGCCTCGGCCTGGGCGGCGGCCTTTTCGGCGGCCTTCGCCTCCGCCGCCTCGGCGGCAAGCTCGGCGTCGATCACCGCCTGGGCGGCCGCCGCCTCGGCCTCGGCCCGCGCCACCTCGTCCGCATGGAGCACGCGCACGAGGACCACGGCCTTGTCCTTCACCAACTCGACCCGGCCGTTGTTCGGATAACGCAGGATGACGGTGTCACCCTTGACCAGGGCCGACACCGGCCGCCCCAGCGCCGCCTCCACCTCCGCGCGGGACATGCCCTCGCGCACCCCGCCGCCCGCCCACGCCGTGAGCACGCCGAGCAGCATTAAAAAGCAGGCCGCGAACCTCTTTTGCATGCCTCCCGCTGCCCGGCTCCCGCGCCCCGCGCAAGACCCAAGCCGACACGACAACAAGTTGTTACGGAAGTGACAGCGTCGGCCCCGGCTCGATGCGCCAATCGACCCCGAACACCGTGCGCACCCGCTCCGCGGTCAACACCTCCGCCGGCTCGCCCGCCGCGCACAAGCGACCGCGATCCAGCAAAACCACCCGGTCCAGGCCGTGCGCCAGACGCAGGTCATGCAGGGAAAACACGACCAGGCCCCCCGCCCGGGCGTGGTCGCGGGCAAGCGCCAGCACCTCCAGGCCATGGCGCGGATCGAGCGGGGCAAGGGGCTCGTCCCAAAGTTGCAACGGCGCGCCCGTGGCCAGGGCCCGCGCCAGCAAGACGCGCTGCCGTTCGCCGCCCGACAGCCGATCCACCGGCCGATCCGCCAGGGCGAGCAGATCCATCCGGGCCAAAGCCTCGTCCACCCCGGCGCCGTCATCGCCGTGCGCGTAACGCCCCTGCGCCACGACCGAGCGCACGGTGAACCCGAACTCGAAACGCGCCTCCGCCGGCGCCCACGCCGCCCGCCGACCCCGCTCCAGCGCCGGGATGGCGGCGACCGCGTCACCGTTCCAGCGCACGTCATGCCGTCCCCGTCCCGCCCCGGGCGACAGACCCGCCGCCACCGCCAGCAGGGTGGATTTGCCGGAGCCGTTCGGCCCCGCCAGACCGACGACCAGCCCCGGAGCCAACTCCAGTGACACCGGGTGCAAACGCCCCGGCACCGCGACCTCGCGCAAGGACAACGCCGCCCCGCTCATCGCTCCGCCCTCCGCAGCAACCACAGAAAATACGGCGCACCCACCAGCGAGGTCACGACGCCCAACCGCACTCCGCCGGCGCAACGCCCCAGAAGATCGCAGCCCACCACGAAAGCCGCCCCGCCCACCAGCGAGAGCGGCACGAGCCGGCGATGCTCGGGCCCGACCAGCAACCGCAAGACATGCGGCACGACCAGCCCGACGAAGCCCACCGTGCCCGCGACCGCCGTCGCCAAAGCGGTCAACACGGTCGAAAGCGCCACCAGCGCCCAACGCAGGCGCCGCACATCGACCCCGAGGCTGCGCGCCTCGTCGACGCCAAGGCTGAGCAAATCCATCGGCCGACCCAGCGGCCAAAGCGCGGCGGCGAACACCACCACCGGCGCGGCCACCACGACGTGTTCCCACGTCCGGTCCTCCAATCCACCCAGCAGCCAGAACAGGATCTGCCCGTTGCGCTCGTAGAGTGTGGCGTGGCTGGTCAGCACGTGGCTGGTCACCGCGCCGAGCAACGCGCTCAAAGCCACGCCGGCGAGCAACAGCCGCTCCGTGCCCGCCCCGCGCCGCGCCAGCCCGAGCACCGCCGCCGTGGCGAGAAAGGCCCCCGCGATCGCCGCCAAGGGCACGAACCACAGCGACATCGACGCCGCGCCCGCCGCGATGGCGACCACGGCCCCCGCCGCGCCCCCGCTGCTCACGCCGAGCAGCCCGGGACTCGCGAGGTGGTTGCGGAAATAGGCCTGCATGACCAAGCCGCTCGACGCCAGACCCGCCCCGACCAGCGCCGCCACCAGCAGACGCGGCAAACGGATCTGCCACAGGATGGTCGCCGCCAGCTCGTCCCGCCCGACCACCGCCGCCCAGAGTCGAGCCGGCGACAGCGCAACCTCGCCAACCACGAGCGACGCCACCGCGAGGACCGCGAGCACGGCGCACGCGATCCACAGGGGCGCGCCCGCGAATCCCGCCACCGAACCCGGCCGCGTCGTGCTCATGGCGCGCCCTCCCCTTCCCTGCCCGCGCCGGCTGGCTCCGCCACAAAAACCTCCGGGTGCAACGCACGTGCGAGCCGCTCGTAAGCGTCCACCCGACGATGTGAGACGCACGAGAGCTGCCACGTGGGCAAGACCGCCGCGCGCCCCTTCCGCACCGCCTCCAGAAACCGGAACGGCGACAGCTCGCGAAACGGCGCGAGCGCCGCGTCGGCGTCGTTGCCCGCCACGATGACCGCGTCCACCGGCCAGCCCAGCAGTTGCTCCGACGGCGTGGGCGCATGGCCGCGCAGTCCGCCGAGGGTCGCGGCGAGATTCTCCGCCGCCGCATGGTCGCAGAGATCCTGGACGTTGGTCTCGTCGCCCGGAATCACGCCGTAGACCGAGGGCGCGATCACCCGCGCCGGCCGGACGCCGCGCAGCCGCGCGCGAAGGGCCGCCACCCGCGCCAGATCGGACTCGATCACCGCCGCGGCCCGCGCCTCGGCGGCGGGTCCGAGTTCGCGCGCCACCGCCCGCAGGCAGGCGTGCGCCTCGGCGAGCGTGGCGTAGCGATCAAAGACCAGCGTGCGCACCCCGGCGCGCCGCACCTGCGCCACCAGCTCCGGCCGGCTGTAGTCGGCGAACAGCACCAGGGTAGGGGCGAAGCGCAGCACGCCCTCCGCGTCGCAATCGACCGCGAGCACGGGAAAGTTCTTCGCCTCCGCCGCCACGCCGGAAAACTCGGGATCGCGCGCCAGATGGCTGAGCGCCGCGACCTGCGCCGGCCCCGCCACCGCCAGCAACCACTCGTCGCCCGCCACGGTTTGCGAAACCACCCGCACGTCGGCCGCACGCAGCGGCAGACTGGAAAACGCCAGGAGGAACCACGGCAAACGCAGGACAAGCCGGATCACGATCACGCGAGGGTTTTTCAGGTTCACGGATTGTTCCCCGCGTATTCAGGATTCCAATATCCGTTCGCCTCCAGCGGTCCGAACCAGCCGATTTTCGCGCCGGCGTTGTCGCCGCCGTAGTAGTTCACGCCGGGCCAGCCGGCCGGGTTGGGCGCCTCGGCGCCGACCCGGCCGTCGCACCACGCCACCAGCGCCCGCCCGCCAAAGCGGAAATGCACGCTGGGCTGGTTCTCGCCCTCGAGCCCGCCGCCCGGATTCCGCCAGCGCGGCGCCTCGGCGAAGGGATACTCCTGCACCCCGCCCGCCCGCGCCAGCGCGGAGGTGGCGAACATCACGGTGCGCCCCGGACGCGGCAGGGCGGCGAGCCGCGCCGGACGATAGGCGCCCTTGGGCGTGTCCGGGATCGGACCGCCGAGGTAGGCGAGATTGTAGCCGTAGCCGCCTGCGCCGGTCTCAAACGACCCCGGCGCCAGCTCGAGCGCGGCGAATTCCGGGCAAACCTTCACGCGGCCGTCGCGCCCCAGGTAGGGCCCGAGCCAGCCCCGCGCCGGATCGAACGGCGCGGAAACCGAGGCGCGCGCACCGTGCCAGCGGGTGTTGTTGTCGAAGGACATCCCCGGCGGAAAGAACCCGCGATTGTCGGCGATGTAGGAGTGCGTTGCGACCGCGAGCTGCCGCAGGTTGCCGACGCTGACCGCCTCGCGCGCCGTCCGCCGGGCCGCGCCGACCACGGGCAGCAATAGCGACGCGAGCACCCCGATCACGCCGATGACGGCGAGCAACTCGACCAGGGTGAAGGCGCGGGCGCGGCGAAGTTTCATCGGAGGCAGGCCGAGAGACGCAGAAACTGGCGCGGCGCTTCGGCGAGGTTTTTCACCCCCACATGGCTAAACCGCGAACCGCCGCCGGGCAACGGCTCGATCTGCGGCGCGGCGACGTGCTGGCCGTCCGAATACCAGGCCGACGGGTTGGCAAGATCCGCCGACCACTCGACCACCACCGCGAGATCGTCGCGCCCGGCGGGCAGGTCGTAGGCGAGCGCGAGCCGCCCGCCGTCGGCGAGGGAAAGCGTGGGGGCGCGGCTCGAGCCGTCGGCCGGGTCGCGCGGCTCGGTGCCGAGCGCGTATTCGAGAAGATTGCAGCGCCCGTCGCGGTCCGGATCGGCGGCCGTCCCCGCCACCGAGTCGTCCGCCCGTTCCGCCGCCGAAAAACGGACCCGCCGCCACGCCGCGTAACCAGTGTCGGCCGCGACGTGGCGCACCCCGACCGCGTCCAGATCAAAGCCGCCGGTGGCGAAGGGCGCCGGCCAGGGATCGGTGATTACACGCCCCGCCGCATCGAACGGCGCCCGCGCCGCATCGACGACGCCCACCAC
>JAIXVP010000224.1 GCA_027482905.1 Opitutaceae bacterium
CGCCCGCTACTTCATCCCGCTCGCCACCCGCACCAACCTCGCCCTCGTCCAGACCTCGCGCATGTGGGCCCAGACGGTGAAACACCTCGCGTCCCTGCCCCACCCCGAGGCTCGCGCCGCCGCCGACCTGATCCGCGGCGAGTTGCTGAAAATCTCCCCGCGCCTTATGCGCCACAGCACCGCCGACACCAGCCACCAGACCCAGGCCGCCGCCGACCTCGCCACTTCCTGCCGCCTGGGCCTCGCCCGCCTGTCCGCCGCCCCGCTCGCCGACGAGACCTGGGTCCACGTCGACCGCGCCACCCCGCCCTTCCTCGCCGAGGAACAAAGCGTGCCCGACGCCCTCTCCGCCCGCGTCAACCGCTACGGCCACCAAGGCACCGCCACCCGTCGCATGCGCGTGAGTTTCGCCTGGAACAACCTCGCCCTCGCCGAGCTCCGCGACCTGAATCGTCACCGCACCGGCCACCGCCACACCCCGCTCATCCAAGCCGGTTTCTACCTTCCACCCGAGGTCCGCCACGCCGACCACCAGGCCCTGCTGGACGACCAGCTCGCCCTCACCCGCGAACTCCTCGCCATCGGCTCGCCGGCCTACGTCTACACCCTGCTGCTCGGCGCCCAGACGCCGTTCGAGCATTCCACCCACGCGGACAAGTTCATCTACGAAGCCGAATTGCGCACCGGACTGGGCGCGCATTTTCGCTACGCCGAACACCTGTCCTCCGCCCTCGCCGGCTTCTTCGCCCAGGTCCCCGAGGCCCGCGCCTGGGTCGTCGAAGGCACCGCCGAACCGGAATAACCTTGCCCCGCGTTCGTCACGTAAATGCCATCCTTTGACATGAAATTGACCGCCGGCCTACTTTTCGCCGTCCTCGCGTGCTCGGTTTCTTTGTCCGCCGCGCCCGGCCGGCTCGACACCACCCGACGCGCCACGCGCGTGACCACCGAGCAGAAGGCCGCCCTGCCCGAAAACAAAGCCATCGAGCGCAACGAGGTCCTGATGGAGAAGCGCTTCCAAACCTCCCCGTTCGAGAAAAAAGACGCCCTCGTCGGCGAGCGCAAAAGCTCGATCGCCATCGAGGAGACCCGCACCAAGGAGCTGATCACCCCCGAGCGAAAAACCTATGACACGGTCGAACGCAAGGACAGCCCCTGGGCCGGAAAGCAATCCCGCTACTCCACCGCCGACGACGCCTACCGCACCCGCGTCGCCACCCGTTTCCAAGACAAAATCGGCGACGCCTCGCCCATCTCCCAAGAGGTGAAACCCGCCGTCAAGCAGCGCACGACCTTCGACCGCATCAACCGCTTCGCCTTTCGTAAAAACGGCGACCAGGGCGTCAGCGTGACCACCGCCGGTTCCGAAGTCCCCGCCGGCGACGCCTCCGCCCAGTCCTCCCCCGGCGCGGCCATCTCGCCGTGAGTCACCTTTCCGCACCGTCCGCCCCCGCCAACCGCCACCCCGCTTAAAACGAGTGAAACCCTTTCGCGTCCTGCAATTCAACATGCAGTTTGGCCAGGTCTGGGACGACCAGGATCCCGACCACGCCCCGATCCGGCTCGACGAGACCATCGCCGAGATCCGCGCGCACGACGCCGACATCATCCACCTCCAGGAAGTCGAGCATGCCCGCTCCGACGCCAACCAGGTCGCCGAGAACTACGAACGCCTGCGCGCCGCCCTCCCCGGCTACCACGCCCACTTCGCCTTCCCGCGCCCCGACCCGCGCGAACTGCCCTTCGGCATCGGCCTCGCCATCCTCTCGCGCGAGCCCCTCACCGCCACCTTCGCCGAGGACCTGCCTTCGCCGCCGGTGAAATTCGACTTCTTCGGCGAGACCAAGACGCCCACCGACCGCCTGCTGATCGGCGCCCGCACCACCGTCGCCGGCCGCGAGATCGCCCTGCTCAACACCCACCTGCTCGCGTTTTTCATGCTGAAAACCGACAGCCGCGCCCATCCCGGCCAACGCCTCCGCATCGCCGAACACCTGCGCGCCGCCGGCGCGACCCCGACCATCCTCACCGGCGATTTCAACGTCCGCGACCACGTCGGCCTCGCCGCCCAGTTCGCCGCCGAGGGCTTCGCCACCGCCCAGACCGCCGAGATAACCTGGCGCCGCATGCCCTACGTGCTCGACCACGTCTTCTACAACGCACCCCTCCGCTGCGTCGCGTCCAAGGTCGTCCCCAGCCGCGCCAGCGACCACCTGCCCCTCGTCGCCGACTTCGTCTGGGCCTGAGCCGGCGCGGGCTCAGCCGCGCGTCTCGCGCCGCACCCGCTCCTTCTCCTCCTCGCGCTCCTCGTCCAGCCGGGTCTTTTCCCGCGCCAGCTGCACGCGCACCTGCTCCGCCTCGTCCGCATCGCCCTTGGCCAGCGCCTTCTCCAACTGCTCGTTGAGGAACACCTGCCGCTCCGCCCACTTGCCCTTGTAGATCGTGTCCAGCTCCGCCAGCCGGGCCTTCTGGGCCGCGCTCAGGGGTTTCTCCCGGGGGCCGGATTTGTCCAGTCGTTCCATCGCGAGTTCATAGGCGCTCTTCATGGGACCAGTGAAACGCCCCGCACCCCAAGCACAAGCACGAGACCGAGCACCGCGTAGGGCGCCCAAAACCCGCCCTCCCGCCGTTTCCAGCCTCGCATGTAACCGACCGCGAGCAGGATCAACAAACCCGCTCCCGTGGCCGTCGCCAGCCCCGGCCAGACAAACCGCGCCGGCCAGGCCGACCCCGGCACGCGCGTCGCCGCCGCCACCGCCGCCTCCATGCCGGCCAGCAACAACGCCGCCGCGTGGTTGAACACGCTCGCCAACGGCGCCAGCCCGACCCCGCCCGCCACGATCGCCGCCACCCCCGCGAACAAGACCAAGGTCGAGAGCGGAATGAGCAGCAGGTTCACGAAAAACCCGCCCGGCGTCATGAGCTGGAAAAACCCCAACGTCGCCGGCGTGCTCACCAAGGTCGCCGCCAACCCCAGCGCCACCGCGCCGATCAAGCCGCGCCCGACCGCCTCCACCCCCTCTTTCACCCACCCGCGATCCGCCCTCGGCAAATGCGCCCAGGGCGTCCACCGCTCCAGCCACTTTTCCTGCAAGGGCACACCGTAGAGCAGCAAGGCCGCCACGATGCCGTAGCTCATCTGAAAACTAGCCGAGAAAAGCTGATGCGGCGCGACTACCAGCACGCCCAGAGCCGAGACCGCC
>JAIXVP010000361.1 GCA_027482905.1 Opitutaceae bacterium
ACGCCGCCGTTGGCGACGCCGAGCAGGATCAGGCGGGCGGCGGGGTCGGCCGGGTGGCGGGCGACGATCTCGTCGGCAAGTTTGGCGAGGGCGGTGCCGATGGCGGCGGCGGGGACGGCGGGGGAGGGCACGGGCGGGAAGGTTGGGAGAGGGCGGTTACCAGGCGGCGACGTCGCGGACGAAGGCGGCGCGGTCGGGGGATCTAAAAAACGAGGTGCCGGCGACGAAGGTGTCGGCTCCGGCGGCGCGGCATTCGCGGCCGGTGGCGGGATCGACGCCGCCATCGACTTCGAGGCGGAAATCGAGGCCGCGCGCGTGGCGTAGGGCGTCGAGGCGGACGAGTTTTTCCAGCATGTCGCGGCGGAAGGGCTGGCCGCCGAAGCCGGGCTGGACGGTCATGACGAGGATAAGATCGACGTCGTTGAGGAAGGGCTCGACCGCTTCGGCGGGGGTGCCGGGGTTGAGCACGAGGCCGTTCTTGCAACCAAGGGAGCGAATGCGGGCGAGGAGTTCGCGGTGGTCGAGGGCGGGCTCGATATGGAAGCTAACGAGCTGCGCCCCGGCTTGGATGAAGGCCTCCGCGTAGCGTTCGGGTTCGTCGAGCATCAGGTGGACGTCGAAAAAAAGGCCGGGCACCTCGCGGCGGAGTTCGGCGACCATCTGGGGGCCGAAGGTGAGGTTGGGCACAAAGTGTCCGTCCATGATATCGAGGTGGAGCCAGGGGGCGCCGGCGGCGGCGACCTCGGCGGCGCTGGCGGCGAGGTGAGTGTGGCGGCCGGCGAGGAGGGAGGGGGCGAGGAGGGCGGAGTGAAGGGGGGCGGGCACGGAGGGCGACAGGGTGGATAGTCTCGTCGGGGGAGCGCAAGGGCGGGCGTGGGGTGAGTGCGCGCAAAAAAAACCGCTCCGAGCGGACTCGGGCGGGTTGACCTTTTTCGGCGGGCTTCCCGGCGCTGTGCGGGCGGCCCGGTCAGGGGGAGGGTTAAGGCAGGATCACGGCATCGATCACGTGGACCACGCCGTTGCTGCCGAGGAGGTCGGTCGCGACGATCTTGGCGCCGTCGATGTAGGGGGCGCCGTCTTTGATGCTGATGGTGGCGGACTTGCCGTTGACCGTGGCGACCGGGCCGGGCTTGACGTCGGCGGCGAGGACCTTTCCGGCCACGACGTGGTAGGTGAGGATGGCGGTGAGTTTGGCTTTGTTCTCCGGAAGGAGCAGGCTTTCGACCGTGCCGGCGGGCAACTTGGCGAAGGCCGCGTTGGTGGGGGCGAAAACGGTGAAGGGGCCGGGACCGGAGAGGGTTTCGACAAGGCCGGCCGCTTTCACGGCGGCGACCAAGGTGGTGTGGTCGGGCGAGCCGACGGCGATCGCGACGACGGACTTGGCGGGGGCGGCGGAATCGTAGGCGGCGACGTAAGCCGGGCTGAGGGCGCCGGCCGCGATGAGAAGGGCGGTCGTGAGGGAACGGAGTTTCATGCGTGGTGTGTTTTTGGGTTTTCTACGAGGTGTCGGCGTGGTGCCGGTGAACTTCGTAGGCTTAGTTATTCCCACCCCGCTTTCCGCGCCATCGGTCGGCTCGCATATCACGGGTCTTGTTGCCGCGAATCACGCGGCCTTCATACAGCGCAAAACACTTGCGCGAAGTTGGATTGTGAACGGGCCGTCAAATCCCGCCCGCTGGTCGCCTACCAGGTGTCGAGGACGGCGCCCTGAAGCTGTTTCGCGAAGGGCTCGGCGAGTTGGGGCAGGAGGGCGTATTCGGCCTGGATTTGCTGGAGGGGCTGGAGGTCGGCGGAGCCGTTGTCGGTGAAGAGCTCGCGTTCGACGGACACGGGGCGGTCGGCGAACCAGGTTTTTTCACCCTTGGAGTCGCGGAGGGTGGCGGTGGCGTCGAGGGTGAGGCCCATCTTGCGGGCTAGGCCGGAGTCGGAGGCGAGGGAGGTGAGTTTCGAGCGGTGCAGGCCGGACAGCTTCACGGTGAGCACGGCGTCGGCCTCGTCGGGGGTGTTGACCACGCGGACGCGACCGTCGCGAATGAAGGTCTCGCGGATTTGAGTCGTCAGCACGGCGGCCGCCTGGGGGTAGGCGGCGTTGGTCTCGACCGGGGCGATGAACACGCTCTCGAAATCGCGTTCCACCCCGGTGCCGAGGCGGTAGTGGGAGCAGGCGCCGGTGAAAACGAGGATGGCGACGGCGAAGGTCGCGGCGAGGAAGCGGGACATAGGTGGTGGCGGGCGCGGGGGGCGCTCTAGAAAATCCAGAAACGCTTGGCGCGGGGGCCACCGCGGACCGCGCCGTCGGCGGTGCCTTCGCCGGACTCGATCTTCTCGATCGCGGCGAGGTGGCGGCGGGCGCGCTCGGCGGTCGGAGAATCGGGGTAGGTGGTGATAGCCTCGTTGTAGAACACCTTCGCTGCCTTATAATTGGAGCGCTTCTTGTAATAAAAGTCGCCCATCGTCATCTTGCTCTCGGCAAGCAGGGCGCGGGCGTCGTCGAAGCCTTTGTTGGCAATGGCGACATCGGCTTCGCCGGGGTAGAGGATCGTGTAATCTTGGAAGTAGGTGAGGGCGAGCTGGGTCGAGGCCTGGTCGTAGGGGGGACCCTGGGTGATTGAGGCCTGGGCGGCGGCGAGCTTTAGGTAGGCGTCAGGGGTCAGGAAGCTGTCCGGGTAGTTGTTGATCATCCGGTCGAGGGCGTCGATGGCGGCATCGCGGTCGCCGGCGCGGGTATAGCCCTCGGCGACGTTCATCAGGGAGATGCCGGCGTATTCGCTGTAGGGGGCGTTGGCGACGATCTGTTCAAGGAACTCGAGGCCCTTTTCGCGCTGCTTAAACCCCGGGATGAAGCCCCAGTAGAGTGGGCGGGCGCCTTTCACGAGTTTATCGGCGATGCGATACTCCGAGCCGAGGATCTCGGTGAAAGCCGGGTAGGCGGGATGTTCGGCGATGACGCGCTGGAGGTTGCGGAAAGCCTTGGTGTATTGGCGGCGGTTTTCGTAGAGGCGGCCGGAGCGGTAGAGCGCCTCGGGCGCGAAGATCGACGTCGGGTATTTCTTATAGACGCGTTTGTAGCCGGAAAGGGCGGAGCCGGAGTTGCCGGCGTCCTCGGCGCGACGGGCCTTGTCCATCAGGGCCTTGGCGGTCTGTCCGGCGGGCGTGTCGAGAAAGGGTGCGAGCACGCCGCCCTCGACGCGCCAGCCGGTGCGGGGATCCCACACCAGGTCCGCCCGGACGGAGGGGGCGAAACCGGCGGCCCAGACCAAAACCAGGGTAATTACAAAACCGATACGACGCGGCGCGATGGGCATGATTTGAATCACCAGCGAACCAGCGCGCCTCCGTAGGTCAAGCCCGCCCCGAACGCGACCAGCAGCACGAGGTCGCCGCGGCGGAGCCGGCCGGCCTTGCCGGCCTCGTCGAGGGCGAGGGGGATGGAGGCGGCGGACGTGTTGCCGTAGCGGTCGACGTTGGCAAAAAAACGGTCGTGCGGGAGTTCGAGATATTCGGCGATGGCGTGGATGATGCGCAGGTTGGCCTGATGCGGCACGACCAAGGCGACGTCGGTGGGGGCGAGGCCGCGGGGGGTGAGCAGATCGCGGCACACCTCATCCATGGCGCGGACCGCAAACTTAAACACCTCCTTGCCCTTCATCTTGATATGGCGCGGGGCGTCGGGCGCCAGAGGAGAACTGCCGCCGCCGGGGATGAGCAAAAGCTCGCTGGTGCCCGGGATGGCGCCGAGTTTGGTGGCGACGATGCCGGAGCCGGCGGGCGCGGGGCCGAGAACGACGGCGCCGGCCCCGTCGCCGAACAGCACGCAGGTGGTGCGGTCGGTCCAGTCGAGGGCGGAAGACATTTTCTCCGCGCCGATGACCAGCGCGTGGCGATAGCGACCGCTGGCGAGGAGGGCCCAGGCGGTGTCCAGGGCGTAGACGAAGCCGGTGCAGGCGGCGTTCAGGTCGAAGCAGGCGGTGGTGGAGGGCAACCCGAGCGCGGTCTGCACCAGGCTGGCGGTGGCCGGCATGGGCAGGTCCGGGGTGCAGGTCGCGACGATCAGCAGGTCGATGGCTGCGGGATCGATCCCGGCGTCGGCGAGGGCGGCGCGTGCGGCGCCGGCGGCGAGGCCGGTGGTGGTGTCGCCGGGGCCGGCGAGGCGGCGTTCCCGGATGCCGGTGCGGGTCTGGATCCACTCGTCGGAGGTGTTCACCAACTTGGCGAGGTCGTCGTTGGTCACGACGCGGTCCGGGGCGAGGGAGCCGGTGCCGAGAATGGCGAAGGCGGAGGCGGAGGACAGGGACACGGGGGAAACGGCGGGACTCAGGCGGCGGGCGGGGTTTCGCCGACGGCGAGCGGAGCAGGGGCGGCGGCGCAGGCGTCGATCAGGGTGTTGAGCGGAGCGGCGTCGCGGGAAACCTGGGCGAGGAAATCGGCGCGCACGACTTTGTCGGCGGCGAGGATGGCGGCGTGGAGGGCGTGGCGGTTGCTGGAGCCGTGGGCCTTCAGGACGTTACCGCGCAGGCCGAGGAGGGGAGCGCCGCCGTAGACGTCGGGATTCATGCGGGCCTTGAGGGCCTTGAACGCGCCGCGCGAAAGGGCGGCGCCGGCGAGGCGGAGGGGGTTGGCCTTCAGTTCCTTTTCCAGGGTGGCCTTGAAAAATTTGGCGAGGGATTCCCAGCTCTTCAGCAGGAGATTGCCGACGAAGCCGTCGCACACCGCGACGTCGCAGTGGTCAGTGAAGGCCTGGAAACCCTCGGTCGGGCCGACGTAATGGATGATTCCCTCGACTCCGGCGCGTTTGAGGATCTCGTGGGTGGCCTTGGTCAGGGCGTTGCCCTTGCCCTCTTCGGTGCCGACGGTCAGGAGGCCGACGCGGGGTTGGGCGACGCCGAGGATGACGCGGGCGTAGTGGCTTCCGAGCAGGGCGTTGTGGGCGAGGTGACGGGGTTCGGCCTCGGGGTTCGCGCCGGCGTCGATCAGGATAAAAAAGCCGTTCGCGCGCGGGATGATGGCGGCGAGGGCGGGGCGGTCGATGCCCTCAAGGGTGCGCAAGCGCAGGGTGCCTCCGGCCATAAGGGCGCCGGTGTTGCCGCAGGAAACGACGGCGCCGGCCTCGCCGGTTTTGATCAACTCGATGGCGCGGGCCATCGAGGAGTCTTTCTTACGACGGAGGGCCTGGATCGGCTTGTCCTCCATCGTGATCACCTCCGAGGCGGGGAGGAGCGCGAGGCGCGGATGCGAAGCGAGCCCGTGCTGTTTTAGCAGGGGCTCGATGAGCGCGGGCTGTCCGACCAAGGTGAGGTCGTTGACCAGCCGTTCGTCGCGAAGGGCGAGCTGGACGGCGGCGACGACCTCGGCGGGCCCGAGATCGCCACCCATCGCGTCCAAGGCGATGCGGCCTTGGGAACCGGTGGGCGCTCCCATCGGGGGTGGCGGGCGTGGCGCGGAGACGGGGACGGGGTGCTTAGACGGAGACGTCCAGCACCTGGCGGCCGCGGTAGAGACCGTTGGCCGGATTCACGCGGTGGGGACGGAAGAGGGTGCCGTCGACCGGATCCTTGGCGAACTCGGGGGCCTGGAAGGCGTTGGCCGCGCGGCGGTTGGCGCTGCGGCGTTTGGATTGCTTGCGTTTCGGATTGGCCATGGGAAGTGGGCGTTGAGGGTGGGGCGCGGCCGGGGCCGGGCGGGTGTGAGTTGGGAAAAGTTGATTGGAATGAGTGCCGGACGCGGGGCGGTCAAGCGCGATGTCGGGACTTATTCACAATGGCGGGCGACCTCTTTTTTAGGTCGCGAAAAATCCGAGCAGGGCGACTCCGAGGAGGATACGATAGATGGCGAAGGGGACCAGGCCGAGGCGGGTGAGCAGACCGACAAAGACCTTAACCGCCAGGGCGGCGCTGATGAAGGCGACGACGAGGCCGGCGACGAGGTTGAGCCAGCCGAAGGCGGCGACCATGGCCGGTCCGCCGTCGAGGGCGTCCTTGGCGGCGGCCGCGCCCAGCAGGGGCAGACCGAGGAGGAAGCTGAATTCGGCGGCGCGGGCGGGTTTCAGCCCCACGAAGTAGCATGAGACCATCGCGGTCATCGACCGGCTCATACCGGGCCAGAGAGCAAGGCACTGGCCGAATCCCACCAAAAGAGCGGCGAAAGGGGACAAATCGGATCCGGTGAGTTCGGCGCCGGGCGAGGACGCGAGGCCGGGGGAGGTGGCGGAGCCGATCCGGCCGGGGTTGGTGCGGCGGCGGCGGAATTCGGTGAACAGCATTATGCCGGCGCCGACCAGCAGGGCCCAGGCGACGGTGTGGACGGAGAACAGGTGGGCCTTGATGAATTTCTTGAAAAGCAGGGCGGTGACGATGGGCGGCAGGCAGGCGAGCACGAGATTCCGCAGCAGGCGGAGTCCGGCGGGATCACGGCCGGCGAGACCAGCGAACACCGTCGCGAGTTGGCCCCAGTAGAGCAAGGCGACGGCGGCTATGGCGCCGACCTGGATGACCACGGCGTAGGTGTCCGCGGCGTCCTTCAGAGTCACGGTGCGGCCTTTTTTATCGGTGCCGACGGGCAAGGCCGAGTCGAGGCCCAGGGCGTGGTTGGCGATGACGAGGTGGCCGGTGGAGGAGATCGGTAGGAATTCGGTCACGCCCTCGACGAGGCCGAGGATGATGCCGTCGGTCAGGGTGGGGCGGGGTGCGGCGGTTCCCGCCGGGGCGGGACCGGTCGTCGGGTCCGACGCGGCGAACAGTGACGCGGCGGCGAGCAGGGCGACGAAAAGAAGGAGGAATGGGCGAGGCACGCCGAAATGCGCCAGAGCGGGCGGCAGGTGTCGAGTTTTGGCTTTCCCACGGCGGCCGGCGCGGTCCATGTCTCGACCCTCCCCCCATCATGGCCACGCTCGCCGAACTCACCCAAGGATTGCAGCAACGCACGGAGCTCGACGTCGCCGCCGTGAGGGCCGCCGCCGACGCGCTGGCGCACGAGGCTGTGCCGGACAAGGACAAGGCGGATTTTCTGCGCGCGCTGGGCGACAAAGGCGAGACGGCGGCGGAGTTGGCGGCGTTCGCGGAGGTGTTTCGCGCCCGGGCGGTCAATCCCGGGGTGGAGGCCTACGCGGAGCGCGCGATCGACGTGGTCGGAACCGGCGGCGACCACACCGGCGCGTTCAATATCTCCAGCCTGGTCGTTCTCACCCTCGCCTGCGCCGGCGTCCCGGTGATGAAGCATGGCAACCGCGGCATCACCTCCAAGTGCGGCAGCGCGGATCTGCTCGGTCCGCTCGGGCTCGGTTTCCGGCTCGACGCGCCGCCGGAGACGCTGCGCGCGGCGCTGGCGCAGCTGGGCTACGTTTTCTTTTTCGCCCCGGCCTTTCATCCCGCCTTCAAGCACATCGGTCCCGCGCGTAGACTGCTCGCGGCGGAGGGTAGGCGCTCCGTGTTCAACGTCCTCGGTCCGCTCATCAATCCCGGTCGCCCGGCCCAGGCTCTGCTCGGTGTTTTTTCCGAGGCCTGGACCCCGCTCCTGGCGGACACCCTGCACCGGCTGGGCGCGACGGCCGGGCTCGCGGCGCACGGGCGGCTTGACGCGATGCGCGGCGTCGACGAGTTGACCAGCGCGACCGACACCCGGGTGCGCGGCTTCGGAAAGCTGCGCGGCCTCGACACGGTCTGGACGCCGGAGTCGCTCGGGGTCCGTCGCGCGGAGTTCTCCGAGCTGGCCGGCGGCACGCTGGAGGAAAACCTCGCCATCGTGGACGCCCTGCTCGCGGGCAAGGGTCCGGCCGGCCTGGCCGACACGGTGGCGCTCAACGCCTCGGTGGCGCTCTGGATCTGTGGCCGGGGCGCGATGCCGGCGGCCTGCCTGGGCGAGGCGCGCGAGCTGCTGTTGGGCGGCGCGGTGCGGGCCAAGATCGCGGCGACGCGGGAGTTTTTTATCAGCCACCCATGAAGCGTGAGTATTTCGGCACCGACGGCGTGCGCGGGCCCTACGGCGGGCCGGTGATCAACGAGGCCTTCGCCGCGCGGCTGGGCGAGGCGGCGGCGCTTTGGGCGAGAGCGGAGGGCGGCGGCGGTGGTGAGGTGCTGATCGGGCGCGACACCCGCGCCTCGGGTCCGGGCCTGGAGCGGGCGCTGGCGGCGGGTTTGCGCGCCGGCGGGTTGCGGCCGGTCTCGCTCGGCGTCGCTCCGACCCCGGCGGTGGCTCGGGCGGTCGTCGCTCGCGGCGCCCGGCTGGGCGTGGTGGTGACGGCCTCGCACAATCCGGCGGCGGACAACGGTATCAAGTTTTTCGCGACGGGCGGGCGCAAGCTCTCCGACGCCGAGGAGGCGGCGATCGAGGCGCTGCTGCCCGCGCAACCGGCTCCGGCGGCGGGCGCCGAACCCGAGCGCGTAGAAGCCAACGCGGACTATGTCGCCGCGCTTGCCGGCATCCTGCCCGCCGGGGCGCTGGCGGGCTGGCGCGTCGTGGTGGACGCGGGGCACGGGGCGACGGTCGGGACCACGCCGGAGGCTCTGCGGCGGGCGGGCGCGGAGGTCGAGCTGATCGGCGGCGCTCCCGACGGAAGCAATATCAACGCCGGGGTCGGCAGCGAGCATCCGGAGGGCCTGGCCCGCGCGGTGGTGGCGCGCGGCGCGCGGCTGGGCGTGGCCCACGACGGCGACGGCGACCGCTGCGTGTTGTGCGACGAGACCGGCTCGCTGCTCGACGGTGACGAAATCCTCACCCTGCTCGCCCTCGAGGCTCTGGCGCGTGACGCGCTCGCTGTCCGGACGCTGGTGGTCACGGTGCAGAGCAACCTTGGCGTGGACGCCGCGATCCGCGCGGCGGGCGGCCGGGTGGAGCGCACCGATGTCGGCGACCGCCACGTGCTGGAGCGATTGCGCGAGACCGGCGCGCGGCTGGGCGGCGAGTCCAGCGGGCATATCGTCAACCTCGACCTCTCGCCCACCGGCGACGGTCTGGGCGCGGCGCTCGGCGTGATCGCGGTGATGCTGGCGAAGGGCCGGCCGCTGTCCGCCCTACGATCCGGTTTGGTCAAATTTCCGCAGGGTCAGCGCAACCTCGTGGTCGAGGCGAAGCGGCCGCTGGCGGATTGCGCGGCCCTGACCCGCGAACTGGCGGCGCTGACGAGTGAACTCGGCGACTCCGGTCGGGTGATGGCGCGATTCTCGGGCACGGAGTCCAAGCTGCGTCTGTTGGCCGAGGCCGGCTCGCGGGCCACGGTGGACGCGGTGCTGGACCGACTCGCGGCGGCGGCGCGGCTCGATCTGCAAGTCCGTTGAGGCACGCCGGGCGAGTCTAGCGTTGACCGGGTTGTCTTCCGGGCGTTTTTTACACCTTACCCTTATGCAGGAAGTTCCCCTCACCTCCCTCGACGTTCGCCTGCAAAAACAGGTGGAGAACGCGCAAGTAGCTCTGCAACGCGGCAACTTCGAGTATGTGTTCGAAGTCACCTCCCAGGTTTTGAAGCAGGCGCCCGGCTGTCTGCCGGTGCGTCGCCTCCAGCGAGCCGCCCTTTTGCGTCAGGCCGAGGCCAAAAACATGCTGGTCGCGAAGGCTTTTGGCTCGGTGACGATGGCGGGATTCCTTTTCTCCAGCAAAAAGGACCCGACCAAGGCGATGGAGACGGCGGAGAAACTGCTCCATATCGATCCGAACAATGTCGCCGCTCTGAAGAGCATGGCCGAGGCCGCGAACACACTGGGCTTGATGGAGACCGCCGCCTTCGCGTGGGAGTGCATTCGCGAGGCCCAGCCCAAGGACCACGACACGTTGGTGCATCTCGCCGAGGCCTACCTCGCGGCCAAGATGAACAAGGAGGCGGTGAAGGTCGCCGACGAGTTGCTCAAGCTGCGCCCGCAGGACGGCGACGCCCTGGCGCTCATGCGCAAGGCCTCCGTCGCGCAGACCATGGACAAAGGTAACTGGGAGTCGCAGGCGTCCTTCCGTTCCAAGCTCAAAGACGAGAACCTCGCCACCTCGCTGGAGCAGGCGAGCAAGGTCGTGACCTCGACCGAGATGACCGAGCGCTTGATCGAGGAGGCCAAGGCGCGACTCGCGGCCGAACCGGCCAACGTGAATCATTTTCGCTCCATTATCGACGGCTACCGTCGTCTCAACGACCCGGCCTCCGCCCTCGAATACGTCAAACAGGTGCGGCAGGTTCCCTCGGCGGCGGGCGACGCCACCTTCGAAAAGCTGCAAAACGACCTTACGATCGCGGTGATCGAGGCCCGCTTGAAAACCGCCGAGGCCGCCCTCGCGGCCGATCCAGAGAACGCCGAACTCAAGCAGGCGACCATGGCGATCAAGGGAGAGCTCGCGAAGGCGAGGCTCGAGGACGCCAAAGCCTACGTGGAGCGTTATCCGAACGATTACGCCGCCCGTTTCACCCTCGCGAACCTGCTGCTCGAGGCCGGCGACCATCAGGGCGCGATCGGTAATTTCCAGCAGGCCCAGAAGTCACCCAAGGTTCGCGTGCCCGCCCTGGCTGGAATGGGCCGCGCGCTCAAGGCCCGCCGCATGTTCGACCTCGCGGTGCAGCAATTTCAGACCGCCAAGGCCGAGGTGCCGACCATGGACGACCTCAAAAAGGACATCATCTACCAGCTGGCCGAGTGCTACGAAGGGATGGGGCGGCAGGAGGACGCGATCAACGAGTTCAAGCTGATCTACAGCGAGGACATCGGTTTCCGCGACGTGGCGGACAAGATCAACGCCTTCTACGCCCGCTGAGCGCGGGCGCGGAGGCTTTGCATCAGCCCTGCTTGGTCCGACCGTGCGAGCCGGTGGCGAGAAGCGAGAACGACGTGGCGACGCCGCGGAGCCGAACGGTTTGACCGGATAGTTCCGAGGCGGCCGCGTTGGTTTCCTCGGCCAAGGCGGCGTTTTGCTGCGTGAGACGATCCAGATCGTTCATCGAACCGGAGATCTGGGCGATTCCCTCGTTTTGCTCGTGCGAGGAACCGTGGATGTGGACGACGATCTCGTCGAGCGAGCGAACGCGGCCGGCGATGTCGTCGAGGAGCCCGGAGACGGTGACGCTAAGATTGGCGCCCTCGCGGCTGCGGGTGTTGGACAGCTCGATTTTAGCGGCGGTTTCCTTGGCCGCCTCGGCGCTGCGACGAGCGAGGGCGCGGACCTCGTCGGCAACGACGGCGAAGCCCAATCCGGCCTCGCCGGCGCGGGCGGCCTCGACGGCGGCGTTCAGGGCGAGCAGGTTGGTCTGGAAGGCGATCTGGTCGATGGTCTTGGTGATGGCGGCGACCTCGGTCGAGGCGGCGGCGATGGCCTGCATGGCCGCGCTCAACTCGTTCATGCGGGCGGCGCCGGCGTCGGCGGCGCCGCGGGCACCGGCCGCCTGTTCTTTGGCGGCCCCGGCCCGTTCCACGTTGCCGCGGGTGACGCCGGCCATCTGTTCGAGCGCGGCGGAACTGGTCTCGAGCGCGGCGGCGGATTTGGACGCGCCTTCGGCCAGCGAGGCGCTGGCGTCGCTGAACTGGCGCACGGAGGTCTGCATCGCATCGGCCTCTTTGATCAGCTCGTCGGAAAGGGTGCGCACGGGCCGGACGATCGAGCGACGGATGGTCCAGCCGCCGAAGGCGAGGGCGCCGGCGGCGCTAACGCCGAAGATGGTGAGGTTGAGGTGGCGGCGACGACGGCTCGCATCCTGGATGCCGGTGATTTCGGTCTTGAGATCGGCGACCTGCCGGTCCTTCGCCTCCTCCAGGGTGGTGCGGAGCCTGGACGTTTCCTCGCGATTGGAGGCGATCAGGGCGGCGACGCCGGCGTCCGCCGCGCCGGTTTTTTGAACCGCGGTGAAGACGGCGCGCATGGATTCGGGCAGCTTGGCCAGCGTCAGCGCGGTCTGTTCGAAATCGTGGTTTGCGTCGTCGAGCGCCGACCGGTCCGCCGCCAGTTTGGCGACGATGGCCGCGCAGGCGGCGGTTTCCGACTCGACCTTGGGCAGCAGGGATTCGTCTCCCGTCATCAGCGCGTCGTCGAAGGCCTTGGCGGCGTTTTCAAAATGCTGCAGGCCGATCAAGGCGTCGAGGGCGTGACCGACGGAATAGTCGGACATGCGAACCAGCTGACGTTCGTCGCGCCGGGCCTGGATGGTGGAGACCGCGGTGGTCGCGGCGTATACCAAGAGCAGTCCGGCGACGACCAGCCAGACCTTCAGGCCTATGCTGTATTGGCGTTTATGTGACATGGAGACGTTTGTTCCGTGCAAGGGTGAAGCCCGCGCGCCCGGGGGGACGCGCGGGGGTTGGCGCTAAGCTCAGCGGATGGTAAGGACCTTCACGCCGGCCGGCGTGGAGCCGGCCGCGACGTAGCCGAAGGCGCCGGGCGTCTTGGCGACGTAGGCGACGATGGCGGCTTCGTCGGCGGCCTGCTCGGGCAGGGAACCCTTGCCGGTGAACACGAGTTTTTTCCAATACTTCTCGAACTGGTCGGCGGAGCGTTCGGTGTAGGTTCTGAGCACGGATTCGTGAACGGGGCCGGAGGTAAGCACCGCGAGCTTCAGGTTGCCGCCGCCGGACCAGGAGGTTTGGTTGCCGAGGAGGATGGCCTTGGCCTCGGCGGCGGTCAGGGACTCGGCCTTGACGTCGGGGTGGGCGATGAAGACCGCATCGTCGGCGCGGAGGCCGCAGACGGCGGCGCACGCAAGGGCGAGGAGGGTGAGGAAGCGTTTCATGGCGTGTGGCGGGTTGTCGCGGCCCTCAGAAGCTTACGGTGGTCTTCACCACGACGTAGTTGTAGGCGGTCTCGGCGCCGGGGCCGGTGAAGTTGAAATCCGCGCCCTGGTTCACGATGTCGAGGCCGATGATGTGGTGGTATTCCAGTTTAAGCAGCCACCAGTCGGTCAGCGAGTAGCTGGCCGCCACGGCGTAGTCTTGCGAGGTGTTGCTGCGGTCGGCGTCGCCGAGTTCGGGCAAATCGTTGTTCGGCGAGCTGTCGGAGAAGGAGGCGTAGACACCCAGGCCGAGTTTGTCGGTGGCCTGGTAGGTCGTCATCAGATAGTAGTAGAGAAGATCTATGTTCTGATGAAGGGGCGTCGCGCCCAAGGCGGGGCTGACGAGATCGAAGTCCAGGCTCAGCCACTGGAGTTCGCCGGCGAACAGCCATTTGTTTTTCGTGTATTCCAACGAAACGGTGGAAAAGTCGGTCTGCATGTTATCGTTGATCACGGGCAGGAATCCGCCGCCACCGAAGTTGCCGACGCCGGTCACGGTGCCGTCGAACACGCGGGTGACGGAATAGACGGCGCGGAGTCCGTCCACCGGGGTGCTCCAGGACAGGTGGATGCCGGCGAGCGTGCCGATGTTCCAGCTGTCGTAGGCCTCGTTGCCGAGTATCCGGTAGCCTTGCAGCACCAACGAGTCCGCATCGAGCGTATCGGCCGTGCCGACATGTGCGGAATAGTCGAGACTGCCCGCCGAGCCAAGTCCGACGGAGCCGTAGGGATTTAATCCGTCCGTGTAGGAGGTGATCGTGCGCAGGTAGCGGGGATAGAACGCGAGAGGCAGGTTGGCGAAGGTGCGGACTTGATCGAGGTCCTGGGCTTCACCGTAAAGGCCGAGGGGACGTTTCACGCGACCGGCCCGAAGGCCGAATTCCGGGGCGAAGGAATAGTCGAGGTTGGCCCAGTCGAGCACGATGCCGTCCTCGCGGGTGTAGCGGTAGGCGTAGCCTTGGGCGCCTACCCGAATACCGTTTTCGAAACGGTAGGTGCCGTTCAGGGTCAGTTCGGCGACGTTGAGGTCCACCTTTTCCTTGGTGGCCCCGTAGAAGTCGTGGTTGTCGGAGGCGGCGGCCTGGAGGCTGGCCGAGCCGTGGATGGAGATGCCGGCTACGTCATAGGCGTGGGCGGCCGAGGCGATGACACCGGCGCCGAAGCCGGCGCGGATTAGTTTAGGGAGGAGTCGATGGGTAGGCATGGTTGCGGATGCTGGGTGGTTTGCGTGCCTATCATCGGCGCTTTTTCTCTCTCCTTGACCGGCTCGCGGCAAAAACCCGACTTGGCGGCGCGCGGTCGGGCCGGGAACCACTTTGTTTCCCAGACCAAATCCGATCCGTTCAGCTCCTTTCCCCGGAGCGTTCCGAGCTCTGATACCAGCGGTAGAAAGCAAGGATCAAGGCCAGGAAAGACACGAACATGCCCCCGAGCTTCATGATGGCGGCGCCGAGAAGCTGGTCCTGGGCGGGGGTGAAACCGGCGAAGAGCCGGGGTGCGTATTCGTAGGTCGGGTAGAGGATCTCGCTCGAAAAAGCGAGGTAGGCGAAGAGCGGGGTCATCAACAGGGTGACCGCGACCATATACAGCATTTGCAGGGCGGGTTTGATCGGCGGGAACTCGCGACTGGGACTGAAAAACGGCCACCAGTAGAGCAGGGCGACGATGAAGAACGTCACGTGCTCCAGGATGTGCACGGACTTCACGCGCAGGGCCCAGTCGTAGAGCGCCGGCAGGTGCCAGATCCCGATGACGACGGTGTAGGCGAGGGCGCAGGCGACGGGGTGGGTGAAGAGCTTGAAGGGAAGCCGCAGTTCGGGTCGGGCGGTGGCGTGGCGGGCGAGCCAGGGCGGGATTCCGATCAGAAAGAGAATGGCGGCGGGGTAGATGATCAGCTGGTGCTGAATCATGTGGGCGCTGAGCAGGAAGCGCTCTCCGGCCTGGTCGAGGGGGGACCCCACGGCCAGGTAGAAGATGATCAGGGCGAGGTAAAAGCAGACCGATTCCCGGAGGGGATAGGGTGTTCCGGTAGGAGCGAGACGGCCGCGAAAAGGACCGGTGGCAAGGGCGTAGAGCCAGCCGAGTAGAATGAGTCCGCCGACGAGGTAGGGTTCGTTATGCCAGTGGGTCCAGTCGATCATGGGGCGAGGCGGCCAACCTAGTTCAAAGTCATCCGGAAGCAGGTCGAAGCGCAGAATTTAGTCGGACCGAACCGACAAAAAAGGCACCCCGGAAGGGTGCCTGTGGATGTTCTGGTTGTGCGTGATGCTCACTGGGAGGCGGCGGCCCGTTCGGCATATATCGCCTGGGCGGTGAGCGGAACGCCGTCGTGGGTCGAGAAAATCGCCAGAAGCGCGGACACGGTTCCGCCGGCCAACACCAAGCCGATGAAGAAGAGGATCGTGCAGAAGAGTTTATCGAACTTCAGGTGCATGAACCAGAAGATCACGAGCAGGAACTTCACCAGCGAAAGCACGACGAGCAGCGAGACGATCAGCCACTTCGCCATGGGAATGTAAATGAGCACGATCTCCACGCCGGTGATGACCGCGAGAATCATGGCGATCTGCACGAAAAGGTGGAACTTGCCGTCGTCGGCGTGGGCGTGGTCCTGGGTGGTTTCGGAAGCGGCGGAGGACATGGGAGGTGAAAGGTGTAAGGGTTTGAAGGTCTCAGGTCGAAGGTCGTGTGCGGCACGGCTGGGGCCGGCGCGGGGAGGGATCAATATGGGGCGCGAAGCGGGTGGCTGAGACCTTTGAATTTCTACGGCTTCGATAGATCAGAGGTATTCGAGAAGATAGACGACGGTGAAAATCACGATCCAGACGATGTCGACGAAGTGCCAGTAGAGGCCCATGCCCTCGACGTCGATGGCGTTGGCCTCGCCGAAATCGACCGCCCAGGTGGAGCGGCCGAGGGCGAAAAGGAGCGCGGTCGAAATCGCAAAGGCGGTGGTGGCGCCGGCGGTGATCGCGTCATGCTGGAGAGCGTGAACCACCGAGGAGAGAGAGTAGCCGTGCTCGGCTCCGGCGTGGGTGACTGCGAGCATGACGAACATGATCGAGACAACGGCCACGGCGAAGGCGGAGAACTGGACGACGGCGCGGGTGATCCAAGCCTTGGAGGCGTCGACGGGTTTAAAGGTTCGGATATACATCAACACGAGCCACAGGACGCCGATGGCGACGTGCACGCCGTGGGTGCCGGTGAGGGTGTAGAAGGTCGCCCCGAACATGTCGCTCTTTAGGGTGAGTCCGAGGTGCACGAAGTGGGTGAACTCGTAGACTTGGCAACCGAGGAAGATCAGCCCGAAGAAGATTGTGCCCAACAACATCTTGCGGGTGGACCCGACCTTGCCCTTCTGGCTCGCGCCCACGGCGAGAGCCATGAGCAGGGATGACATCAGGAGAATGAAGGTGGAGAAAGAAGTGAGCTCGATGGAGAACAGCTTAAGCGGATCGGCGCCCTCGGGGGTGGGGTGGAGGCGGTAGATGACGTGGGTCGAGATCAGCGCGCCGAAGAACATGCAGTCCGACGCAAGGAAGGCCCACATAAAGAGCTTCTTGTTGGGTATGCCCGTGGTGGTGGAATGATCGTGGTGGTGATCGATGGTGGCGGCGTGGGCGGACATGGCTTTTTGAAGAGGTCGAAGGGTCGATATAGTCGAAGGGGCGATAAGTCGGAGGCGCGGAGGAGAATCGACTCCTCGAGTTTTCGACCTTTCGACGGTTCTGGTTTGATGGGTTTAGTGCGTGTCCTGGCCTTCGCCACCGGTGACGGTGCCGTCCTTGGCGATGTGAAGGTGGTAGCCGCCCGGGCCTTCGAAGGCCCAGCCGATGATCCCGATCAGCATGACGCAACCGCCGGCGATAGCGCCGAGGAAGTGATGATGGGCGAAGAAGAGGCCGCCGATAAGCATTCCCGTGGCGGTGATGATGGGGAACCAGGATTGGCTGGGCATGTGGATGCCGCCGTGCGATTCCTCTTCCTGGGCGTGTTTTTCCTTCTCGGCTGCGATCTCCTTGGCGTGGGTCTTTTCATACCAGTAGGCGTCGCGGGCGTGAACGGTCGGCGTGATATGGAAGTTGTGCTCCGGGGGCGGGGTGGTGGGCACGGACCACTCGAGGGTGCGGGCGTCCCAGACGTCGCCGGTGGCTTTTTTGCCCTTCAGGTAGGTATAGACGATGACGGTGAAGTAGATGCCGATCCCGATCGCGAGGATGAAGGCGCCGATGGTCGCGGTGAGGTTGGCGCTGTTCCAGCCCATGTTGCCGTCATACACGGCGGTGCGGCGGGGCATTCCGTTCAAGCCGAGGAAGTGCATCGGGAAGAAGGTCACGTTGAATCCGATGAAGATGATCCAGAAGGAGAGCTTGCCCCAGAATTCCGAGACGATGCGGCCGAAGACGAGAGGGAACCAGAAGTGGATGCCGGCGAGCAGGGCGAAGATGGAGCCGCCGATGAGCACGTAGTGGAAGTGGGCGACGACGAAATAGCTGTCCTGCTGCTGGGCGTCGGCGGGGGCGGCGGAATGCATCACGCCGGAGAACCCGCCCATCATGAACATCCAGATGAAGCCGAGGGCGAACATCATCGGGGTGCGGGTGGAGATCTGGCCGCCCCATAGGGTGCCGACCCAGTTGAATATCTTCACGCCGGTCGGGACCGCGATGGCCATGGTCGCGAGGGAGAAGGCGGCGGTGGCCATGGTGCCGAGGCCGGTGGTGAACATATGGTGGGACCAGACGCCGAAGCCGAGGAAACCGATGACGGCGCCGGAGAAAACCACGATGGGGTAGCCGAAGAGGGGTTTACGGGAGAAGGTGGGCAGGATTTCCGAGATGATGCCCATGGCGGGCAGGATCAGGATGTAGACCTCGGGATGGCCGAAGATCCAAAACAAGTGCTGCCAGAGAATGGGCATGCCGCCTTTGGCGACCTCGAAAAAGCCGGTCCCAAAGGAGCGGTCCATCATCAGCTCGACCAAGGCGATGGTGATGGCGGGGAAGGAAAGGATGATCAGGAAGGCGGTGAAGAGCGTCATCCAGGTGAACACCGGCAGGCGCATCATGGTGAGGCCGGGGGCACGCATGTTGATGATGGTGACGATGAAATTCAGCGAGCCGATGACCGAGGAGACGCCGAGGATCTGCAGGCCCATGATCCAGAGGTCGGTGGAGGAATCGCCGGCAAACTGGTTCGAATAGGCGGTGGAGGTAAGCGGGGCGTAGCCGAACCAGCCGACATCCGGCGCGCCGGCGCGGGTGAACCAGCCGACGTTCAACACGATGGCGCCGACCAGAAAGACCCAGAAGGCGAAGCCGTTGAGGCGGGGGAAAGCCACGTCTCGCGCGCCGATTTGCAGCGGCATCATGTAGTTGAAGAACGCCGCCGACAGGGGCATGACGGCGAGGAAGATCATCGTCGTCGCGTGCATCGTGAACAGCTCGTTGTAGAGCTGGTGGCTGATGAACGTGTTGTTCGGCACCGCGAGCTGCACGCGAATCATCAGGGCCTCGACGCCGCCGACCAGGAAGAAGAAGAGGGCCGTGACGGCGTAGAGCAGGCCGATTTTCTTGTGGTCGACGGTGGTCAGCCACGAGACCAGGCCGGTCTTGGCAGCCGGGCGGGTGAAGAACCACGGACGGGCGGAGGGTTTCGCGGCGTCGGGGGCGGTGTAGGCGGCGGACTTGAGGGTGGCGGTGGCCATGGCGGAGGGAGCGGGGAGCTGGGGAGCTGGGAGCGAGGAGTAGGGGGCCGGAGGCGAAGGCGGACGGCGGCTTATTTCAGGCTGTGGAGGTATTCCACGATGGCGCGGGCTTCGGTGTCGTTGACCGCGATGTGGACTTTGCCGGTCATGGTTTTGGTGGCGGGGTCCATCTCCATGTAACCGGCCATGCCGTTTACGCCCATATACATCTTGTTGCCGGGTTTCACGTTGTTCGGATCGACGATCCAGCGATGCAGGTTGGGCTTGGAGTTTTCCAATAGGCCGGCGGCGACGGTCGTGCGGGAGCCAAAGTGGGTGAGGTCGGGGGCGTTTACGCCGATGCCCTCATGGCCGCGGACGCTGTGACACGTGATGCAGTTCTTCTCTTTGAACAGCGCCCGGCCCTGGGCGACGAGCGCGGGCTCCTCATCCTTCTCCGGGAACTGGAACGCGGTCCAGGCGGCCATCGGGTTGGCGTCAAACTCGGCGGTGTAGCCGGGGGCGTTGCGCTTCTTCGGGGTCATGTCGTAGCTGGCGAAGGCGGCCTTCGGGGCGTCGGCGGGCGGGGTGACGGTGCGGGCGGGCTTTTTCTGGTTTTCGACCCAGGCGGCGAAATCTTCCTTCCCCAGGGCGATGACGCGGAAACGCATCACGGCGTGGGACTCGCCGCAGTATTCGGCGCATTGACCCCAGAAGTAGCCGGGCTCGTCGGCTTGGAGCCAAAGGTGGTTGCCGCGGTTGGGCATCATATCGACTTTGCCGCCGAGCTTGGGCACCCAGAAGGCGTGGATGACGTCGGAGGTGCGGAGGTTGATACGCACGGGGCGTCCGGCGGGGATCACAAGTTCATTGCCGGTCACGAGCTGGCCGGAACCGTCGATCTGTTCGGCGGGATACTCGAACTGGAACCACCATTGCAGGCCGCGAGCAGTGACCTCGTAGGCGTTGGCGCGCTGTTCCTCGGGGACGTCGTAGGTATACCAGATGGCCTTCAGGGTCGGAACCGCGATGACCACGAGGGCGGCGATGGAGGCGCCGATGAGGCCGAGCTCAACGAAGGGGTTGCCGTGACCTTGGTCGGGGACGGGGGTGTTTTTGTCGATGGGGCCGCGGGCGCGGAATTTGATCGTGGCGTAGGCCAGCACCGCCGCGACCAGCACGAAGATGAGCAGGGTCACCCAGACGGTGACATAAAACACGTCGAGTTGGGTGCGCGCCACGGGGCCCTTGACGTCGAAAGTCGATTGCGGGCCGGAGAGCCAGCCGCCGAGCAGAAGGGGCAGGGTAAGCAAGGCGGAGGTGGCGGCGGAGCGGCGCAGGAAGCGGACTGGGCTGAATCGCATGGTCGTGGTTCGGAAAAAAGTGGGGTGTGTTTGCACCGAGGGCGGAGGGTTCCGACTCAGGCGTTGTTATCAAGCTATAATCAAGCCGCGTATTTTCCACTCATCCTTTGCCCTTTGCGGCGCAGAAACGAGTTATAAGCGCCGGTGGTGAACCCGGTAGCGCAGCTAAAGGTGCGCCCGGGCGGCTTGCGTCAGGCGCTGGAGAGGGGCATTCCGCACGTATGAAATCGCGGTTTATTCGGTTTGCCTCGGGTCTCGCAACGCTGGCCTTGGTCGCGGGTTGCGGTCCGTCCGGCGATAGCCCGGCGCCGACAAAAAACGCGGGGTCGGTTCCGGCCGTCCCGGCGGCGGCCCCGGCCCGGGGCACGGCGGAGACGCCCCGCGAGGTGACGCTGGAGGTGGGTGACGCGATGAAGTTCAGTCTCACCCGTATCGAGGCGGCCACGGGCGAGGTGTTGAAACTGAAGCTGGTCAACCTCGGCGCCGCGCCCAAGGAGGCCATGGGTCACAACTGGGTGCTGCTGCGCGCCGGGGTGGATGTGTCCGCCTTCGCCAACGCCGCGGTCGGCGCGAAGGCGACCGATTACGTGCCGGCCGGGAGGGTGGGGGACGTCCTCGCCCACACCAAATTGCTCGGCGGCGGCGGGCGCGACACGGTGGTCTTCACCGTGCCGGCCGAGCCGGGCGACTACGTCTACGTGTGCACCTTTCCGGCGCATCTCCAGCTCGGCATGAAGGGCGTGTTGGCGGTCCGCTGAACGGCGACCGCGGGCGGGCGGGGGGGGCGCGTTTGTTTTGGTGATTGCGTTGCGGGAGGGCGCTGGTGGGGTCGCGCCCCGCCTTTGCGCAGAACCTTTTTATGAATCCAGAAACCGACTCCGTCCCGTCCGCCCCGAATGTCCCCGATGCCTGGCCGATCGCGGCTCGCCTGTTGGTCCGCTGGCTGGACGAGGAGATCCGGGCGGACGCGTTGCTCGATACGGTCCAGCTCTCCGGCGGGGCGCGGGCGCGGTGCCAGAATCTCTTTTACGGCGCCATCCGGCACTACGGTCGCATCGAGACCGTGGTCTCGGCGCTGGTGCGCCTGCGTCCGCGTTCGCGCGTCATGGCCATCCTGCTGTTGGCCGGCTACGAACTGATCGAGGGCGGCGGCGAGGGGCACGCGGCGAAGGTCGGCCATCACGCGGTCACCCAGACCAAGGCCCTGGCGAGCGAGTCCGAGGCGAAACTGGTCAACGCGGTGGTGCGCAAGCTCGCCGAGGCGCTGGCGGCCCAGGCCACCCCGGGTAAAATCGCGACGGCGGCGGCGCTGGCGGATTATTTTTCGACGCCTCCCTGGTTGGTGGAGCGCTGGCTGGCGGAGTTCGGCGCCGAGGCCACCCGCGCGCTGCTGGAGTGGAATCTCAAACCGGCTCCGGTGCATGCGCGCTGGCGTTTGCCCGGCGGTCCCGGCGCGGCGGAGGCCGACTGGCTCGAGGCCACGCCCTGGCCGGGTTACTTTGCGGTCAAGGGCGGACACTGGGCCGAGGTCGCGCGGGCCCTGGCCGACGGACGGGTCTATCTGGCCGACCCCGGCACGCGGATCGCGATCGACGCGCTGGCGCCGCAGGCGGGCGAGCGGATCATCGACGCCTGCGCGGCGCCCGGCGGCAAGAGCCTCGCGCTGGCCGACCGCATGGGCGAGGGTCTGCTGGTGGCCTTGGACGTTCCGGGCGCGCGCCACGAGCGGCTGGCGGAGAATTTGAAACGCGTGCCGGCGGGCGTCTCGGCCAAGCGGGTCGAGGGCGACCTGCGGCGCTCGAACAGCCTCATGGGCATGGGCCCGGGGACTTTTGACGCCGTCCTGGTCGACGCGCCCTGCACCAACAGCGGGGTGATGCGCCACCGGGTGGACGTGAAGTGGCGCTTGCAGCCGGCCGATTTCGGCAAACATGCGAAACAGCAGGTCGAGCTGCTCTCCGGCGCCGCGCGCTGGTTGAAGCCCGGCGGGCGGCTCGTTTACAGCACATGCTCGATCGACGCCGAAGAAAACGCCGGCGTGTCGGCGGCCTTTCTGCGCGGGTTGGAGGGACAGGCCTTCGAGCAGGTCTCCGCCAGCGTGGCCCTGCCTTGGGTGGCGGGACACGACGGCGCGGGTGTGGCGGTGTTTCGACGTCGCGCAGGGTAGGCGGCAAAGCCGACTTGCCACCGCGCCCGGCCGCGCGCCAAGGTCCGCGTTTCCCCCTTCCCATGCCCACCCTGAAGTTTGCCGTCCTGCCCGGTGATTACATCGGCCCCGAAGTCATGTCCGAGGCGCTCCGCGTGCTCGAACACGTAGCGAAACAGGAGGGTCTTGAACTCTCCTACACCCACGCCGACGTCGGCGGCGCGGGCATCGACCACCACGGCAAGGCCCTCCCGGACTCCACCCTCGCCCTCTGCCGCGAGGCCGACGCCATCCTCTTCGGCTCGGTCGGCGGTCCGAAGTGGGAGAAACTCCCGCCCAAGGAGCAGCCCGAGCGCGCCGCTCTGCTGCCCCTGCGCAAGGCCTTCAACCTCTTCGCCAACATCCGCCCGGGCCTGCTGTATCCGGATCTTACCGACGCCTCGCCGCTCAAGTCCGCGCGCATCCCGGACGGCATCGACATCGTCTGCATCCGCGAGTTGACCGGCGGCATCTACTTCGGCCAGCCCAAGACCACCACCACGCTGGAGAACGGCGAGGAGCAGGCCATCGACACCATGGTCTACAAGACCTCCGAGATCGAGCGCATCGCCGAGGTCGCCGCCGTGACCGCCCGCGCCCGCGGCAAGAAGGTCTGCTCGGTCGACAAGGCCAACGTGCTGGAAACCTCCGTGCTCTGGCGCCGGGTCGTCACCGCCTACTTCGCGAAGCACCACCCGGACATCGCGCTCTCCCACATGTATGTCGACAACGCCGCGATGCAGCTCGCGCGTGATCCGAACCAGTTCGACGTGCTGTTCACCGAAAACATGTTCGGCGACATTCTCTCGGACGAGATGGCCGTGATCTGCGGCTCGCTCGGCATGCTCTCCAGCGCCTCGCTCGGCACCGGGAAAAACTCGCTCGGCCTTCCGTTCGGGCTGTTCGAGCCCGCCGGCGGCACGGCCCCCGACATCGCGGGCAAGGGCATCGCCAACCCCTGCGCCCAGATCCTTTCCGCCGCCATGATGCTCCGTTACAGCTTCGGGTTGGCCGCGGTCGCCGATCGCATCGAGGCGGCGGTCCGCGCCGCGGTGGCGACCGACGGCGTGCGCACCGGCGACATCGCATTCGGCCGACCCGCGGTCGGAACCCGGGCGATGGCCGACGCGATTATCGCCCGGCTCTGACCGTTCGCCCTCTCAGGCGGCCGCGCGCACCAGTTTTGTCCGCACCAGGGTGAGGAGTTCCTCCACCGAAAACGGTTTGGCGAGGAAGTCCACGCCCTCGCGCAGCATCGACTGCGCGGCGGCCGCCTCCGCGCCGTAACCGCTCATGTAGATGACGGGCAGGTCCGGGCGAAGGGTCGCTAGGCGGCGGCCGAGTTCGTCGCCGTTCATGCCGTCCGGCATCACGAGGTCGGTCACGACCAGATCCAGCGTGGCGTGGTTTTCCTCCCAACTCGCGAGGGCCCGCTCGCCCGAAGACGCCTCGACCACCTCGTGGCCGGCGCCGAGCAGGACCGTGGCGACCATGCCGCGCAGAATGTCGTCGTCCTCGACCAGGAGGATTTTTCGCGGACGTTCGTCGAGTTTCTCGGCGACTTCGCCCGCGCCCGGCGTCACGGGCAGATAAAACCAGAATTCCGTCCCGCGCCCGGGTGTGCTGCGCACCGCCACGCCGCCGCCGTGGCGCTGGGCGACCCCGCTGACCATGGCGAGGCCGAGGCCGGTGCCGCAGCCCGGGTCGCCCGCCAGCGCGAAGGGTTCGAACGCGCGTCGCATTTCGTCCGCCTCCAGCGGGCGGCCGGGATAGAACACCGAAAGCGCAGCGTAGCGACCGACCGCGCCGTCGAAACCAGGAGGGCACCCCGGATCCGCCGCGTCGAAGTCGGCCAGCGCCGTCGCGAGGGTAACCGGCCCGCCGCCGGGCAGTCCGTCGCGGGCGTGGATCACGAGGTTCATGACCACCTGTTCGAGCATGCCCATGTCCGCGCGGACTGTGGGAAGGCCGGGCTTCAAGGTCAGGTCGAGGCGGATCGCGCCGCCGATGGTCCTGCGCAGCAGGGGGGCCAGGCCCGCCACCACGTCGTTGAGATTGAGCGGCGCGGGGTCCATCCGTTGCTGGCGGCCGTAGGTCAAAAGCTGGCGCGTGAGCGTCGCCGCCCGGTCCGATGTGGCGATGATCTGTCGGGTGGTCTCCGTCACCTCCGGTCGGCGGCCGGCCGGCCCGAGGGCGAGCAGTTCCGCCTCGGCGCGAATGACCTGGAGCAGGTTGTTGAAGTCGTGCGCGACCCCGGCCGCGAGCTGGCCGACGGTCTGGTCGCGCTGGGCCTGGCGCAACTGGTCCTCGATTCGCCGGCGGTCGCGGGCGTAGCGGATGGCCCGGACCAGGGCGCGCCCGGACATCTGGCCCTTGACGATGAAATCCTGGGCGCCCTCGCGCAGGGCGGCGAGGCCGGCCTCCTCGTCGTCCAGCCCGGTGAGCACGATCACGGCCGCGCCGCCGCCGTGGGTCTGCACCTCGCGCAGGGTGGCGAGGCCGTTCGAGTCCGGCAGGCCGAGATCGACGATGACGACGTCGAAGTTTTGGTGGCGCATGAGGGTGCGCGCCGCCGCGAGCCGGCCGACGTGGGTGAGTTCAAATTTCAGGGCGTTCGATTCGGCCAGCGCGGCCTCAAGCAGGAACACGTCGCTCGCGCTGTCCTCGATCAAGAGCAGCCGGGCGGTCTGCACCCGGCTCCAGGCCTCGGCCGGCGTGGCGGCCGGGATTTCGGCCGGCGACTCTTCCGGCAAGGTCGCGCATCCGAGCCAGAAGGCGTCGATGGCCGCGACCAGCGCGACGAAGTCGTCGTATTCGACCGGTTTGCGGACGTAGCCGTTGGCGTGGAGGCCGTAGGCGCCGGCCACGTCCTCCTCCGCCTGCGAGGTGGTGAGCACCAGCACCGGGATCGCTCGCAGCCGAGGGTCGGCCTTGATCTCCGCGAGCGTCTCGCGCCCGTCCATCCGGGGCAGGTTCAGATCGAGCAGCACGAGGTCGGGTCGGGGGGCGTCCTTGAAGCGACCCTGGCGGCGCAGGAAGGCCAGCGCCTCGAGTCCGTCCTCGACGCGATGCAGGACCGTGCGCGCCGTGGCCGAGCGGAAGGCCTCGCGGGCGAGCAGGTCGTCGGCCGGGTTGTCCTCGACCAGAAGAATCTGGAACGGGCGGGACGGCGAGCCACGTTTGGCGGGGGACGGGGACGGGTGGCTCATGGCGAAGGGACGGCGGGCAGGGTGAAGCGGAAGGTGGAACCGAGTCCGGGCTTGGATTCCACCCAGATGCGGCCGCCGTGGCGTTCCGCGATTTTTTTGCAGACGGCCAGACCGATGCCGGTGCCGGCGTATTCGCCCTGGGCGTGCAGGCGCTGGAAAATCACGAAGATTCGCTCCTGGTGGCGCGGGTCGATGCCGATGCCGTTGTCCTCGACCGCGAATTCCCACTCCGCGCCGGATCGCGCCACCCATACGCGGATGCGCGGGGCGGAGGCGGAGCGGTATTTCAGGGCGTTGCCCAAAAGGTTTTGGAATAGCAGGACAACCTGGGCGCGGTCGGCCCGCACCCTGGGCAGTTCGCCCTCGAGCGTCACGCCGGCTCCGCTTTCGCGGATCGAAACCTCGAGGTGGGCGAGGGCCTCCTTGAACGCGAGCCCGGCGTCGGCCTCGTTGCCGGTGGTGTCTCGTCGGTCGAGCCGGGCGTAGGTCAGCAGATCCTGGATCAGGGTCTGCATGCGCACCGCGCCGGCGACGAGGTGGTTGACCAGCTCGTCCGCGCCCGCGTCGAGGCGGCCGGCGTAGCGGCGTTTGAGCAGCTGGGCGCAACCGGCCACGGCGCGCAGCGGCTCCTGCAAATCGTGGGAGGCGACGTAGGCGAACTGTTCCAGGTCGCGGTTGCTGCGCTCGATGGCGGAGGTGCGCTCGCGGACCCGGCTTTCGAGCTCGTCGTTGGTCTGGCGCAGGGCCTCCGCCGCCTTGCGCCGGCCGGTGATGTCGCGCAGCGCCGCGACCATACGGACCTCGCCGACGCGGTGCAGGGGGGCGACGGCGGCCTCGACATCGACCGTGCGGCCGTCGCGGGCGGTGAGGCGGGTCTCGAAGAGTTCGCCCTCGCGGCCGAGCGGTCGCGCGAGCTGGCGGGCGGCCTCGGCCAGGCGACCCTTGGGTTCGATGCGGGCCAGATCCAGCGCGAGCAGGTCCTCGCGTTCGTGTCCGAGCAGGCGGGTGGCGGCGGGGTTGGCGTCGAGCACGCGCCCGTCGAGATCGGCCACGAGGAAGGCGTCGTGCGACGCGCGGAAGATCGCCTCGGTGCGGGCGTTTGATTCGGCCAGGGCCGACTCGGCCCGCACCCGGTCGTCGATGTCGGTGTGGGTGCCGAACCACTTGCGGATACGCCCGTCGGCCCCGCGCAGGGGCTCGGCGCGGGTCTTGAACCACCGGTGGACGCCGTCGTGCCGGAGAATGCGGAGTTCGATGTCGAAGGGGCGGCCCGCCGCCGCCGTTTCCCTCCAGCGCTGGCGGGCGCGTTCCTTTTCCTCCGGGTGGAGCCTTTCGAGCCAACCTTCGCCCAGGCCATCCACGACCGTCGCCCCGGTGTAGCGGCACCATTGCGGCCCGAGGTAGTCGCATTTTCCATCCGGCGCGCAGGTCCAGACGATCTGTGGCAGCGATTCCAGGGCTTCACGGGCCCCTCTTTCCTCCTCGCGGAGGGAAGCGTCGGCCGCGCGACGGAGCGCCTCGGTGCGATCCAGCCCGACGGATACGCGCCAGACGAGGTAGCCGACCACGAGTATGCGGAAGGTGCTTTGACCGGCGCGGGCGATCGGCTCGTCAAACCAGCCGATATCCACGCCGAAGTGGCGCACCGATTCGGAGGCCAGGGGAATGAGCAAAACGACGGGCAGGAGCCGGCGCGCGATTCGACCTCCGGGGCCGGCGCTGGCGAGCACCTGGAGCGAGCCGCCGCCCTTCCGCGTGAACAGCACCCCGATGGACAGCGTCAGGATGACAAAAGCGGTGACGATGGAAAAATCCTGGAACGGGCCGTGGCCGATCCACGCATCCGACTCAAACCAGGCGCCCTGAAGGGCGAAAATCGACGTCAGCGCCGCCACCAAGGCGAACGCGTGCGTCGGGCGATGCCCGTCCCGCACGCGATAATCGAGGCCAAGCAGGGCCGCGCCGAGAAAAAGCAGGCAGACCGACGCCGCCGAGGGCATGCAAGACGGTGCGGAGACCCACCAGGCCTCCGGCGCGAACACGGGCCAACCGGAATGGACGCACCAGTTCAGTCCTCCGATCGCGAGAGCCAGCCAGGCCGCCGCGCGTCCGGTGCGTCTTCCGTGCTCGCCATCGGACAAAATCCAGAGCCCGAGCGCCGCCGCGCCGAATCCCAGCGCAGCCGTGGGACGCATGGTTCCCCACTCGCCGAGCAAGCTTTCGAGTCCACGCAGGCCCGCCACCCAACCGGCCAGGATCAGGCCGCAGGCCAGACCAGCCGAGGTCGCCAGGGTTTTCGCCGTGGCGGTGAATTCGGTCGACGGGGGTGCTGGGTCGGGCGAGGGCATTATCTCCCAGGGTTATCGGTCGGGGGAGGATATTCCGAAGTCATGGCTTTCCCCGGGGCGGGCAATCGTCATCGCCGCCGTGCGTGTTAATTCCCTCCCGCTTGTGGACCGTCCGCGCCATTCGGCGCGTCCAGGACGCGCCGGATGGCCGATCTCAATTCCGATATGGTGAATGGCTTGGGCAGGAAATTCACGGTCGAGGCTCCACCCAGTTCCGTGCCCGCCAATTCCGCGCTATAGCCGCTGATGAACAGCACCGGAAGGTCGGGACGGTCCGCCAGCAAGCGCCGGGCGAGATCTCGGCCGGTGAATCCGTCCGGCATCACCAGATCCGTGAGGAGCAGCCTGGTCTCTTCCCGGATCGCCGGCCAGAGGGCGAGCGCCGCCGGCCCGCTGTCCGCCGCCGTGACCCGGTAACCGGCCTGGCCCAGGGCGAGTTTGAGCAGTTCCGACACCGCGGGATCATCCTCGACCAGCAGGATCGACTCCGAGCCGCCGCGGGCGGGTTGGTCGTCGGCCGGGAGCGGGGATGGTTTCGCCGGCCCCACAACCAGGGGCAGGAATACGTCGAACGTCGCGCCCTCGCCGGGACGGCTGGCGACCGTGACCAGGCCCCCGTGCTGGCGGGCGATACCGTAGACCGTGGCCAGGCCGAGTCCCGTGCCCTGGCCGACTCCCTTGGTGGTGAAGAACGGCTCGAAAATACGGCCCAGCACCTCGGGCGGGATACCCGTGCCGGTATCGCTCACGCTCAGGCGCGCGTAGCCGTTCGGCGCGGCCGGAGCCGACCCCGTGGCACCCGCGCCCGATGCCGGGCAGTTCCGGACGGCCGCCACCTCTTCCGTCGTCGCGGTCGAGAGCACGATGCGCAGATCGCCACCCCTCGGCATGGCGTCGCGGGCGTTCACGGTGAGGTTCATCAGGATCTGTTCGACCATGCCCGAATCCGCGTGCACCCACACCGCCCCGGGCGGGGCGGTAAACGCGAGGGCGATGTCCTCGCCCACGATGCGTTGCAGCATCTTGGTCAGGTTCGCCACCACCGTGCGCAGGTCCAGGTCGCGTGATTGCAACACCTGCCGGCGGCTGAAGGCCAGAAGCTGGCGGGTGAGGTGGGTGGCGCGGGTGGCGGCTTGGGCGATCTCGCGGAAGGACTCCTCGACCTCGGGCGTGAGTGGAGCGCCGCCCTCGATCAGGCCGAGGTGACAGTGGATCACGGTCAGCAGGTTGTTGAAGTCGTGCGCCACGCCGCCCGAGAGCTGGCCCACCGCCTCCATCTTCTGGGCGTGCAGGAAGTGTTCCTCCAGTCTCCGCCGTTCGGTGATGTCCTCCGCGACCCCGACCACGCGATAGACCACGCCCTGGGCGTTGCGCACCGGCGAGGCGCGGTCGCGAATCCACCGCATCGATCCGTCCGGCCGGCGGATGCGATACTCGACCTGACTCGGACCCGAGCGGCGGCTCTCGAGCATCCAGCGCTCCACCGCCTCAAGATCCTCGGCATGGACCGCGTCGGCCCAGCTCCTCGGGGTTTCGTAGAGGCTGGCCGGGGAGCGTCCCCAGACCTTCTCGTAGGCCGGGCTGACGTAAAGCACGCCGTCGAACCCGGTGGCGGACATCCAGAAAACCTCGTCGATGTTCTCCGCCAGCTGGCGGAACCGCTCCTCGCTGGCGCGCAAGGCCTCCTGCTCCCGGGCGAGCAGGGCGCGGTGGTGGGCGTTTTCCAGGGTGGCGGCCAGCTCGTGCAGGTAGCCCGGCCGTTTCACCAGGTAGTCCACCGCTCCGAGCCGCAGGGCCTGGACCGCCACCGCTTCGTCGCCGTGGCCGGTCACAAGAACCACGGGCGCGCGCAGCAACCCGCGTTCCCGCAGAAGCTGGAGCACCTCCAGCCCGTCCATGCCGCGCAGGCGGTAGTCGAGGGCGAGGGCGTCGTAGGCGTCGCCGGCCTCCAGCCGAGCGAGCAGGGCCGGTCCGTCGGCGACCGTCTCCAGGCGGATATGCGGCGCGTGGCGGGCCAGATGATGCCGGGCGAGGTCGACGTCCACCGGATCATGCTCGGCATAGAGCACGCGCAGGGGGCGGGTGCGTTTTTCGCGGTTCAGGCGGAACGCGGCGCGGGCCGATTCCAGGACGGCCGGCAGTCGGACGAGGTAGTCGCCGGCTTTGACCAGGTAATCGTCGGCGCCGGCCTTCAACGCCGACACGGCGGCGCGCTCGTCACCCGAGCCGGTCAGGATGACGACGGCCACGGGCAGGTTTCGGTCCTGGATCTCGAGGACGAAGCCGACGCCCGAGCCGTCGGGCAGGGAAAGGTCCAGCAAAACCAGGTCGTGTTTGTCGCCTTCGCCGAGCATGGCGCGTCCTTCCGCCAGGCTGCGGGCCACGTCGAGTCGCGCCGGCGGCGATCCCCGTAGCAGTTCCAGGCGCACCAGGTCGGCGTCCTGCGTGCTGTCCTCGATGTAAAGGATGCGCATGGCGCTCAGAGCGACGGCGCGTTGACGACGGTCCAATAGATTTCGATCTGGGCCGCCACCTCCACGAACTTTTCGAAGTCGACCGGTTTCACGATGTAGGAGTTGGCTCCGATCTGGTAGGCGTCGCGCACGTCCTGGTTTTCCGCCGAGGTCGTCAGCACCACCACCGGGACGCGCCGGAAGCGCTCGTGCGTTTTAAACCTGCGCAGGACCTCGAGACCGTCGATCCGCGGCAGCTTCAAATCCAGCAGGACCACGGCGGGCGGCTCCTCGCCCGCCTCCCAGCGCGCCAGCCAGGCCAGCGCCTCCTCGCCGTCCCGCGCCACGTCGACGGGATTGGTCAGGCGGCGGCGTCGAAACGCGCGCAGGGCCAGGTCGACGTCCATCGGATTGTCCTCGACCAGGAGGATGCGGGCGGCGGGAGAGGAGTTCATTCGGAGAGCGGAAGTTGGAGATGGAAAGTCGCGCCCCGTCCCGGAGTGGATTCCGCCCAGGCCCGGCCGCCGGTCCGTTCCATCGCCTTGCGCACGATGGCCAGGCCGACCCCGGTGCCCGGGTAGTCCTCGGAACGGTGCAGACGCTGGAAGATGTCGAAAATGCGGCCCACGAAGCGCATGTCGAAACCGATGCCGTTGTCGCGAACCCAGAGCAAGCCCGAGCCGGCGGCGGCGCATCCGCCGATCTCGATCTCGGGTTCGGTCGCGTCGCGCGTGAACTTCATCGCGTTGTCGACGAGGTTGCGCAGCGCGATGGTCAACCCCTGCGCGTCGGCCCGCACGGTCAATTCCTCCGGGATGTCCAGGCGCACCCGCATCCCGCGCCGCTCGATTTCCGGTTCCAGCGTCGCGAGGATGCCCCGCGCCACCGCTCGGGGTCGGACGGGACCCACGGCCGGCGCCCGTCTCTCGATCTGCGAGTAGGCCAGCAGGTCGTCGATGAGCTGGGCCATGTGCAGGCTGGCCTGGCGCACGGCCCCGAGGAAGCGCCGGCCTTCTCCGTCGAGGCTCTCCGCGTGGTCCTCGAGCAGGAGCCGGCTGTAGCCGTCGATGCCGCGCAAAGGGGCCTTCAAGTCATGGGAAACCGAATACGTAAAGGTTTCCAGCTCCCGGTTTTTCGCCCGCAGCTCGGCGGTGCGGGCCTCGACCCGCCGCTCCAGCTCCGTGTTGAGGTCCAGCAGGGTGCGCTCGGCCCGCTTGCGGGCCGAGATGTCGCGCACCCAGGCCTGGAGCAGCACTCGCTCGCCCGACTCGACCAGTCCCAGCCCCATCTCGGCCTCGAAGGGCGTGCCCTCCAGCGTGCGGGCCCGGCATTCGAAGTGCTGCGGATGGCCCCGACCCGCCGCCGCGATCCGGTCCGCGAGCCGTTGCGCGTCGTCGCCCGCCTCGTCCGGACCGCTCGCCAGCAGTGCGGTCGCGGCCAGACCGGCCAGATCCGCCGCCTCGCCGCCAAAGAGCCGGCACGCGCCTGCGTTGGCCTCGGAGACGAGGCCGTTTTCGAGCAGCAGCACACCGTCCGGGGCATGGTCGAACAGCGCTTTGAAGCGCGCCTCGCTCTCACGCGCCTTCCGCTCGGCCTCGAGCAGGCGTTCGCGTTCCGAGATCAACAAGGCCTGCCGCGCGGTGGCCAGACCGACGACGATGATGGCCCCGAGTCCCACCACCACGCGCAGGGTCTCCGAAAATCCGGGCAAGACGAGCACCAGGACGAGCGCGGTCGCCGCACCCAGGACCGCCGCAAGGGGCAGGACTCTCAGGATCGCTTCATAGAGCTGGTCCCGGCCGTCGTCCTCGACCGGGCGGGCCTCCCAGCGCAACGCGGCCCAGCCCAGGGCGAGGGCGCAGGGGGAGAAGAGAAAATTGAGCAGGCTGCCGTCCCCCTGCGCGCCGCGTAGAAGAAGGGCGTTCCACTGCATCCAGAGGCTGCCGCTGAGGAAAAGCGCGACGAAGACCGCCAGCCAGCGACGGTCCAGTCCCAGGCGGAAGGTCAGCGCGAGCACCAGCGCCACGCCGGCGGCGGCGAAAAAGCCCGCAGGATACGCGATCAACACCAGCATGGCGGGCCAATCGAGGTCGCCTCTTAAAGGGAGATAAATGGCCAGGATCACCACCAGCGCGGTGGTCGCGAGCATGGCCGCGTCGAGCGCGGCGGCGTGGCCGCGGCCGGCTTTGGCGTGCGTGCGCAGCGCCGTCCAGAGCGCCCAGACAAAGGCCGGTCCGAGCGCGCCGCAGCCGAGGTCGGTGGGGCCCGGAAAAGGGGTCCAGTCCAGGATCACCTGGCCGACCCAGAGGATCTGACCGATCGCGTATGCGCTCAGGCCCAGCGCGAACCACCGCCGGGTCTCGCGTTCGTCCGCGCGTTCCGCGCGTCGCACCCCGATCCAGCCCAGCCATGCCGCGCCGGTATACGCCACCGTCCAGTGCACGTTGTCCAGGATGCGCGAAACGATAGGTCCGAAGTCGCACAGGATGCCCGTCCACGCCACCACGACGATGGCGGCCGACACGTTTAAAACCCTCGAGGCTTCGTCGCCCCGGGGACCGGCTTGAGAATCGGCTGGGGTCGCGCTATCCATCTCACGGGATGCGATTGACTTGGCTCGGGAATGTCAAACCGCCACACACGCCGGCCTGATGCCGGGTCGCTTAGCCGGCGGGCGGCGCATCACCGCGGTCCCGGGCCAGCACCGACTCGACGACGACGAGGAACTCGGCCCCGCCAAAGGGTTTGGCCAGAACCTCGTCGGCCCCCATCAAACGCGCGGTCTTGAGGTAGCCCGGGTCCCGGAGACGGCCGCCGCCGGACATGACGATGATTTTGCTCTCGGGCCGGCGCTCCCGGACGCGCATCATCAACTCCAAGCCTTCGGTCTCCGGCATGACGATGTCGGTCACGACCAGGTCGAAGGACTCCCGCTCCAGCGCGCGGAGACCGGCCTTGCCGTCACCGGCCTGCTCCACGGAGTGGCCGGCGTTGGCCAGCGTCCGGACCAAGACCACGCGGATGGTCTCGTCGTCGTCGATTATAAGGATTCGCGCCATGATGTGATGGTGTCTACACGACTCTTGTCGGGAAAAGTTAAACGCCGACGCGGTTTATCGCCGGAAATTTTCCGCAAACTTTGCGGACCGGCGTCCGTGGGAGGTTGGCGGTTTTTGCTCATGGCGCGACGAGGGCTATTCCCACCGCCGCGAGCAGATCGTCCCGGACGACCGGCTTGGCCAGAATCCGCGCGATTTTAAGGGCCGACATGTCTTCGGTTTGCGCCGGTTCGTTCAGGCCGCTGGTCACCAAGATGGGCAGATCCGCGTTTTGGCGACGCAAGGCGCGCACCAGCGCTAGACCGCTCATTCGGGGCATCATCAGATCGGTGACCACCAGGCGGATGGCGTCGGCGTGGATGCCGAACAAGACCAGCGCCTCGCCGCCGTCGGCGGCCGTGAGGACGCGGTAGTTTTGCCTTTGCAGGACGGCGGATATCGCGTGGCGGATGGGTTCCTCGTCGTCCACCACCAGAATCAGCTCCTGGCGACCGAGCGCAGGTGGGAACGGCACCGCCGTGCCGGGGGCGCAGGTGGTGACGTCGACCGGCAGGAAGAGTTCGAAGACGGTGCCACGCCCCACCTCGCTTTCCACCGTGATAAAACCGCTGTGGCTGCGCACGATACCGAGCACGGTGGACAGGCCCAACCCGGTCCCTTTGCCGACTTCCTTGGTGGTGAAAAAAGGCTCGAAAATCCGACCGAGGACGTCGGGCGGGATGCCCGCGCCGGTGTCGCGCACGCTGAGCGCCGCATAGGCGCCGGGGCGCGACTCCGGTTGCCCGGGCCAGCCTTCCGGGCCCACCGTCACCGGGCGGGCCGCGAGGGTCAGGCGTCCGCCGCCGGGCATGGCGTCGCGGGCGTTCACGCAGAGGTTGAGCAGAACCTGATGGAGCTGCGTGGCGTCACCCAGGACGGCGGGCAGGTTCGCCGGGATTTTTTCCTCCACCTGGATTTCGCGCGGGAAAGTCTCGCGCGCCACCGCCACGAGCTCGGCCGCGAGGTGACGGAGCTGCACCGGTCCCCGTTTGCCCTCGAGCCCGCGACTGAAGGTCAGGATCTGTCGCACCAGCGCCATGCCGCGGCGCGCGCCCTGTTCGAGCAGGGCCAGGAGATCGGCGTCGCGCGCGTCGGCCAACTTTTCCCGCAACAAGGGCGCGATCAGAAGCATCGGAGTGAGGATGTTGTTCAGATCGTGCGCGATGCCCCCGGACAGTGTGCCCACCGCCTCCATGCGTTGCGCGCGCAGAAACTGTTTTTCCAACTCCTTGCGCGCGGTGATGTCCTCCGCCACGCCGACCAGTCGGTCGACCGAGCTGTCGGCGCCGCGCACCGGAAACCCCCGGTCGTGGATCCAGCGCAGGGTGCCGTCCGGGCGGAGGATGCGGTAGGTGATGTCGTGGGCGGCGGCCGGGTTCGCCATGATTTGGGCCTCGATCGCCGGTCTGTCCTCGGCATGCAGGGTGTTGATCCAGGCGCCCGGACGGCCGTAAAAATCCTCGCAAGGGCGCCCCCAGACCAGTTCGAAGCCGGGACTCAGGTAGGTCACGCGGTTTTCGCCCAGATCATAGATCCAAAAGACCTCCTGGATGGTTTCGACGACTTGCCTGAACTGCTCCCGACTCGCCACCAAGTCCTGTTTCGCGCGGATTTTTTCGGTGACGTCGCGGGCCAACACGACGAGCCCGGCCACTTCCCCGTGGGCGTCGAAATAGGGCACCTTGTCGGTCTCGACCCAGCGACGCCGACCGGTCCCGTCCGCGATCGGCTCCAGGTAGCCGATTTTGGGCCGACGAGTGCGGATGACCTCCAGATCATCGGCGTAAAATCGTTCCGCGTCCTGCGGATAGATTTCCGCGCTGGGCCGGCCCTCGATCCGGTCGACCGGCAGGCCCGCCGCATCCGCCACGCGCTGGTTGACCCGAAGGATACGGTTATGGGTGTCCTTGAACCAGATCATAGCCGGAACCAGATCAAACAAGGCCTGGAGCTCGGCTTTTTGCCGTTCGCGCGTCTCCTCGTGCGTCTTCGCCTCCTGCTCGGCCCGTTTGCGCGGCGTGATATCCGCGCGGATCGACACGTATTTCACCACCTGGCGGTCATCGTCGAGGAAGGGCACGATGGTCGTGTCCACCCAGTAGAACGACCCGTTTTTGGCCCGGTTCTGGATTTCGCCGCGCCAGACGTCCCCGTTTTTGATCGTCGCCCACATCCCCCGGAAAAACTCCTTCGCATGCCGCCCCGAGTTGATCAACCGGTGGTTTCGCCCCAGCAGCTCTTCCCGCGCATAGCCGGAGATCGCGCAGAATTTCTCGTTTACATAGGTGATATCCCCGGCCCGGTCCGTAATCGCGACGATGGCGTGCTCGTCGAGCGCGGCCATGAGCACGCTGAACTCGGAGCGACCCTCGACTTGGATGGCTTGGGTTGGGGGGTAGTGGGGCATTTTTTAGCAAACCTGTGGCTTGGCCTGACCGTCCAATGCAAAGCCGGATGAAAAAACCCGTAATTTCTTATGCCCCAAAAAACCCGGTTTCTCTATCATAATTCTATAGGGTGTTCACCCTAGTTGCAGGCCCGCAGACTTGCACGAGCGCAGGCACGGCCGGATATAGCCCGGTTTCGTCGGTTCCGCGGGGCGAGGTCGAAACGGAGCGGTTCGGATCAGAACCAGGGCCGCTTAAGCGGGGAGAGCCCGCCCGAGGTGGCTTAAGCATCAGCGCGAAAGGCGCCGGTGCGCTCGGCGCCGGCGGGGCTTATGCGCGGTGGAGCAGGCGGCGCACCGTGGTGAGCAAATCGTTTTGCGGGATCGGCTTGGTGAGCAAGGTGAGGTTGCCCGGCGGTTCAAGATCGAGGTGTTCCCCGTCCTCCTGCAGGCCGGTGGTGACAATGATCGGGAGATCCGCTTGTTCGTGCCGCAGGGTTTCGATCAAGGCGGAGCCGTCGAGACGAGGCATGGTCAGGTTGGTGACGACCAGACGCACCGCGCCGGCCTGGCTACGCCACAGTTCGAGGGCTTCGAATCCGTCGGCCGCCGCGAGCACGCGGTAGTTCTGCCGTTGCAGCACGGCCGTGAGCGCGAGGCGAATGGCTTCCTCGTCGTCGACCACGAGGATCAACTCCTGTCGGCCCGGCTCCACCGGGAAGGGCGACGCCGTTTCGGACGGGGTGTTGGTATCGCGGACGGGCAGGAAAATCTCGAACACGCTGCCTTTGCCTTCCGTGCTTCGCACCTGGATGAAACCTCCGTGGGCGCGGACTATGCCCTGCACGGTGGACAGGCCCAGGCCGGTGCCCTTCCCGATTTCCTTGGTCGTGAAAAACGGTTCGAATACACGGCTCAAGATCGAGGGCGGAATCCCGGCGCCGGTATCCTCGATGCGGACCGCCACATAGTGCCCCGGCGAGGCATCGGGCTGGCCGGACAAGCCTTCCGGCTCCACTTTGAAGGTGCGACCGCCGAGAAATAGAAAGCCGCCCCGGGGCATGGCGTCGCGGGCGTTGACGCAGAGGTTGAGCAAAACCTGATGGATCTGGGTGGCGTCCGCCCACACCACGGGCAGATCGGCGCTCGGGTTCTCCATCACCTTGATCGAGCGCGGGAAGGTTTGACGCGCGACGTCCGCGATCTCGGCGATCAGCAGGCGGAGTTGCAGTTTCCCGCGTCGGCCTTCGACGCCCCGGCTGTAGAGCAGGATCTGGTGGATCAGGGCCATGCCTCGCCTCGCGCTGCGTTCCATCGTGACCAAGAGTTCGGAGTCGCGCGGATCGGTCACCTTTTCCTGGATCAGCGGCGCGATCAAAAGGACCGGGGTGAGGACGTTGTTCAAATCGTGGGCGATGCCTCCGGCCAGTGTGCCGATTGTTTCCATGCGCTGGGCCCGTAAAAACTGCTGCTGCAGTTCCACGCTTTCCGTGATGTCTTCCGCCACCCCGGCCAGGCGGATGCCGTTGCCGTCCTTGGCCCGGCTGGGAAAGCTCCGGTCGCGGATCCAGCGCACCGTGCCGTCCGGGCGCAGGATGCGATAGGTTTGTTCCTTCTCCGCCACCGGGAGCTCGGCCATACGCTGCGCCAAGGGGGCACGATCCTCCGGATGCACGTTTTGCAGCCAGGCGCCCGGCTGCTTGTAGATCTCCACACAAGTCCGTCCCCAGATGGCCTCGAAGCCGGGGCTGAGGTAGGCGAACTGCTGGTTTCCCTGATCGTAGATCCAGTAGACCTCGCGAATGTGCTCCATCACCTCCTGGAAACCGTCCTGATGGGTGGTCAAGGCCCGTTCGGTGCGTTTCCGGGCGGATATATCCTGCGTCATGACCACGATTCCGGCCACCTCCCCGGCGACGTTCCAGTAGGGGGCCTTGTCCACCTGGGTGTATCGCAACTCGCCGTCGGAGGTTTCCGTCGTTTCCACGCGGCTGGGCTTGGGCCGGCCGGTTTTGATGATCTCGAGGTCCTCCGCATGGCACCGCGCGGCTTCCCGGGGCGTCAATTCCGCCACGGACTTCCCTTCCACCTCAGCGATTTTTCGGCCCATCGCCTCGGCCGCGCGTTGGTTTAGTTTTAGTATACGGTTGTTCGTGTCCTTCAGCCACAGAGCCCCCGGAAAGAGCTCGAGGAGCGCCTCCAGTTCCCGGGTTGGGCTGACCGGGGGCGCGCCCGCCGCCGACAGGTCGGAGGCTTGGCCTTCTTTTTCCACCAAGCGACTGCAGGCGATGATCTTTTGGATGTTTTCCTTCTTATCGACGAAAGGAATCAAGAGACTTTCGAGGCGGAAAGTGGCGCCATCCCGGGCCCGGTTGTGGAATTCACCGCTCCAGGTGTTGCCGGCGCGCAGGGTTCTCCACATCGATTGAAGGTATTCCGCCGGTTGCCCCCCGGTTTTGAGCATTCGGGGATTCTGTCCCACCAAGTCAGCCAGCTTGAAGCCGCAGCATTCGCAAAACCGGGGATTGGCATAGGTGATGTTCCCCAAGCCGTCGGTGATGAGGACCAACGCATGTTTATCCATCGCGGCCAGCAGGATCGCGAATTCTGAGTAGGGTTCGTTTCGGCGCAGAAAACTCGGAGTGGCGAAAGGCGAAGAGAATAAGAGGTTGGGCATCTATGCCGTCTCGCTAGAGTTTTCCCGACCCGGGAATCGAGTGGATACTTTCGCAAGTAACGAAAATATAACATATAATGTATTAATACGGATAAAGTCGGTGGGAACACCCCAGGTTTCTATAAGCATTGTTAACTACCGACCCGTTCCTGGCACTCGGTCGTTCGGTTCAACGGTCGCGCGGCCACTCCCCGCTTGCCTCCCTCCGCCCCGCCCGGTGTCCTCCGCCCTTTTCCCCCGCCGATGACCTCCGCGCAAATCCGCCAGTCTTTCCTCGATTTTTTCCACGCGCAGCAGCACACGATCGTCCCCTCGTCGTCGCTCCTGCCGGACTCCCCCGGATTGCTCTTCACCAACGCCGGCATGAACCAGTTCGTGCCCATCTTCCTCGGCGATAAACAGGCCGACGTCTCCAAATGGGCCGGCGCCCGCCCCGCTTCCGACACCCGCGCCGCCGACACCCAGAAATGCATCCGCGCCGGCGGCAAACACAACGACCTCGAGGACGTCGGCTACGACACCTACCACCACACCCTCTTCGAGATGCTGGGCAACTGGTCCTTCGGCGATTACTTCAAAAAGGAGTCGCTCACCTGGGGCTGGCACCTCCTGACCAAGGTTTGGGGCATCCCCGCCAAACGCCTCTTCGCCACCGTCTACGCTCCCAAGCCCGGCGACCCCTCCGAATTCGACCACGAGGCCGCCGCCATCTGGACCGAGCTCTTCCGCGCCGAGGGCCTCGACCCCGCCGTCCACATCGTCCACGGCAACCGCAAGGACAACTTCTGGCAGATGGGCGACACCGGCCCCTGCGGCCCCTGTTCCGAAATCCACTTCAACCTCCTCCCCTCCGACGACGAGACCGAGGGCCGCAAGGGTGTGAACAGCTCCAGCCCCCGCTGCATCGAGATCTGGAACCACGTCTTCATCCAGTTCAACGCCAACGCCGACGGCACCTTCTCCCCCCTCGCCGCCAAACACGTCGACACCGGCATGGGTTTTGAGCGCGTCGCCGGCATTTACGCCAACACCAAGGGTTTTACCGACTTCACCGCCGAGCCCTCCAACTACGCCGCCGACGTCTTCGCGCCGCTCTTCGCCAAAATCGCCGAACTCTCCGGCAAGCCCTACACCGGCACCGTCCCGACCAAGCGCGAAGGCCTGACCGACCAGGAAAACATCGACGTCGCCTACCGCGTGCTCGCTGACCACGCCCGCACTGTCAGCCTCTCCATCGCCGACGGCATCATGCCCGGCAACGAGGGCCGCAACTACGTCATCCGCCGCATCCTGCGCCGCGGCATCCTCTACGGAACGAAACTCGGTTTGCGCGTCGGCTTCTTCGAGCAACTCGTCGCTCCCGTGGTCGAGAGCCTCGGCGACGTGTTCCCGGAGGTGAAGGAGCGCCAGGACATCATCCGCCGGGTGATCCGCAGCGAGGAGGAGAGCTTTGGGCGGACGCTGGATCGCGGCCTCGCCATTTTCAACAAAGCCGCCGCCGGCGCCGCCGTGATTTCCGGCGCCCTCGCCTTCGAACTCTACGACACCTACGGCTTCCCCCTCGACATGACCCAACTGCTTGCCACCGAGCGCGGGCTCACGGTGGACACCGCCGAGTTCGAGCGCCTGATGGACGCCCAGCGCGCCCGCGGCCAGGCCTCCACCAAAAAGGTCATCGTCGTCGCCGCGACCGAAGGCGCCGAGGCGGCCGAGGCCAAGCCCACCCCCTTCATCGGCTACGTCATCGGCAAATCCCAGTCCTACGCCGTCACCGTCACCGAGGTCGTGCGCTCCGGCGACGACACCTACCTCGTGTTCAACGAAACCCCCTTCTACGCCGAAATGGGCGGACAGCTTGGGGATTGCGGCGTGCTCCTTGCCCAGGGCCAGGCCGTGCAGATCGGCGACACCATCAAGGACAAAGCCGGCCGCCACCTTCACCACGTCTCCAACGTGGAAGGGCGCATCCTCCCCGCCGCCCCGCGCGGCAGCCAGCCGGTCACGCCCGCCTTCCTCGATTCCCTCGTCGGCACCGTGGTCGAGGCCGGCGTGAACATGATCCACCGCCGCGCCATCCAGCGCCACCACACCGCCACCCATCTGCTCCACTTTGCCCTGCGTCGCGTCATCGGCACCCACGTGCGCCAGGCCGGCAGCTTGAACGCCCCCGACCGCATGCGTTTCGACTTCGCCCACTTCGAGGCGGTCACCCCGGCCCAGCTCCGTGAGATCGAGGCCATCGTGAACTGGCGCATTTTGGACAACGCCGAGGTGAAGGGCTACGAGACCGACTTCGACGCGAAGCCCAAGGGCACGCTCGCCTTCTTCGGCGAGAAATACGGCAAACGCGTGCGCGTGGTGGACATCGGTGGTTACAGCCGCGAGCTCTGCGGCGGCACCCACGTCAACACCACCGGCGAAATTGGCCTTTTCAAAATCGTATCCGAAGGCGCGGTCGCCGCCGGCACCCGCCGCCTCGAGGCCGTCTGCGGCCAGGCCGCCTACGATTACGTCGCCGCCGAGCAGGCCCGCCTGCACGCCCTCGCCGAGCAGGTCGGCACGCCGCTCTCGCAGCTGGAGCAACGCTTCACCGCCTTGCTCGCCGAGAAAGCCGAGCAGGCCAAAAAACTCGCCGCCCTCGAACAGGCCGCCGCCGCCGCCCAGGCCGCGAAGCTCGCCGCCGCCGCGACCACCCGCGACGGTTTGCCCTACGTCTCCGCCGTGGTCCAGGCCGACGGCCCGGAGGCCCTGCGCCAACTGGGCAGCCAGGTCCTCGCCCAACTCGGCGAGGGCGTGGTGCAGCTCGGCGCGGTTATCGGCGACAAGGCCAGCGTGGTCGCCTTGTGCAGCCCCGCCGCGATCAAGGCGGGCAAGAACGCCGGCAAGATCATCCAGACTCTCGCCGCCGCGCTCGACGGCAAGGGCGGCGGCCGGCCCGACTCCGCCATGGGCGGCGGTAAAACCACCGCCAAACTCGCCGAGGTCCTCGCCGGTTGATCCCGGGACGTCTGCCCGCCGCCGCCGCTTATGTGAGCAAACTACGCCTCCCCGGCGTGGTCTTCGCCTCGCTCTATGCCAAATGGCATTAAAGTTAACGCCAAAAGCTGGAAATGGTGTTGACGCTGCCATTTGGCATAAGGATGATGACTTTATGGCTGATGCTTTGAACTCCGTTCCCGGTCCCTTGCGCACCGACGCCGAGTGGGCGAGCGTCGTCGAGGAGGGTTTGCCTATCGTTGATTTCGTTCGGTTTGGGCGCGAATCGGGCTACACGGTGGAGGAGCTCGCGCGTCTGGTGCATATCCCGGCCCGCACCTATGCCCGGCGCGTCGCGGCCAAGGCACGGTTGGATATTCCCGAGGGCGAACGCGCGGTGCGTATCATGCGGCTTTATGATCGGGCGAAGGCCTTTTTCGGCACGCATGAAAACACCCGCGAGTGGTTGAACAGCCGTCTGCCCGCCTTGGGCGGGCGCACGCCGCTGGACATGGCGCGCACCGAGCCCGGCGCCCGCGAGGTCGAAAACGTCATCGGCCGGATCGAGCACGGCCTGTTCTCGTGAGTTTTCGCACGGTCTGGCGGATCAGCCCGGCGGAGCGGGCGGCCACGCTGTTTTCCGGCGAGGGCGGCTTGCACGCCGAGGCGCGCTGGCATCCCAAGGGGCACCGCATCGTCTACACCGCCGAGTCGCGCGCGCTCGCCGCGTTGGAGATCATGGCCAACGTGCCCGGCCACGCCCAGCTCCACCGTCATGCCTGGGTGATCGCCGAGGCGCAAATCCCGCTGGAAGCGATCGAGACTCCGGTCCGTTACCCGGAGGCGTGGCGCCTGGTCCCGGCCCACGACTCCACGCGGATGTTCGGCCAGGCCTGGCTGGTCTCCCTGCGCTCGGTCGCCCTGCGCGTGCCCAGCGCGGTGATCGCGGGGGAGTTCAATTACCTGCTCAATCCGTTGCACCCGGATTTTTCCCGCCTCATCTTCGGCGCGCCCGAGGCCTTCCGCTTCGATCCGCGATTCTAGGGTCGCGGGCCTAGGCCGTCCCGCCGACGGGACGGGTCGTGGCGCCCGTCACCAGACGAGCGGGCACGAGGATGGAGCGGCGCGATTCGCCGGGGTTTTCCAGTCGATTGATCAGACGTCGCACCGCCGCCGCGCCGAGTTCCTCGTCCACCACGTCGGTGGTGGTGATCGCCGGCAGGTCTCCGGCCCGCGGATACGAACCGCCGTGGTAGCTGGCCAACGCCACGTCCCCGGGGATGTTGAGGCCTGCCCCGAGAAGAAAACGGCACAAGGTCTGCGCGGTCATGGCGCTCGCGCAGATCCACGCGTCGACCTTGTCGCGCAGGCGGGCCTTGACCGTCGCGCCCCACGCGTCGGCCGGGAATTCCTCGGCGGCGAGCGCGGCCGGCAGGTCGATGCGGACCACGTTGCGCAGATCCAGACCGAGATCTCGGCGGGTCAGGGCCTCGACGTAGGCGGCGTAGCGCGCGCAGGACCAGCTCACTTCGGGGCAGAGCCCGAAAAACCCGATGCGCCGGTGGCCGCCGGCCTGCAGGTGCGCGATCAACTCGTCCACCCCGCGGCGGTCGTCGGTCCCGATCAGATCGATGTCCGCGCCCGCATAGTCGTGCACCACCGACACGGTGGGAAACATCCTCGCGATCGTCGCGGCGACGTCCGCCGGCCAGCGGTGCAGCAGGATCGCGCCCTTCACCAGTCCCGCCTTGAGCGAGGCCGGTCCCAGGCGGGCGTCCAGCACCGTCGCGCACTGGTCGTGCGGCACGAGGTGGGATAGGATGGCCACGTTGAAGCCCACCGCCGCCCCGCTCATGCCGGCCATGTAGCGCTGGTCGGTGATCGGTGACGAACTCTGTGAAAGCGCCAGCACATGTCGTAGCGCGGGCAAGCCGGTCTGGCCTCCGCCGACGCGCGCCCCCGGACGCAGCGCGTAACCCATTTGGTTGGCGAGTCCGACGATGCGCGCCTCCGTCTCCGGGTGGATGCCGCCGGTGCCCCGCAGGGCGCGAGATACGGTTGAGATGGAAACGCCCAGCCGCGTGGCGATGCTGGAGAGATTGACGCGAGGGGAGGGGGGGCGGGCCATGGCGATGGGTGAATCTTGTTCGAGCCCTATACCGCGCGCAAAGGCTTTTGCGCAAAAATTGCGCAAGTTTTTGAATGATTTCTCTGAAATGAGGCTGGAAAAGTAAACCTCGTGCTGCCTTTCTGATGGCAGGTTACCCCGACCTTTACCCCATGCCTTACCCTGCCTTGGTCGTGCTTTGTTCTCTCCGCGTGTCCGCGCCCCGGGCTTTTTTGCGGTGGGTCGTTTTCCGGCTGCGCCCGACTGTTTTTGGCTCGGTTTCACCATTGTGGCAGGCGGTATCGCGCCTCCTAACTTGTCTTTCTCCAACGGCTTTTATTTTTGCATGATTTTGCGCAAATAATCCTGAGAATTATCTGGAAATAATTGGCAAACTATCTAGGTTTTCGGTGTCGGGCTTGGTCGCCACCCGATCTTTCCTACCTCCTTTCCTTCGTTTTATCCCAACCATGAAATCGTTACATCACCCCCGCGTCTCCCGTTCCCTGTCCCGTAAACTTCGCCCGGCTGCCGTGCTGCTCATCGCATTGTCGGCATTTCAGGGTGTCGATGCGGCCGATATCACCAAACTCGATAATACCAACGCGCTCAATCTTACGACTTCCTGGAGTGGGGGCGTTGTCCCCGGATCGGCCGACACCATCGTCTCGAGTTCTTTAAGCGCCACCCGTTCTGCCAATCTTGGAGGCTCTCTGTCGGTGCTTGGCTTTAATCATTCCGTTACTGGAACGACCGACTTCCAGATTAACGGCACGCCAGTCACCGAAACTTTAACCATTGGTTCCGGCGGAATCACCAAGGCCAATTCGTCCAGCGCGCTAATCTTCAACGCTGTGCCGATTATTCTTGGTGCCAATCAAACTTGGTCCATCGGCAGTGGCACTAGGAATCTTCAGTTAAACACCACATCTTTTACGACCAACGGAAACACTTTGGCCGTTTCGGGCGCAGGCACATTCGATCTTCGTCCGACCGGGACCTTGAACTTAGGTTCCGACGTCACCATTTCGACAAATGTAAATGTTAACTCGGCTGCGGCTGCGGTGACATTTGGTGGTTCCAACACGATCACCACGCTCCAGATTGTAAGTGGGAAGGCCTCCGGTTCCACCCTCAATAATTTCGGAGTTGCCAGTAACTTCGGAAGCGGCGGCACCAATACCGCGATCGTTTTGGGCGGCACCAACAGCAGCGGCACTTTTGAATACACCGGCAACTCAGGGAGTTCCAACCGCACTTTCAACATGGATCGACGCTCCAATGGTAACTCGATTCTTGCATCGACTGCGGGTCAAACTCTGACGCTTACGGGCACGATCCAAAACAGCGCGGGTAACGCCACCGGTGAAAAGGCGGTCACTCTCACCGTCGGAGGCGCGGGCAATCTCGTCCTGAACGGGGTAATCAGCAACCATTCCAACGCTGGATTGGGCACCGCCTTGAGCAAGACTGGAACTGGATCCGTGACCTTGGGTGCATCTAACACTTTCGCCAACGGAGTGACCGTTTCCGCCGGCACTCTTTTTGTGGAGAATACCACCGGATCCGGCACCGGTTCAGGCACCGTCACCGTGCAAACGGGCGGCACCCTCGGCGGCAACGGCACCATCGGCGGCAGTGTCACCTTCAATTCCGGTTCCAAGTTTGCTTTCAGCACCACCAGCGTGCTCGACGTGAACGGCGCCACCGTCAGTTTCGGCAATTTCTCGGTTTCCGACCTGAGCGGTCTTACCGGGTCGGTGGCCGCCGGCGCCTATACGCTTATCGCCGGTTCGGCCACCATCAGCGCGACGAACCTGCTCAACGTTGGCTCGGCCAACGCCTTCAGCCTGAGTGCCGAGAAGAATGCCTACTTCGATCTGAGCACCGGCGATCTCCAGGTCGTGGTCGCCGCGGCCATCCCCGAGCCCGCCACCTACTCCGCCGTTTTGGGCCTGGGGGTGATTGCCCTCGCCGCCGCCCGCCGCCGTCGCTCCGCCGCTTGATCCGCCCTTGCCGGTCCGCTTCAATGCGGACCGGTGCTCTCTTCGGGCCGACGGCCCATACCGCCGTCGGCCCCCGTCTTCTTCCCTGGAAATTTCAACCCCGCGCGCCATGTCCTTCACCGCCCCGCGTTCCCACCGCCAACACGCCTTTACCCTGATCGAGCTGCTCACCGTCATCGCGATCATCGGCATCCTCGCGGCCATCATCATCCCCACCGTCGGCCGCGTTCGCGCCGCCGCCCGGATGACGACAGACATGTCCAATCTGCGTCAGATCGGCCAGGCGGCCGCCGGTTACGTCTCCGATAACAAAGGGGCCATGCCCAATTCTTTGAACGCCGGCGGCGCTTTCCAGGCGGGCGAAGCCAACAACACCCCTTCGGCCAGTGGTGCCGGAGCACGTTTCCCCGTCTACGAGTCCCTCGACCGGTACTTCACCAAAAAGTCCGGCTTCAACAACAGCGGCCAATATCAGTGGAAAAAGCGTCCGGTCTGGTTCTCCGCCAGCGCGGTGCCTCCGGATGGTTTGACTTCGGACAACAGCCCCTACGGCGAATACATCCACTTTTCGTTCAACCCGTATATCTGGACCTCAGGCGGCAAGTGGCGCGCCCGCCTCTCCAATTGCCCCTCTCCCAGCCGCACCGTGCTGGCCGCCGAGACCAACGACCCGGCGGGCGTGGGCGACGCCGATTTTGATCCCGCCACCGCGGAGCCCGCCACCGTGGGTGATGTCGCCACCAAATACCGCATTTCTCAACCCGGCGGCAAGGCGCTCTACCTTTACGCGGACTACCACGTCCAGTCGCTGGCCGGTAATCAGAATTTTGCCACCAATCCGACGCTCTGGCGTTGGTGGTAGGCCTTCGGACTCCCGGCCGGGCCCGCCCGGTTTATCCTCCACCATTTTTGGCCGTCTGTCGTTTCCGGACAGCGGTCACCCGGCTTTGCCATGCCCGTTCCCTCCGACTTTCCCCATCCTTGGCTGCCCGATCAGGGCGACGGCACCTACCTGAACCCGGTGCTGCACGCCGATTACTCAGACCCCGACGTGATTCGCGTTGGCGCCGAGTATTGGATGACCGCGTCCAGCTTCACCGCCACGCCCGGACTACCCTTGTTGCGCTCGACCGATCTGGTGAATTGGGAACTCGTCGGGCATGCCCTGCGTCAGGTGCCTCACCCCTCCTATGGCGTCGTTCGCCCCGGTTGCGGGGTCTGGGCACCGTCGCTGCGCGAACACGCCGGTCGCTTCTGGATTTTTTTCCCCATGCCGGACGAAGGCATCTACGCGACCGTCGCCGATCACCCGGCCGGTCCTTGGGAGGAGCCCTGGTTGGTGCAAGCCGCGGTCGGTTGGATCGATCCATGCCCGTTCTGGGATGACGACGGCACCGCATGGCTCTTCCACGCCTACGCCAACTCCCGCGCCGGCAAACGCGACCGGCTGCACGTCCGCCCCATGTCCCCCGACGGCCGTCGCCTGCTTGGCGAGGGCGTCGAAATCGTCCACGCCCCCCATCACCCCTACCTCGAAGGGCCCAAGCTCCACAAACGCGACGGTTGGTATTACGTCATGGCCCCCGGCGGCGGCGTGCCCACCGGCTGGCAGGTCGCCTACCGTTCACGCCGGATCACCGGACCCTACGAGGAGAAAATCGTTCTGGCTCGCGGCACCACCGCCATCAACGGCCCACATCAGGGCGCGTTCGTCGACACCCCGGCCGGCGAGTGGTGGTTCCTGCATTTCCAGGATGTCGGTCCCTTCGGCCGCATCACCCACCTCCAGCCCGTGGTCTGGCCCTCCGGCGACGATTGGCCGCGGGTCGGGTTTCTGCCCGCGTCCGACGCCGTCGGCGAGCCCGTGGCCGGCGCGCCGAACGCCCTGCTGCGCCCGGGCGGGCCGCGCCTGGCCCCGCCGACCACGGACGAGTTTGCCGCCGAGCGCCTCGGACCGCAGTGGCAATGGCAGGCGAATCACGATCCGGCCTGGGCCGATCTGTCCTCCCGTCCCGGCTGGCTGCGTCTCGCCGCCCGTCCCGTCCATCCGGAGAAACTCGAGCTCACCCCGCATTTGCTTTCGCAAAAATTCCCCGCCCGCCGCTTCGCGGTCGAGACGCTGGTGGAGGTGGCCGGTTCCGTTTGCGCCGGCCTGGTCGTGACCGCCGGCGCGTCCTCCGCCTGTCTCGCCGTGGTGGCCGGTCCGGCCGGCCGGCTCCTGCGCCTGCGCATCGACAACCGCACCGTATTCGAGACGCCCGTCCCGGAGGGCGCGCTCCGGCTCCGCGTCGCGGTGGAGCCCGACGGCGGGTGCCGCTTCGCCCACGCCGCCGCCACCGGGGACGTCGTCGATTTACCCGGAAGATTCACGGCCCGCGAGGGCGGTTGGATGGGCGCCAAGGTCGGCCTCTTCGCCGACGGCGTCTCCGGCCACGCCGACTTCGATTGTTTTCGTTTCGAATCCGATTCCACCCCAACCTCATGAACACCCCCCGCCTTCTCGCCGTTTGTTTCGCCGCGTCCCTGGCTGTTTTGACCGCCCCGGCTGGTTTCTCCCAGACATGGAGCTTCTCCAAGGCCCTCGAAATCCAGACCGATATCGAGGTGCCCGACGACACCGGCGCCAACGCCCTTTCGTTCAAGGGCGGCGGTGCCAGGCTGATCGACGATCCCGACGCCCCGGGCGGCAAGGTCGTGCAGCTGGATGGCACCCAGAACGCCCCGGCATTCACCCGCCGCACGATGGACCCCCATCAGTCGGTGGAAATCAAGGTGCGTTTCAAGCCCCTCGACCAGGGGCCGCCCCTGCAAACGCTGGTCAGCCTTAACGCCACCTACGAACTGCGCATCAACCGCGAAAAAAACCAGCTCGAGTTCATCATCTTGTCCGTGTCCGACAAAAAATACTACGTTCTGCGCGGTGAGCACATGACCGACGTCTGGAACGTGGCCACCGCGACCTACCGGGACGGCAAACTCACGCTGCGCGTCGGCCTTTCGCGCAAGGAGGGCGAGCTGCCCGCCGGCTTCGTTTTCACGCCCCAGCCCGCCCGCATGCAGGTTTCCTCCAACATGCCGGCCTCGCGGCAATTCGTCGGCTCGATCTCCGAGTTGAGCGTCGCCACCCCCTGACGTCCGCCATGCGCCGAGTCTCCTCCTTCTTTCGTTTTGTGGCGGCCGCCTGTGTCGCCGGTTTCTCCTCGCTTCCCGCTGCCCCCGCGCCGGCCCTCGCCGACGGGCCGGAACTGCCTCCCGGCGCCTACGCCTACTGGCGCTCGACCAAGGTGGTTTCTCTCAAGGGCGAGTCCCACGTGATCGACTTGGCCGGAGAAAATCACTTCGTCGCGCCCGCGCCTTGGTTCACCGTTTCGCCCGCGGGAGGCTTCGCGCTCGACGGCACCCAGACGGAGGGGCTTCGCCTGTCCGCCAAGCAACCCGTCGCGCCGCGCTTCACCCTCGGCATCGACCTGTGCCCCGACGTCGCCGGGACGGAACACCAGACGGTTTTCAACCTCTACCGCTTCTGCGAGCTGCGTTACCGCAAGTCGAAGGGCGAACTGACCTTCAACGTCTGGCAGGTGTCCAGCGAGGACCGGACCAAGGATCTGGTTTCCAGCGTCACCTTACCGCTGCCGGCCGAGCGCTGGACCCGCGTCCGCGCCACCGTGGAGGGCGATCTGGCCCGGCTGGAAATCGGCGAGGCGAAAGCCGCGCGACGTCTGCCCGGGACGTGGGAATTTCTGCCGCCCGCCGTCGCCGGCATCATCGGCCTGGGCGGCGCGGACCGGATCTACCGCGGCCGTTTCGACCACCTCTTTCTGGCGGTCCCGCCCGCCGCGCCCGCCGTCGCCACGCCATGAGTCCGTCGCCCGACGTCGCCCTGTCCGCCTTCCCGGGACCCGATGTCGGGACCATGCGCTACCGCAACCCCATCCTCCCCGGCTTTTACCCCGACCCGAGCGTCTGCCGGGTCGGAGAGGACTTCTACCTCGTAAACTCCAGCTTCGAGTATTTTCCCGGCGTCCCGATTTTCCACAGCCGGGACCTGATCCACTGGCGCCAGCTCGGACATGTGCTTGATCGTCCCTCCCAGCTGGAGATTCCCGGCGTCGCGCCCTCCGACGGCATCTACGCCCCGACGATTCGTCACCACGCCGGCCGGTTCTACCTGGCCACGACCGTCAACGTCACCGGCCGGGGTTTCCGGAATTTTTTCGTCACCGCCGAAAATCCCGCCGGTCCCTGGTCCGATCCGATCTGGGTGAACCAGGGCGGCATCGATCCATCGCTGTTCTTCGACGACGACGGCCGGGTCTTTTGGACCGGCAACGGCACCGGCTGGGCGACCGTGCGTGGGTTATACCAATCCGAGATCGATCCCGCCTCCGGCACGCTATTGTCCGAACCGCGTCTTATCTGGACGGGTTCGGGCGGGAGTTATCCGGAGGGGCCGCACCTCTTCAAACGCGATGGGTTCTACTACCTGCTCGCCGCCGAGGGCGGCACCGCCGAGTGCCACATGGTCACCTGCGCGCGATCCCGGCAGCCCTTCGGTCCCTTTGAGCCGTGTCCGTTCAACCCCGTGCTGACCCACCGCAGCCGGATGAATATCATCACGTCGACCGGCCACGCCGATTTTTTCTCCGACGCGGCGGGCGACTGGTGGGCGGTGTTCCTCGCGATCCGCTACGCCGAGCACGGGTTTCATCCGCTCGGTCGCGAGACCTGCCTCGCCCCGGTCGAGTGGACCGCCGACGGCTGGCCTGTGGTCAACGGCGGTGCGCTGGTCGCCGAGCGGATGGAGGTCGCCCGCGATCTTCCGGCCCGGCCTCTGCCGCCCGCGCCCGTCCGCGACGATTTCGACTCCGCCGCCCTCGGGCCGGATTGGGTCCGGTTGCGGCTGCCCGCGTTTGAGGATTATTCGCTGAACGCGCGTCCCGGTTGGCTGACCCTGCGCTGCGCCGCCCCGGCCCTGGACGACCTCGCCAGCCCGGCGGCGGTGTTCCGACGGCTGCGCCATTTTGAGGCGACCGCGCGCGCCTGGCTCGATTTTGAACCGGCTTCTGAGCGCGAAGAGGCCGGGCTGACCGTGCTGATCGATCAACGCCACCACGCCGAGTTGGTCGTCGCCCGCCGGGGCGATTTCCGGGTCGCATTTGTCCGCCGCCGTATCGGCTCGCTCGCTGGCGAGTCGGAGCCGCTCCCGATCCCCTCCGGCCCCTTTGAAATCTCCGTGGCCGTGGACCGCGCGCGGTGCCGCTTTTTCGCGACCGCCGCGGACGGCGTATCCCGGGAAATCGGCCGTCACGAGACCCGCTATCTCGCCACCGAGGTCGCCGGAGGCTATACCGGCGTGATGCTCGGCCTCTTCGCCTCGGGTCGCGGGGCCGAGTCCGCCGTCCGCGCCGCTTTCGACTGGTTCGACTACGAGCCCGGCCATCCATGAAACCGACTCCCGCCTTGCCCGCCTTCCGCGATCCGGACCTCCCGCTGGAGGTTCGCGTGGACGACCTCGTCGTCCGCCTCACGCTGGCGGAAAAGGTCGATCAGCTCGGCATGGACACTCAAGGCGTGCCCCGTCTCGGCATCCCCGCCTACCAATGGTGGAGCGAGGCCCTCCACGGCGTCGCGCGGAACGGCGTCGCCACCGTCTTCCCGCAGGCCATCGCCCTCGCCGCCACCTGGCATCCCGCCCTCGTTCGGCGCGTCGCCGACGTCATCTCCACCGAAGCCCGCGCCAAGCATCACGCCACGCTGCGTGCATCCGGCGGCGCCTCGCGCATCTACGAAGGGCTCACGCTCTGGTCGCCCAACATCAATGTTTTCCGCGACCCCCGCTGGGGCCGGGGCCAGGAAACCTACGGCGAATGCCCCTTCCTCACCGGCCGTTTCGCGGTCGCCTTCTGCCAGGGGCTCCAGGGCCACGATCCGAAATACCTCAAAACCGTCGCCACCGTGAAGCACTTCGCGGTGCACAGCGGACCGGAGGCCGAGCGCCACACCTTCGACGCCCGCCCCGAACCGCGCGATCTCTGGGAAACCTACCTGCCCGCCTTCGAGGCCGGAATCGTCGAGGGCGGCGCCCAGTCCCTGATGTCGGTCTACAACGCCATCGACGGCGT
>JAIXVP010000430.1 GCA_027482905.1 Opitutaceae bacterium
ACGCGGACTCCGAATCCGACTCCGAGGACGGCCTCGCCGAGGTCCTGATCACCTTCGGCTCGCCCACGCTCCAGGCCATCGAGGCAGACGCAAACTGATCCGCCGCCCGCGCGAGACCCACTGCGCCTGGCCCGGCCGCCTTGTCTCTGGACGGCAACCGGAGAATTCGTTGCCCGCCTCATCCCCGCAGCCACTCGGGTTCACCCACTCATGACCCTAGCCTTCAGCGCCGACGAACTCATCTCCCTGCTCGCTCCCCGCGCCACCCGCGGCGCGACCGCCGCGACCATCGGCCAGATCGCCGCGTTGAAGGACGCCCGCCCCGGCGACCTCTCCTTCCTCGGCAACCCGAAATACAAACCCGAGGTCGCCGCCACCCGCGCCTCCGTCGTGCTCCTCCCCGCCGACTTCGCCGGCGAGCCCGCCCCCGACCAGCTCTTCCTGCTGGTCGACAACCCGTCCGCCGCCCTCGCCACCCTTTGCGCCCGGATCGAGGCCTCCCTCTGGCCCCGCCCCGCTCCCGGCATCCACCCGAGCGCCGTCGTCGCGCCCGACGCCGTCATCGACCCCGCCGCAACCATCGGCCCGTTGTGCGTCATCGAGTCCGGCGCCCAGATCGGCCCCTTCAGCGTCCTTCAAGCGCAGGTATTCATCGGCCGCCAGGCCCGCGTCGGCGCCGGCTGCTGGTTCATGTCCGGGGTCCACCTCGCCACCGAATGCGTCGTCGGCGACCGCGTGCGCCTCCACGCCGGCGTCGTGCTCGGCGCGGACGGCTTCGGCTACGAGTCCTCCACCGGCCGCCACGTAAAGATCCCCCAGATCGGCCAGGTCGTGATCGACGACGACGTCGAGATCGGCGCGAACACCACCATCGACCGCGCCCGCTTCAGCCGCACCCACATCGGCGCCGGCACCAAAATCGACAACCTCGTGATGATCGGCCACAACGTCACCGTCGGCCGCCACTGCATCCTCTGCGCCCAGGTCGGCATCTCCGGCAGCTCCACCCTCGAGGACTACGTCGTGCTCGGTGGCCAGGCGGGCGTCGCCGGCCACCTGACCATCGGCAAGGGCGCCAAGACCGACGGCCAGACCGGCATTAACACCGACCTCGCCCCCGGCACCTTCTGGAAGGGCTCCCCCTGCCTTCCCTACCAGCTCGAACAACGCATCAACGTCCTCCGCCAGCGCCTGCCCGACCTGTTCCGCAAGGTCGACACCCTCGCCGCCGAACTCGCCGAGCTGAAAAAAACGCTCCCGACCGCCGGCGTCTGACGCACCCGGCTTTGCCCTTCGGCGGGATGCGCCTTTCCTGACGCCACCATGCCCGAACTCGCCGAAGTCGAATTCATCCGCAAACGCTGGAACCCCGGCCTTGGCCGCGTCCTGGCGGGCGTCCGCCTCCACCCCCGCGCCGGGGTGTTCAAAACCTGCGATCCCGCCGAACTCGCCCGCCGCCTGCCCGGCGCGCGGCTCGATTCGTCCGCCGCCGCCGCCAAGCAGATGCTATTCCGGCTCACCGCCGCCGACCCCGCCGGCACCCAACTCTGGCTCGGCCTTCACCTCGGCATGACCGGCGAACTCTCGGTCCGCCCCGCCGGCCTGCCCGACGCCCGCGCCGACCACCTCATCCTCGACCAGCCCGCCGCCGGCCGCTCGCTCGTGTTCTCCGATTTCCGCATGTTCGGCCGTGTGCAGTTTCACGCCGGCCCCGAAGCTCCCGCCTGGTGGGCCGGCATCGCCCCGGCCGTGACCTCGCCCGCCTTCACCCTCGCCGCCGTATCCGACTTTCTCCGACGCCGCGCCCGCGCCCCGCTCAAAGCCGTTCTGCTGATGCAGGAGCGCTTCCCCGGGATCGGCAACTGGATGGCCGACGAAATCCTCTGGCGCGCCGCCCTCCACCCCGCCCGCCGCTGCGGGGACCTTTCGCCCGCCGAGGTGAAAAAACTCCACCGCGAAACCGTGTGGGTCGCCGCCCAGGCCCTCGCCATCACCGGCGAGACCTTCGAGGACCCGCCCGCCTCCTGGCTTTTTCAACACCGCTGGAAGGACGGAGGCGTCTGCCCGCGCACCAAAAAACCCCTCGAGCGCGCCACGATCGGCGGCCGCACCACCTGCTGGTCCCCCGCCCGGCAAAAGCTCGCCTGAACCGCCCGCCCCGGCTCGAATCCCGCCATGCTCGTCGCCCCCGCCTCCAAGTTCATCTTCATCGGAGACTCCATCACCGACGCCGGCCGCGACCCCGCCGGCGAGGCCACCCCGTGGAACCCCCGCGCCGGCACCGGCCACGGCTACGTTTCATTGGTCGAGGCCTGGCTCGGCGCCACCCGCCCCGCCGACCGTATCCGGATCATAAACCGCGGCACCTCCGGCCACACCGTCCGCGACCTCTCCGCACGCTGGGAAACCGACGTGCTCGCCCCCGCGCCCGACTGGGTGTCGATCATGATCGGCGTCAACGACGTGTGGCGTCAGTTCGACACCCCCCTCCGCGCCGACCTCCAGGTCCTCCTGCCCGAATACCGCGCCACCCTCGAAAACCTGGTCGCCCGCACCCGCCCGCGCGTGAAGGGCCTCGTGCTCGCCACCCCGTTCTTCATCGAGCCCCACCGCGCCGACCCCATGCGCGCGACCATGGACGCCTACGGCGCGGTCGTGCGCGAACTCGCCGCCGCCCACGACGCCGTCTTCGTCGACACCCAGGCCGCCTTCGACACCGTCACCGTCCACTCCCACCCGATGACCCTGGCCTGGGATCGCATCCACCCCAACTCCACCGGACACCTCATCATCGCCCGCGCCTTCCTCGGCGCCCTCGGCGCGCTTTGATTGCTCCCGCCATGCCCACGCTCTTCGAACGCATCATCGCCCGCGAGATCCCCGCGAAAATCGAGCACGAGGACGAGCACTGCATCGTCATCCACGACATCGCCCCGGCCGCGCCCGTCCACCTGCTCCTCATCCCAAAGGTCGTGATCCCCCGCGTCGGCGAAGCCGCCCCCGAACACCAGGCCGTGCTCGGCCATCTGCTGCTCACCGCCGGCGTGGTCGCGAAAAAACTCGGCCTCGAACGCGGCTTCCGCCTCGTGATCAACCACGGTCCCGACGCCTGCGAAACCGTTCCCCATCTCCACGTCCACCTTCTCGCCCGCCGCCAACTCAACTGGCCCCCGGGCTGAGCGTCATCATGCCTCAGCACCCGCGCCACGCCTCCGCCTCCACGCCTCCGCCCGAGCCGCCGCCGCCCTTTCCGGCCGCTCCCCCGGAGGCCGCGCGCGGTCTGGCGCCCGACGCCCTCGCCCGCCTCGACGCCTACGGCCGCGAACTCGCCACCGGCGGCGTGATCCGCGGCCTCATCGGCCCGCGCGAGGTGCCCCGCCTCTGGGACCGCCACCTCCTCAACTGCGCCGCGCTCGCCGAATTGATTAAACCCGGCGAACTCGTGGCCGACATCGGCACCGGCGCCGGCCTGCCCGGCCTCGTGCTCGCCCTCACCCGGCCCGACCTTCGCGTCATTCTCGTCGAACCGCTCCAACGGCGGTGCGATTTCCTCGCCGAGATGATCAAACGCTTTGACCTCGGCAAACGCGTGTCCATCCGACGCGGCAAAGCCAACGCCGTCCCGCCCTGCCAAGCCGACGTGGTCACCTCCCGCGCCGTCGCCGCCCTCGACGAACTCGCCGCCTGGAGCCTGCCCCACGCCCGAGTCGGCGGCCGCCTGCTCGCGCTCAAGGGCCAGCGCGCCGCCGAGGAGCTCGCCGCCGCCCTCCCGGTTCTCGCCCGCTGGGGCGCCGACACCGACGCCGGCGTCGAGGCCTGCGGCGCCGCGTGGCTGGAAAGCCCCGTGCTCGTCGTCCGCGCCACCCGCCGCCGCTGAGCCCGTCGCACTCGGGCGGACTCAGCGCGCCTCGTAGGCCCCGTCCACCCGCTTCGCCACGAGCCGCTTCAACTCCAGCATCATCAAGGTGGCCGCCAGCGCCGGGCTGGCCAGGCCGGTGAGCCCCACCAGCGCGTCGACCGAAAGGATGGCCCCGCCGGCGAAGCACCCCAACACCCGCGCCTCGTCCGCCCCGAGCCCCGCCACCGCCGGCGACGCGGTCGCCTTCGCCGGGATCGGCGCCACGCCCGCCGGCCCAAACCCCTCCAAGTAGTTCAATTCGCTCAAAACGTCGTCCACCGAGGTCAACAAGGTCGCCCCGTCGCGGATGAGTTGATGGCACCCCGCGCTGCTCGGCTGATCGATCCGCCCCGGCACGGCAAAAACCAGCCGGCCCTGCTCGCCGGCGAACTTAGCCGTGATCATCGAGCCGCCGCTCACGTCGCTCTCCACCACGATCAACGCGCGACACATGCCCGCCACGATGCGGTTGCGCATCGCGAAAGACTGCTTGTCCGCCCGCCGGCCGAAGGGAAACTCCGTGAGCACCGCGCCCCGCTCCTCGATGCGCCGGTAGAGCCCGAGGTTTTCCGGCGGGTAGACGATGTCGATGCCGTTGCCCAGCACCGCCGCCGTGAGCCCGCCCGCCTCCAGCGCCCCCTCGTGGGCGTGGCTGTCGATCCCACGCGCCAGCCCGCTCACCACGCAGAAACCCAGCTTCGCCAGATCGTGCCCCAGTTTCCGCGCCGTGGCCTGTCCGTAGAGCGTGGTCCGCCGCGAACCCACGATGGCCACGCAGGGCGCATCGAAGGTGTAATCGCCGCGCCGATACAGCCCCAGCGGCGCGTCCGGCAGCTCGCGCAGCAGCGGCGGATAGCCCGGGTCGCGCACGCTGACGAAGGTCGCCCCGGCCAGCGCCAGCCGTTCCTCCTCCTTGGCCAGGTCCACCAGCGCCCGCCAGCCGCGCAGGTTGCCGCTAATGCGCGGGCCGACGCCCTTCACCGCCTCCAGCGCCGCAGCCGGCGCGTCGAAGAGCCGACGCGGATCGTCGCCAAACTCCGCCAGCAGGCGGTTGGTCGTGACCGGCCCGATATCGGGCAACGCGTTCAACACCAAAAAGGCCTGCGTGACGGACATTTCCCCCATTTGCGCAAGCTGCCCGGCGACCGCGCCGGGAGGCAATTCCGGAAACGCGCACCGACGTCGGTTACCGACCCGCCCTCAATCGGGTTGCCCTCCCCGCCCCCGCCGGCCCATCCCTTTTATCCCGCATGATCCTCGAGCGCGACGACCTCAGCCCGGGCAAACTGCTGCTCCTCATCGCCGGCCTCACCGCCGCCGCGCTGTTGTTCTTCAATTTCCCCGCGCTCCGCTCGCGCTACCAGGCCTGGAAACAGGGCGGCACGCTCGCCCAGGCGCAGAAATTCGCCGCCGCCAACGACCTCCCGAACGCCCAGCTCGCGATCAACAACGCCCTCCGCCAGGACCCCGGCAACGCCGAGGTGTGGAAATTCGCCGCCGACCTGCTCGAACACACCGGCAACGCCGACGCCGTCCGCGTGCGGCGCCGCGTCGTCGAGCTGGACCCGGCCGGGGTCGACGCCCGCTACGACCTCGTCCGCACCGCCCTGCTCTTCCAGGACATCCTGACCGCCCGGGAAGCCATCGAGGCCATCGCTCCGTCGGAACAAACCTCGCCCCGCTACCGCCGCGCCACCGCCGCCCTCGCCATGGCCAGCGGCCTGCCCGACCGGGCCGACACCATCCTCGACGGCTTGGTGCAGACCTCGCCCGACGACCCCGTCGCCCGCCTCGAACGCTACACCATCGGCCTGCGCCATGCCCCGGCCGCCCGCGCCGATCAGGCCCGCCGCGGCCTGCGCGAACTCGTGGCGCGCAAAGAAACCCGCGTGACCGCCCTGCGCGAACTGATCCTCGACGCCGGACGGCGCCGGGATTTCGACGCCGCCCTCGCCCATGCGGACCAGCTGCTCGCCGAGCCCGACCACGTCTACGTCGACCGCCTCCTCGCCGCCAACGTCCGCCTCGCCGCCGGCCGCGCCACCCTCGCGGAGTTGTTGCCCCCGCTCCAAACCGAGGCCGCCGGTCGCCCGGAGGAAATCCGCCACCTGATCGGCTGGCTGCTCGCGATCGACGAGGCCGGCCGCGCGCTCTCCTGGCTGGACGGCCTGCCGCTCGCGCTGCGGGATAGCCCGGAGGTGCTGACCGCGCGCGCCAACTGCCAGGTCGCCCTGCACGCCTGGCCCGAGGTCGCCTCGCTCATCAAACGCGGCGCCTGGGGGCCCGTCTCCGACGACGCCATCCAGCTCGCCCTC
>JAIXVP010000263.1 GCA_027482905.1 Opitutaceae bacterium
ACCCTCGACGCCACGGGCGTCGAGAAGCGTCGTCGCTCCCGTTCCAAATATGGCGTCAAGCGCCCGAAGGCCGCCAAGAAGTAATCCGTCGAACCGCAAGCCCTAAGCCCTCCCAAGCACCATGTCACGCCGCCATCGCGCCACCAAGCGCCAGACCGTTCCCGACTCTCGCTACAGTAGCGTTCTTGTCGCCCACCTCGTCAACTGCGTCATGCAGTCCGGCAAGAAGAACCTCGCCGAGCGCATCGTTTACGGTGCCTTTGAGAAGGTCTCCGAGAAGCTCCAGAAGGGCGATCCGGTCGATCTGCTCATCGGCGCGCTTGAGAACGCTCGCCCCCGCCTCGAGGTGAAGAGCCGCCGCGTCGGCGGCGCCACCTACCAGGTTCCGATCGAGATCTCCTACGAGCGTCAGGAGTCCCTCGCCCTCCGCTGGATCGTCACCGCCGCCGGTGGCCGCAAGGGCCAGCCGATGAAGGAGGCCCTCGCCGCCGAGATCGTCGACGCCTACAACAACACCGGCAACGTCGTGAAGAAGAAGGAAGACACCCACAAGATGGCCCAGGCCAACCGCGCCTTCGCCCACCTGCGTTGGTAATCGTCCCGCACCCTTTTCTTCCGACCCAAGCGCACCATGTCCGCCGCCGCCCCCGTCATCACCATCGTCACCGACAAGAGCAAGATCTCGCCGGTCAACTCCAAGGACCGTCCCTTCCCCTTGGAGTGGACCCGCAACATCGGCATCGCCGCGCACATCGACGCCGGCAAGACCACCACCTCGGAGCGCATCCTTTTCTACTCCGGCGCCGTCCACAAGATGGGCGAGGTCCACGAGGGCACCGCCGTGACCGACTGGATGGAGCAGGAGCGCGAGCGCGGCATCACCATCACCGCCGCCGCCATCTCCTGCGCCTGGAACGCCTCCTGCGGACCGTGGAAGGGCATCAAGCAGCGTATCAACATCATTGATACCCCTGGGCACGTGGACTTCACCGCCGAGGTCGAGCGCTCCATGCGCGTGCTCGACGGCGCCGTCGCCGTGTTTTGCGCCGTCGCCGGCGTCCAGCCCCAGTCCGAGACCGTCTGGCGCCAGGCCAACAAATACGGCGTGCCCCGCGTCGCGTTCATCAACAAGATGGACCGCACCGGCGCCAATTTCTTCCGCGCCATCGACGAGATGCGCGAGAAGCTGAAGGCCAACGCCCACGCCCTCTTCCTGCCCATCGGCAACGAGGAGAACTTCAATGGCGTCGTGGATCTCGTCCAGGAGATCGCCTATTTCTTCGTCGATCCGCTCGACATGGATCTCGACCCGAAGCAGCACCCGATCCCGGAGAACATGGTCGCCCAGGCCAAGGAATACCGCGAGAAGTTGATCGAGGCCGTTTCCGACTTCGACGACGCCCTCGCCGAAAAATACCTCGGTGGAGAGTCCATCAGCCCGGCCGAGCTCATGGTCGCGGTTCGCAAGGCCACCGTGTCGATGAAGTTCACCGGCGTCATCCCGGGCTCCGCCTTCAAAAAGAAGGGCATCCAGCGTCTCCTCGATTGCGTCGTGAATTATCTGCCAAACCCGCTCGACCTGCCTCCGATGATGGGCACGAACAGCGACGGTGAAAGCGTCGGCGTCACCCCGGACGACAAGGCCAAGCTCGCCGGTCTGGCGTTCAAGCTATGGACCGATCCCTTTGTCGGTAAGCTCGTGTTCTTCCGCGTCTACACCGGCGCTCTCCACAAGGGCACCGCCGTCTACAACCCCCGCACCCGCCGCTCCGAGCGCGTCTCCCGCCTCGTTTTGATGCGCGCCATGGACCGCGAGGAAATCGACATCGCCTACTCCGGCGACATCTGCGCCATGGTTGGCGTCAAGGATGTGATCACCGGCGACACTCTTTGTCATGAGGACGCCGACATCCGCCTCGAGCCTCCGTCTTTCCCCGAGCCCGTTATTGCGATGTCCATCGAGCCCAACTCGAAGGCCGACCAGGAAAAGCTCGGCACCGCCCTCCAGCGTCTTGTCGCCGAGGATCCGACCCTCCGCGTGAAGACCGACCAAGACACTGGCCAGACCATCCTCGCCGGCATGGGCGAGCTTCATCTGGAGATCATCGTCGACCGCATGAAACGCGAGTTCAAGGTCGAGGCCACCTCCGGCAAACCCCAGATCGCCTACCGCGAGACCATCACGATCCCCGCCAACGGCGAGGGCAAGTTCGTCCGCCAGTCCGGTGGTAAGGGCCAATACGGCCACGTCGTGGTCACCATCGAGCCCAACGAAAAGGGCAAGGGCATCGAGGTCATCAACGAGACCGTCGGTGGATCGATTCCGAAGGAGTTCATCAAGCCCTCGACCGATGGTATCAACGAAGCGGCCAACAACGGCGTGGTCGCCGGTTATCCGGTGGTCGACGCCATCGTGCGCATCAAGGACGGCTCCTTCCACGAGGTCGACTCGTCCGAAATGGCCTTCAAGATGGCTGGCATCTTCGCGTTCAAGGACGCCATGAAGAACGCCAAGCCGATTCTCCTTGAACCCATCATGGGCGTCGAGGTCACCACCCCGGAGGAGTATCAGGGCGATCTCATCGGCGACATCAACCGTCGTCGCGGCCAAATTGCCGGAATGGAGAACAAGAACGGCGCGTGCATCATCAGCGCGTCCGTCCCGCTGGAGAACCTTTTCGGCTATGTGACGGACATCCGCTCGCTCTCCAAGGGCCGCGCGTCCGCCTCCATCACCCCGTCCCATTTCGAGCAGGTTCCCAACCAGCTCCTCGCCAAGATCGTGGAGACCTCTTCCAAGGCTCCCGCTCGCACCTAAACCTTCGTTCTTTTTTCGTAATGAAAGGCCAAAAAATCCGCATCCGTCTCAAGGGCTTCGATTACCGCGTGATCGACCAGTCCGCCCTCGAGATTGTCGAGACCGCCAAGCGCTCCGGCGCCCGCGTCTCCGGTCCCGTTCCTCTTCCCACCAAGATCGAGAAACTGACCGTCAACCGCTCCCCGCACGTGGACAAGAAGTCCATGGAGCAGTTCGAGAGCCGCACTCACAAGCGCCTCATCGACATCATCGAACCCACCGCCCAGACCGTGGACGAGCTCAAGAAGCTCAACCTCCCTTCCGGCGTGGATATCTCCATCAACGTGTAAGGAATCGCCCCCGAACCTCGCACCCAGCCCTTTCAGTCCAACAGTTTAGCGCGCTCCGGCGGCCTCCGCCGGAATCGCTAATGTAGGTCTCACGAAACGGAAACCCTCCACCTACCGCTTAGCCATGATCAACACCCTCATAGGTAAAAAGATCGGGATGACGCAGGTCTATGACGCTCAAAACGTCCTGGTCCCCGTCACCGTAGTCGAAGCCGGACCCAATTCTGTGGTCCAGGTCAAGACCCTCGAAACCGACGGCTACAATGCCGTCCAGCTCGGTTTCTCCGCCCTCAAAGGCAAGAACACCTCCAAGGCCGAACTCAACCACGCCAAGAAGGCTGGTCTCGAGTCCGCCCCCCGCGTCCTCAGCGAGGTCCGCCTCGCCGACAAGCCCACCCAGAAGGCCGGCGACGTTATCACCGTCGACGCCTTCAAGGAAGGCCAGCTCGTCGATGTCATCGGCATCACCAAGGGCAAAGGCTTCCAGGGCGTCGTCAAACGCTTCCGTGTCGCCGGCGGTCCCGCCACCCATGGCTCCATGTTCCATCGCCGCATCGGCTCGATCGGCATGCGCCAGACCCCCGGTCGCGTCTGGAAAAACCAGGCCATGCCCGGCCACATGGGCCAGGTTCGTCGCACCCTTCAAAACCTCACGGTGGTGAAGATCGTCGCCGACAAGAACCTCATCCTGGTCAAGGGCGCCATCCCCGGCGCCAACGGTGACGACGTGATCGTCCGCACCGCCATCAAGGGTCAGCCCAAGGGCGCCAAGTAAAGGAGAACGCCACCCATGAAACTCAAAGTTTACAGCGCCGACGGTAAAACCTCCCGCGAGCAGGACTTCGCCGAGATTCCCCAATTCGAGGGAAATCGCGGCAGCCAGGCCCTCAAGGAAGTGATCGTCGCCATTAACGCCAACGCCCGCCTCGGCACCCACTCCACGAAAACCCGTGGTGAGGTCTCCGGCGGCGGCAAAAAACCTTGGCGTCAAAAGGGCACCGGCCGCGCCCGCGCCGGCTCCATCCGCTCTCCCCTGTGGAGTGGCGGTGGTGTCGTCTTCGGCCCCAAGCCCCGCGATTACTCCAAGAAAGTCAACGCCCAGGTGAAGGCCCTCGCGTTCTCCCGCGCTCTCTTCGACCGCGCCGTCGCCGGCGAAATCGACGTCATCGAGGCCTGGAGCGTCGCCCAGCCCAAAACCAAGATCATCGACGAGGTGATCGGTCGCATCGCCCCCATCGGTAAAATCCTGATCGTGGACGACACCTTCCCGGTCGATGCCGTGAAAGCCGCCCGCAACATTCAACGCGTCTCCATCCAGGAGGCTTCCAAGCTCAACGCCAAGGATCTCGCCCAGTATAAGCGAATCATCGTGAGCACCAAGGGCTTGGAGAAGATCATCGCTCGCGCCAACGGAGGTAAGAACTAATGAACGCCCTCGCCGTCCTCAAACACGTCCGCCTCACCGAGAAGGCTTCCCGGCTTTCCTCCGAGCTCGGCCAATACACCTTCGAGGTCACCCCGAAGGCCACCAAGCACCAGATCGCCGTCGCCGTCGAGAAGACCTTCAAAGTCAACGTCGTGCGCGTCAACACCCAGACCATCGCCGGCAAGCCCAAGCGCACCCGCGCCGGCCGCCCGACCACGACCTCCACCGTCAAGAAGGCCATCGTGACCCTCAAGGCTGGTGACAAGATCGAGCTGGTCTAAGCCGCGACCTACCCAAGGAACCACCCAACATGGCTCTCAAATCCTTCCGTCCCCTCACTCCTTCCCAGCGCTTCACCGTGCTGAACAAGGATGAGTCCATCACCCCCAAGCGCCCCGAGCGGTCCCTGACCTACTCGCAGGCCAAGTCCGGCGGCCGCAACAATAACGGCCGCATCACCACCCGCCGCCGTGGCGGTGGCCACAAGCGCCTCCATCGCATCGTCGATTTTAAGCGCGCCATCCTCGATATCCCGGCGACCGTCCAGGCCATCGAGTATGATCCCAACCGCTCCGCCCGCCTAGCGCTGATCACCTACGCGAACGGTGAAAAGCGATACATCATCGCCGCCAACGGCTTGAAGATCGGCGACACCATCGTCACCTCCGACAAGGCGACGACCAATGATTTTAACGTCGGGAACAATTTCCCGCTGTCGATCATCCCGCCCTCCACCAAGCTGCACTGCGTCGAGCTCATCCCGGGCCGCGGCGCTCAGCTCGGCCGCACCGCCGGCACCTCGATCGAGCTCATCGCCGTCGAAAACGGCGCCGCCCAGCTCAAGATGCCCTCCGGCGAGATTCGTTTGGTCAACCCCAAGTGCCGCGCCACCATCGGTGAAGTCGGAAACGGTGACCACATGAACAAGTCGCTCGGCAAGGCCGGCCGCAACCGCTGGCTAGGCAAGCGCCCCCGTCAGCGCGGCGTTTCCATGAACCCCGTCGATCACCCCAACGGTGGTGGTCAGGGCAAGTCCAAGGGTGGTGGCGGTCGCCAGCACCTCGTTTCCCCCTGTGGTCAGCTCGCCAAGGGCTTCCCCACCCGCAAGCGTTCGAAACCCTCGAACAGCCAAATCCTCGTCCGCCACAACGGCCGCAAGCCGCGCGGCAAGAAGTAACCTTACCGCCCACCCACCATGGCCCGTTCCATCAAAAAAGGTTTCTTCGTCGATTACCACCTGCTCGAGAAAATCGAGAAGGCCGTCGCCTCGAAGAACAAGAAGCCCATCCAAACCTGGTCACGTCGCTCGACCATCACCCCCGACTTCATCGGCCACACCTTCAACGTGCACAACGGGAAGGCATTCGTCGCCGTCTACGTCACCGACAACATGGTCGGCCACAAGCTGGGCGAGTTTGCCCCCACCCGCGTCTTCAAGGCGCACGGTGGCATGACCCGCAAGGAGATCTAAGTTCGCCGCTCCGGCCCTCCGCGCTTCCGCCCATGTTCCCGACCGTTCTTCGTCTTCTCGGCCTTGTCGTCGCCCTTACCGGCGCGACGGCGCTGCGCGCGGCGATCTCGGTCGAGCGCTCCGTGGGCGAGGCCCGGGTCGAACTAGTCGCCCACCTCGCTCCCGCCGATCTCGTCATCTTGGACGCCGGCTTCGAGGCGGGTCTTCGCCAAGGCATGGTCTGCACCGTCACCCGCGTCGGTGCCCCGCTCGGGGAACTCCTCCTTGTCGATCTTCGTCCCCGCGCGGCCAGCGCCCTTATCCTCGACCTCGCGTCCGGCCAGAGTTTCCAGCCCGGAGACTCCGTCGCCGTCAAAACCGTTTCATCTAGAAAATAACCAATCCAAAAGGGCAGGGCAGGGGACTTGTTCACCCGCCGCTGTCGCCTCCAAAAAAGGAATCTTATACCATGGAAGTCACCGCCGTCACCCGCAACGCCCACATGTCCCCCAAAAAGGTTCGTGAGGTCGTCCGCACCATCACCGGTCGCCCCGCCACCGAGGCCTCCGAGTATCTCGCGCTCATCCCGCGCAAGTCCGCCCAGCTCATAAACAAGACGCTCAAGAGCGCCATCGCCAACGCCGAGAACAACAACAACCTCTCGTCGGACAGCTTGGTCGTGAAGACCGCCTACGTTGATCAGGGCCCCGTCCTGAAACGCTTCAAGGCCGCCGCCCGCGGCACCGCCGCCCCCCGCCGCAAGAAGATGAGCCACATCACCGTCGTTCTCTCCGACGGCGTCACCAACTAAGACTTACCATCATGGGCCAAAAAACCAATCCCACCGGCTTCCGTCTCGCCGTCCGCCGCAACTGGCAGTCCCGCTGGTATGCCACCAAGAAGGACTTCGCCAAGCTCCTTCACGAAGACCAGATCATCCGCAACACGCTGATGGAGAAGCTTAAGGGCGCCTCCGTCCCCAAGATCTTCATCGAGCGCGCTTCCAACCGAGTCCGTGTTAAGATCTACACCGCCCGCCCCGGCATCGTCATCGGCCGCAAGGGCGCCGAGGTCGAGGTCATCAAGGCCGACCTCGCCAAGCTCACCGGCAAGGAAGTTCTCCTCGACATTCAGGAGATCAAGAAGCCCGAGATCGAGGCCGGTCTCGTCGCCGAGAACGTCGCCCTCCAGCTCGAGCGCCGCATCGCCTTCCGTCGCGCCATGAAGAAGGCCGTCGAGACCGCCATGAGCCTCGGCGCCGAGGGTATCCGTATCCAGTGCTCCGGCCGCCTTGGCGGTTCGGACATCGCCCGCCGCGAGTGGCAGCGCAAGGGCCGCGTGCCCCTGCACACCCTCCGCGAAAACATCGATTACGGCTTCTACGAAGCCAAGACCCTCTACGGCAAGATCGGCGTCAAGTGCTGGATCCTGAAGAAAGAAGAGACCGCCTAAGGTCCTCTTCCCCCGTCCACCACCACCCATCTACATTAGGAGAAATCCATCATGGCTCTCGCTCCCGCCCGCACCAAATACCGCAAATCCCAGAAGGGCTCGCTCGCCGGCAATGCCAAGCGCGGCAACACCCTCGCCTTCGGTGAGTTCGGCCTCCAGTCGCTCTCCCGCGGCCCCATGACCGGCCGCCAGATCGAGGCCGCCCGCGTCACCATCGCCCGCCACCTCAAGCGCAAGGGCAAGCTCTGGATCCGCGTGTTTCCCCACAAGCCCGTCACCAAGAAACCCGCCGAGGTCCGAATGGGCTCCGGCAAGGGCGCCGTCGAATATTACGTCGCCCAGATCAAGCCCGGCGCCGTGCTCTTCGAGCTCGCCGGCATCCCCGCCACCGTCGCCAAGGAGGCCTTCCGCCTCGCCGATGCCAAGCTGCCCTTCAAGTGCCGCTTCATCATCCGCGAAGGTTCCGCCGCCTAACGCCTAATCAGGAGAACCTTAACATGCCTTTAACCGCCAAAGAAATCCGTGATCTCACCACGACCGAGATCAACGTGAAGTTGAACGAGACCCGCGAAAAACTCCTCTCCCTCCGCCTGCGCACGCAGACCGGCCAGGTCGAGAAGACCCACGAGCTCCGCACCCTCCGCAAGGACATCGCCCGCCTCGAAACCATCAAGACCCAGAAGACCGCCGCCTAAGCGCGTTCCGAGGAATACCCATCATGTCCACCACCGAAGCCACCGCTCCCGCCACGCCCGAGCGCAATTCCCGCAAGACCCTCGTCGGCAACGTCACCAGCCGTTCAGGCGACAAGTCGATCAAAGTCACCGTGCCCTTCAAGGTTCCGCATCCGCGCTACCAGAAGATCATCAATCGCAAGACCGTCGTGCACGCTCACGACGAAGCCAACGAAACCAAGGTCGGCGACAAGGTCGAGATCATGGAAACCCGCCCCATCAGCCGCCTGAAGCGCTGGCGCGTGATCAAGGTCCTGGAGCGCGCCATCATCGCCGATGTCGCCGCCGTCTCCGAGGCCGATGTCGCCGCCGCCATCAAGGCCTAACCCTCCCCGGGAGAAACCCAGACCATGATCCAACTCCGCTCCATTCTCGAAGTCGCTGACAACACTGGCGCCCGCAAGGCCGCCATGATCAGCAAAAAAGGCCAGAACACCACCACCGCCGGTGTCGGCGACGTCATCACCGTCCACATCAAGGACTCCGGCACCGACGCCACCGTGAAGAAGGGCGAGGTAGCCAAGGCTGTCGTCGTCCGCACCAAGGCCCCGGTCCGCCGCAGCGACGGTTCCTACCTTCGCTTTGATTCCAACGCCATCGTCATCATCGGCGCTGACGGCAACCCGAAGGGCACCCGTATCTTCGGCCCCGTCGCCCGCGAACTGCGCGCGAAGAACTTCATGAAGATCATCTCGCTCGCCCCGGAGGTTCTCTAACATGTCCACTAAATTTCACGTCAAACGCAACGACGAGGTCGTCGTCATCGCCGGCTCTCACAAAGGCAAATCCGGCAAGGTCCTCGAGATCCTCGCTGCCAAGTCCCGCGCCCGCATCGAAGGCGTGGCGATGATCAAACGTCACCTCAAGAAGTCGCAGGAAAACCCGAACGGCGCCATCGTCGAGCGCGAAGGTTCCGTCCACGTGTCGAACCTCCAGCTCAAGAGCCGTTTCGAGGCCTCCAAGAAGCGCGCCGTGAAGGCCGCCTGAACCTGCGAAATCGTCACCGCGAAATAACTTCTTGCTTGGGGCGGGGTGCCACTCTGTAACCTCGCCCCTTTTCGTCCCTCCACTCCCCCCTCTCAAAAAACACTCAAGGTCGTCGGGTCGGCAATCCGGCGGTTAAACCATCCAAATGAGCACCAAACGCATCCCTTCGCTTAAACAGCACTACGTCGAGTCCATCGTGCCCGCCCTCATCGCGAGCCGCGGCTACAAGAACACCCACGAGGTCCCAAAGCTGACCAAGATCAGCCTGAACACCGGCATCGACGCCGAGGCCGACAAAAACCAGATCGCCGACATCCAGCGCGATCTCACCGCGCTCGCCGGCCAGAAAGCCATCCTCGCCAAGTCCAAGAAGGCCATCTCGAACTTCAAGCTCCGCCAAGGCCAAGTCGTCGGCGCCCATGTCACCCTGCGCGGCGACGCCATGTGGGACTTCCTCTACCGCCTCATCGCGGTCGCCCTCCCCACCATCCGCGACTTCCGCGGCGTCCACTCCAAGCTCGACGGCCAGGGCAACTACGCCCTTGGCATCAACGATTTCACCATCTTCCCCGAGATCAACGTCGAGAGCGTGAAGAAGACCATGGGCCTCGATATCAACATCGTGACCACCGCCGAGACCGACGACGAAGGTCGCGAACTCCTGAAGCTCCTCGGCATGCCCTTCCGCCGCACCGAGGCCCAGCAGGCTGCCGACGCCGCCGCCAAGACCAAGGCCGCCTAACTTTAACCGCCTCCCGCCATGCCCAAGACCTCCGCCATCAACCGCAACGAGAAGCGTAAGACCCTCGTCGCCAAGTTCGCCGCCAAGCGCGCCGAGCTCAAGGCCGCCCTTCTGAACCCCGACGCCACCAACGAAGAGTTCTTCGCCGCGTCCAAGGCCCTTCAGAAACTGCCCAAAAACTCCTCGCCCATCCGCGTGCGCAACCGCTGCAGCCTCTCCGGCCGCCCCCGCGCGTTCATCCGGAAGTTCGGCGTTTCCCGTATCACCTTCCGCGAACTCGCCCTGAACGGCAAGATTCCCGGCGTAACCAAGTCTTCTTGGTAAATCCTTTCGCCTTCCGGGGGTTAAGCGCGTCGCAAGGCGCGTTGGATATGACCCGGTCGGCTTCTTCAACCCACAACATCCACCCACCATGGCTGATTCAGTAAGCGATTTCCTGACCCGTGTGCGCAACTCCGCGCGCGCCGGCCAGGCCGAGTGCGTCATCCCGCACTCCAAACTCAAGGAAAGCTTCGCGCTCATCCTTAAAAACGAAGGCTACGTTTCCGACGTTGCCACTGGCGTTGACGCCAACGGTCACAAGACCGTCGTTGTTAAGCTCAAATACGTCGATAACGCCCCCGCGTTCACCAATCTTTCTCGCGTCTCCACGCCCGGCCGCCGTCTCTATGTCGGCTACACCGACATCCCCCGCGTGCTCAACGGTCTCGGCATCGCGATCCTTTCGACTTCGAAGGGCTTGAAGACCAACCACGAGGCCCGCCGCGAAAAGCTCGGCGGCGAGCTCCTCGCCAACGTCTGGTAACCCAAGGAACCCTCCAACATGTCACGCGTAGGCAAAGTTCCCGTTATCATTCCCGCCAAGGTCAAGGTCGACATCAAGGACACCACCGTTTCGGTCGACGGACCGAAGGGCAAGGTCTCCCGCACCTTCGCCCCGGTCGTCTCCATCACCGTGGCCGACGCCAAGGTCACCGTAGCGCCCCTCGACGAATCCCGTTTCTCCCGCGCCATGTTCGGCACCGCCCGCTCGGTGATCGCAGGCATGGTCAAGGGCGCCTCGGAAGGCTTCGTCAAGGAGCTCGAGATCCAAGGCGTCGGTTTTAAGGCCGCCCTCAAGGGCAAGCAGCTCGACCTCGCCCTCGGCTACTCCCACCCGATCCTCTTCGACATCCCCGAAGGCATCAAAATCACCGTTAACGAAGGCACCAAGCTGAAGGTCGAGGGCGCCGACAAGCAACTCGTCGGCATGGTCACATCCCAGATTCGCTCCTTCTATCCGCCCGAGCCCTACAAGGGCAAGGGTGTCCGCATCGTCGGCGAGCGCGTCCGCCGCAAGGAAGGCAAGACCGTCGCCTAACGCGAGCCGGCCTCCTCCTCACTTATTTAATCTTCATCCCAGGACCCCCGTCCATGAACACAATTCGCAAAGCCGACCTCCTGCAAAAACGCCGCTGGCGCATCCGCAAAAAGGTCTTCGGGAGCGCCGTGCGCCCCCGCCTCGCCGTCAAGTTCTCGTCCAAGCATATCTATGCCCAAGCGGTGGACGACGACGCCGGCACGACCCTCGCCTTCCTCTCCAGCCTGGACGCGGATCTCCGCGCCCAGAAGCTCGCCGCCAATCTCGCCGGGGCCAAGGCCCTCGGCGAAGCCTTCGCCCTGAAGGCCAAGGCCGCCGGCATCGTCTCGGTCGTATTCGACCGCTCCGGCGCCCGTTATCATGGCAAGGTCAAGGCCTTCGCCGAGGCCGCTCGCGCCGGTGGTCTTACCTTCTAATCCCCTTAAAATGAGCATTCCCACTCCTCCCGCCGCCGCTCCCGCCCCCTCCGAAAACCGCGAGGCCCGTCCGCCTCGCGGCGGTCAGGGCGGTCAGCGCGGCCCCCGTCGCGATAACCGCGACCAGCAGAAGGACGACTCCGGTCTCTTCGAGAAGGTCGTCTTCATCAACCGCTGCGCCAAGGTCGTGAAGGGCGGTCGCCGCTTCTCCTTTGCCGCCATCGCCGTCGTCGGCGACCGCGCCGGCAAGATCGGCGTCGGCTACGGCCGTGCCAACGAGGTGCCCGACGCCATCAAGAAGTCCACCGAGGGCGCCAAGAAGCACATGTTCGCGGTCAAGCTCAAGGGTGACACCATCCCGCACGAGGTGTTTGGCACCTACGACGGCGGCAAGGTTCTCCTGAAGCCCGCCACCAAGGGAACCGGCCTCATCGCCGGCGGCGCCGTCCGCGCCGTCCTCGAGGCCGCCGGCATCAAGAACATCCTCACCAAGTCGATGGGCTCCAGCAACCACATCGCCGTGGTGCACGCCACCATCGAGGCTCTCCTCCAGCTCAAGACCGCTGAGGATTACGCCGCCATCCGCAAGGCCTGAGGCCTCGCGTTGATCTCCATCCGAGTCCCGCGCGCCGATCCCGGCCGCGCGGGGCGAACCCAACCTAGGAAACACCCATCATGAAACTTCACGAAATGACGAACGTCGTCGGCGCCGTTCATCGCAAGAAACGCGTCGGCTGCGGCGAAGGCGGCGGCCACGGCAAGACCTCTGGTCGCGGCGGCAAGGGCCAGACCGCCCGCTCCGGCGGCTCCATCCGCCCCGGCTTCGAAGGCGGCCAGATGCCCCTCT
>JAIXVP010000046.1 GCA_027482905.1 Opitutaceae bacterium
AAAATTGAGGCCATTATTAAACCTTTCAAGATGGAGCATGTCAAAGAAGCGCTGGCTGAGGTCGGCATCGAAGGCATGACCGTCACCGAAGTCAAGGGCTTCGGTCGTCAAAAAGGCCACACCGAGATCTACCGCGGCAGCGAATACACCGTGGACTTCCTGCCCAAGACCAAGCTCGAGATCGTGGTCGGCGACGACCTCGCCCCCAAGGCGGTCGAGGCCATCACCGCCGCCGCCAAGACCGGCAAGATCGGCGACGGCAAGATCTTCGTCCTCCCGGTCGAAGACGTCGTCCGCATCCGCACCGACGAGCGCGGCGACGCCGCCGTCTAAGCACGGATCGTCCCGTCGTTAAACTCCCGCCCCGGCCGCGCCTCCTGCGCGCCGGGGCTTTTTTGTGTCCCGCCCCGGCCGAGACCGCCGACTTCTTTCGCTTCCTGCGCCCGCGGGCCACCCGCGCCCGCCTTCGCCCCTCAGCCAGCTCGCTGCTTTTCCCGGGCCGCTCTCATAAACTCCCGCACCAGAGCTGCTCCGGGCGCCCAGACCAGAAAGAAAAACCCGCCCGTGCGCGCCCCGAGCACGATTAGTTCGCGCACCGTCTTGTGCGTGCCGGCCAGTTTGCCCACGACCGGAAACAGCGTCGCCCCCAACGCCGCGCCGAGTGCGCATAGCGCCAGCACCGTCAGCAAAAATCGTCCCGCCCGCCGCGCCCAGATCTCCCCCGCTCTCATCGTTTCACCTCATAACGCAGGCTCACCGGTCCGCCCTCCGCGAGGACATTCGCCTCGAGCAGCCGAAGCGCCACCTCCGGCCCGGGTAATCCGTCGTCGCCGGTCAGCGGGGTTCCGCCACCGAAGAGCGCCGATTCCACCGTCAGCCACACCTCGTCCACCAGGCCCGCCGCGAGCCAGGCCGCGTTGACTCGCCCGCCCCCCAGCACCGCGCAACGCCGCCGCCCGTCCGCCCGCAGCCGCGCCACGGTCTCGACCGGCTTCTCCCGGGTGAACTCCAAGACCCCCGGCAACGCCTCCGCCGCCCGCGTTTCCGGGCTCCTGGTCCACACCACCCGGCGTAGCGCCGGAAACGCTTCCGGTCGCATCCGCGCTTTCGCCAGATCGTAGGTCGCTCCGCCCATCACGCACGCGTCGCAGGCGCGGATCGCTTCGCGAAAGTGCGTTCGGTCCGCTTCGGATGCAAACCCATCCCCCGCCTTCGCCTGGCGGGTGATGTAGCCATCCACCGATTGGACCGCGAATAACACCACATGCATACCCTCAAGGTGGTCGCCGGTTGGCGTCGCGCAAGCCGTCGATGTCCATGTTTTAATGATCAATTTTAGATATGTAATACAAAAACATACATGCTTGCGCAGCGTCTCGTCGCTTCCGCAAGCTCCTGTCGTTTACTCACCATGAAAAAAGCGCTTATCACCGGCATCACGGGTCAAGACGGTTCCTATCTCGCGGAACTCCTTCTCAAGAAAGGTTATGAGGTCCACGGCATCGTGCGCCGCGCCTCCACTTTCAACACCGCCCGCATCGACCATATTTATCAGGACCCGCATTTTGATAAAGCGCGCCTGTTTCTGCATTATGGCGATCTGGCCGACTCGGTGCAGATGGTGAAGTTGCTCTACGATCTGAAGCCCGACGAGATCTACAATCTGGGCGCCCAGTCGCACGTGCGCGTTTCGTTTGATATTCCCGAGTATACCGGCGACGTCGACGGTCTCGGCGCCCTGCGCATCCTCGAGGCCATCCGCGAGGCCGGCCTGGTCAACAAGGTCCGCTTTTACCAAGCCTCCTCATCCGAGATGTTCGGCAAGGTCCAGCAGGTCCCCCAGACCGAGACCACCCCTTTCTGGCCCCGCTCCCCCTACGGCTGCGCCAAGGTCTACGCCTACTGGCTCACCGTGAACTATCGCGAGTCCTACAACCTCCACGCCTCCAACGGTATCCTGTTCAATCACGAGAGCGAACGCCGCGGCGAGACCTTCGTCACCCGCAAGGTCACCCGCGCCGCCACCCGCATCAAACTCGGCCTCCAGGACGCCCTCTACCTCGGCAACATCGACGCCCAGCGCGACTGGGGCTACGCCAAGGAATACGTCGAGATGATGTGGCTCATGCTCCAGCAGGACAAACCCGACGATTACGTCGTGGCCACCAACGAGACCCACACCGTGCGCGAGTTCTGCCAGGAGTGCTTCGGCCTGCTCGGCCTCGACTGGGAGAAATACGTCAAATACGACGCCCGCTACGAGCGCCCCGCCGAGGTCGAACTCCTCATCGGCGACCCCGCCAAGGCCAAGAAGCAGCTCGGCTGGGAGCCCAAGGTCCGCTTCAAGGACCTGGTCAAGATCATGACCGAGCACGACCTCGAACTCGCCAAGCGCGAGGCCCAGATCGCCAAGCTCCCGAAACTCTAAAACACAAAGCGGTTAACCACGAAAACCACGAAAGACACGAACGCCTGCGACTGAAGATTTCGTGGGCGGTTCGTCCCCCTTTCGTGTGATTCGTGGTTAATCTCCGCCGTCTTCCGTCCCCCATGAAAATCCACATCGCCGGTCACCAGGGCATGGTCGGTTCCGCCCTCGTGCGCCGCCTCTCCGGCCGCCCCGGCGTCGAGCTTCTGCTCCGCTCCCGCCGCGAACTCGACCTCGCCGACGCCCGCGCCGTCGCCGCCTTCCACGACGCCGAGCGCCCCGACGCCGTGATCGTCGCCGCCGCGAAGGTCGGCGGTATCCACGCCAATAATACGTTCCCGGCCGAGTTCCTCCACGACAACCTCGCCATCGCGAGCGCCTGCATCGAGGGCGCCCGCCGCGCCGGCGTGCCCCGCCTGCTCTTCCTCGGCAGCTCCTGCATCTACCCGAAGCACGCCCCGCAGCCCATGACCGAGGACTGCCTGCTTACCTCCGCCCTCGAGCCGACCAACGAGGCCTACGCCATCGCCAAGATCGCCGGCCTGAAGCTCGCCCAGTATTACCGCAAGCAATACGGCGTCCTCTACCACTCCGCCATGCCGACCAACCTCTACGGCCCCGGCGACAACTACCACCCGACCAACTCCCACGTGCTCCCGGCCCTGATCCGCCGCTTCCAGGAGGCGAAACTGGCCGGCGCGCCCGAGGTCGTCGCCTGGGGAACGGGCTCGCCCCGGCGCGAGTTCCTCCACGTCGACGACCTCGCCGACGCCTGCGTCTTCCTCCTCGCCCTCGACAATCCGCCCGACTGGCTCAACGTCGGCCCCGGCGTCGACGTCACCATCCGC